>NZ_JAJALG010000023.1:0-62934 GCF_020515205.1 Alteromonas sp. McT4-15
AATTAAATATATCGAAATATGAATCGTCGTTGTGACACTCTTAACGAGTGCCCACACAGATTGTCTTGTCTAAATTTTTAAAGAACATTCACTAGAAGCTTTGCCTCTTAGTGACTCACCCTGTTCGAGTGAGGTGCGCATTATACGCTGGAAGTTTTCAGTGTCAACACTTTTTGAAAATTTATTTTCGAAAGCGTTTCTTTCAAACTCCCGTCTTTACTGGCCTATGTAGGTAGTAGAGACTTACTTCTTAGGGGCAATTTGTTTTGCTTTCCTGTCGAAGCGGATGCGCATTTTAGGGATCTGAGCGCTCACGTCAACAAGTATTTTAAAAAAATCCTTATTTTTCGATCGTTTGCGCAAACTATGAACAGATCGTTTTAAAAACGGGCTAATTCATACCAATTTTACTCATCTATAAGTTCAGTTAATTGGTATCTGGCTACCCGTGCTTTAGATTAGATGCTATAGCTTTCTATTAACGAGCATTAAAATACGTAAATAAAGAAAGCATTTGCACAGTCTTTATAGTGAGGGCGCGATGAATATTTCTGAGTTTAAAACCGCAGGGAAACTTATTACTGGTTTAGGTGCTTTGCAAGCACTTAGTGATGAGATGGCACGACTATCGATAAATGCCTTTGCCATTATCACTGACAAAGGCGTATCAGCATCAGGTTTACTCGACCAAGTTTCTCCATTACTTCCAACCGCTGCCACTATAGTGATTGATGATATCCCCCCAGAACCTGAAATCACGGTTATAGAGAACAAGCTTTCACTACTTAGAGAAAAACAAATAGATGGTGTTATTGCCTTAGGTGGCGGTAGTGCTATTGATAGCGCAAAGATATTAGCTGCTACTTATGATTATACTGGTAAGTTGTCAGATCTCTTCGGAGAAAATACGTTATCACGTCGTACCTTGCCACTTATCGCTATACCCACCACGGCAGGTACAGGCTCAGAAGTCACTAATATAGCAATACTATGTGACCCCAAATCGCAGATGAAAAAAGGCATTGTGAGCCACTGCTTATTGCCAGACGTTGCCATTGTTGCACCGGAGATGACAAAAACGTGCCCCAAAGCTATAACCGCAGCCAGTGGAATAGATGCCTTTGTTCACGCATTAGAAGCCTATGTTTCAGTTAATGCCACACCCATTACCGATGCGCTTGCTGAAAAAGCGTTAAAGCTTATATATAACGCCTTGCCACATGCCTATGCGAATGGCGAAAATTTATCAGCAAGGGAAGATATGGCCACCGGCAGCTTAATGGCAGGGCTTGCGTTTGGTAACGCGGGCGTAGGTGCGGTGCATGCGCTTGCGTATCCGTTAGGCGGACGTTTTCATTTATCTCATGGGATGAGTAATGCCGTTATGCTACCCCATGTATTAAGAGTGAATGCGCCTTTTTGTGCAGACAAACTGTATTGCGTAGCAAAGCAGTTGAAACTTTGCGATAGGCATCACACCAAAGACGAAGCAGTAAAGCTGTTACTCAACGCCGTTGAAAAGTTGTGTAGAGATGTGGATATTCCCCAATCGCTTACCCACTTTAATATACCAGAGGATTGTGTTGGTGAACTTGCCTGTGAGGCGAGTAAAGTCACTCGCCTACTGCGCAATAACCCAAAGCAGCTTAGCGTAGAGGAAATAGAAGATATTTACCGACACGCTTTTTAGCCTAATGTGGTTATAACTCTCTTACCCAAATATTTCTGAAGCTTACATAGTTTCCGTGATCTTGGAGCTGTAGAGGTGCACAGCCATGTGCTTTGTATTTTGGCGCGCCTATCCACTCTGTTGTACCTTGTATTTCGGTATGGTTTTGTACCACCACGCCATTGTGGATAACGGTAACGTAGCCCGGCGAACTTAAGCTCTCACCCTCAAAGCGCGGCGCTTTATAAATGATGTCGTAGGTTTGCCAATTGCCCGGAGCCTTCATGGCATTCACTAAAGGAATAGTTTGCTTGTATACACTTGCAGCCTGACCATTGGGGTAGGTTTTATTTTCAAACGAATCTAACACTTGCACTTCGTAGCGTTGCTGAAGGAATATGCCACTGTTATTACGCTGCTGACCTTCCATTCCCTCTTCTGGCATCGGTGCCATCCATTCAACATGTAGCTGAATATCGCAGAACGACGCTTTGGTTTTAATATCTCCCGCACCAGGCTTTACCGTTAGCACGCCATCTTGCATAGTCCAGTTTGCATCGCCGCCTTTTAGCGATTCCCACGCATTTAGGTTGTCACCTAGCAGCACGGTGGCATCTGAAGGTACGTTATTAGCGTTAAATGACACCACTTCAGGTACAGGCTCCCACACTTCTGTTTTGGCTGCCTGTTGTTCTCGTGTAAGCCTGTCATCGTCAGACGCGCATGCAGTAGTGGTCATTAATACTGTAAGCGGTGAAAAAAATAGTAATGCTTTTGCTACTGAGTGTTTGTTCATTATGTTTGCCTAATTTCGTGTAAGTTAATGATGCTAAGGTATGTGCAACATCTTGCTAGACGCCCTCAAGCTAAGTTATGTCGCCCACGCTTTATCACCCTTCTTATAAGGTAAAGCCCCGTCGTACTTACCCGGAATAGACACATAACGCAGTACTTTTGTAGCGCCTACTTGCGACGTGAAAAAACAATACAAAGTTAATTGTTTTAGCAAAGTGAAGTAATGAGGTGTTGGCTCGTCGGTTCCTGGCTCCCATTGACTAGGCTTGCCGGTTTCTACTCCTTGCCATACACCATTTGCCAGATTGGCGGCTTTCGCCTCTACATCGAGTTCAGTGAACAGGGTTTCACGCTGCTGAGCATCAAGTTGCAAAAATGCTTTGCCATATCGTGTTTGGCATAACTTTTCGATGGTTTTAATACCATTTTGAAACGTTTTTTGCAGCAGAGGTGTGTAACAGTCGGTTATTAATACTGCCATGGTCTCTCCCACATTCGCCGCTTTCGCCCCGGGCGTGTCTGTCTGTGGAATGATTACTTCGGCCATTTCATTAAAAAGCGTCACATCATTTTCAGAAAACAATGTTGCACTTAGCGGAACCGGCGTTAAATCTTTATACGCAAACGCACTGCCTGCAAACATGGCGGTGCCTGTTGCAGTAGCAATAAGTTTAAGTAGTGCTCTTCTTTCCATTACAAGTTACCTCGCTTAAGCTCTTCCACTGCAAAATCAGCAGCGCGCGCGGTTAATGCCATATAAGTAAGTGATGGGTTAACGCAACTACCCGACGTCATAGCGGCACCGTCTGTCACAAATACATTCGGGGCATCCCATACTTGATTGTGCGCGTTCAGTACTGACGTTTTCGGGTCACGTCCCATACGCGCTGTACCCATCTCGTGAATACCCATACCTGGTGCATAATCGGCATCCCAACCTTGCACGTTTTTGAGGCCAGCCGCTTCGAACATATCAATGGCGTCCTGCTGCATATCCTTACGCATTTTGAGTTCGTTCTCTTTTATCTCTACATCCATAGCAAGAACTGGCATTCCCCATTTATCCGTCACTTTCTTGTTCAAATAAATGCGGTTGTCGTGGTGAGGTAGCATTTCACCAAAGGCAGTCATACCAATCGTCCACGAACCTGGTTCACTGATGGCATCTTTAAGCCCAGCCCCAATACCCATCTCGGCAATATCTTTTCGCCACCCTGAACGACTGGCACTACCCTGATATCCGAACCCGCGTAAATAGTCGCGCTTGTCATCTCCCCAATTTCTAAAACGAGGAACATAAAAACCGCTTGGACGTCGCCCATAGGTATACTTGTCGTCAAAGCCTTCTACGTCAGCAGATGCGCCAACTCTGAAATGGTGATCCATCACATTGTGACCTAACTCACCACTGCTGCTGCCAAGTCCGCCTTCCCATACATCGGTAGCAGAGTTCATCAATATCCAAGCAGAATTAAGGGCCGAAGCATTTACAAACACTATCTTGCTTTTGAACACATAGGTTTGGTTGGTCTCGGCGTCAATGATCTCCACACCCGTTGCGCGCTTTTTGTCTTTATCGAACAGGATCTCTTTTACAATAGAGAACGGACGAAGGGTTAAATTTCCTGTTTTCACCGCCGCAGGTAGTGTAGATGCTTGCGTACTGAAGTAGCCCCCAAACGGGCAACCCAACCAACACTTATTGCGATATTGGCAATGCACACGCCCTTCTTCGGGTTTACCTTTGGTCATGTTTGAAGTACGGCCATGTAGAATGTGTCGGCTACCCTTGAACGCTTCTTTTACTCTGGCAGCAACGGTTTCTTCCACAATATTCATGGGCATAGGTGGTTGGTAAATACCGTCTGGCAGTACATCCAAGCCATCGCGGTTTCCACTGATCCCCGCAAACTTTTCTACATAGTCATACCACGGCGCCAGGTCGTCGTAACGAATTGGCCAATCGACAGCGATACCTTCTTTAGCATTCGCCTCGAAGTCTTCTCTGTTAAGGCGATAGCTTTGACGCCCCCATAAAAGTGAACGGCCGCCAACGTGATAACCACGATACCAGTCAAAACGCTTCTCTTCCGTGTAGGGGTTATCTATCTCATTTGCCCACATTCCCAATGTTTTTTCGTTAAGCGGATAGTCGCGCTTAAGCACTGGGTATTCCATTTTCATTTTCTGCGTAGGCAAGTCGCGATGGGGGTAATCCCAATCTTCTTTGTGTGCGTTTTTATAATCCTTTATATGTTCGATGTTTTGACCGCGTTCAAGCATTAACACCTTAAGGCCTTTTTCGGTAAGCTCTTTGGCAGCCCACCCGCCACTGATACCAGAGCCAATCACAATTGCATCGTATTCATTCGTTGCCATAACACATCCTTTATCGCTTAATTCGTCGCTGTGCCTGTTGCACGTTACACATCACAGATTTGGATCGCGTCTTTAAGCGATACAATTCTGCCGGCCTTGGTTTTAGGTGTGGGGATAAACTCTTGTGCCAAATAGCCCTTAAACCCTGTTTCAACTATGGCCTTAGCAATAGCTGGGTAATTCAGTTCTTGAGACGCATCTATTTCATGCCGACCTGGCACGCCAGCGGTATGATAGTGGCCAAAATACTGATGGTTATCGCGGATAGTGCGAATGATATCGCCTTCGTTGATTTGCATGTGGTAGATATCGTAAAGCAGAGAAAAGTGCTTACTATTTAACTTTTTGCACAGTGCTATCCCCCACTCAGAGTTGTCAGCCATGTAATCAGGGTGATCAATTTTGCTGTTAAACAGCTCCATAAATATCATCACACCGCGTTTTTCTGCATGAGGCAATATGCGCTTTAAGCCGTTAACTGCATTTTCTAACCCTTGTTCGCGTGACATGCCTCTTGCATTACCGCTAAAACAAATAAGATTGGTGTAGCCCGCATCTGCCACTAGGTCGATATGCTTTAGATATCGAGACTCGAGTTCGTCATGTAACTGAGCATGAATAAACCCATCCTCTAAACTAATTTCGGCGCCGTTACACATAGATGAGTCGATGCCGTATTGTTTTAGTATTGGCCAATCTTTGGGGCCAACTAAATCAATAGCACTAAAGCCTAGGGACTTAACGGTTTTGCAAAGCTCCTCGATTGACAAATCGCCGTAGGTCCAGCGACTAACCGAGTGGTTCACGTTACCTTTAAGTGTAGAAACCGCGGCATCATTATGACTGGCTCCGTTTTGAGATTGGTGCCCAACCGCAAAGCCCGGCATAGCAGCCAGTACGCCTGCCCCTGTCACCGCCATGCTTTGCAATAGCTTTCTGCGAATTTGGTCGTGATTACTGTTATGCATCTGCGTTCACCTTTTCAGACTTAAACAGGATAGCAAACAGCACTAACACGACCGCGGCAAAGCCTGCAGGGAACAACCACACCTGCTGCCAGCTATGCGCACCGCTAGCTAATGTATAACTGTCGGTAATAGCACCTGCCACGGCGAAACCCACTAGCATACCTACGCCGTACGTAGCCAACGTAATTAGGCCCTGTGCTGCACTTTTTACTTTCTCGCCTGCTTTTGCATTTGTATATATTTGTCCTGAAACAAAGAAGAAGTCGTAGCAAATACCGTGAAGTGCAATACCTGTGATTAGCATAAACAAGGCTTCATCGGCATTGCCAAACGCAAACAGCGCATAGCGAATAACCCATGCAGCCATTCCAATAACCAAGGTCGCTTTGATGCCAAATCGATTCAGGAAAACTGGTAATGCCAACATGAACAAGACTTCTGAAACCTGCCCCAAGGTCATTTTACCCGTTGCGTTCTCTACACCTATTTCCGTTAAGAATGGATTGGCATTTTGGTAATAAAATGCCAATGGAATACAAATAAGAACTGAAGATAAGAAGAAAACCAAAAAGTTTTTATCTTTTAACAATGCCAGCGCATCTAGTCCAAGCACATCGCGAAGGCCAACCGCTTTATCGCTACTTTGTGGTGGTGTATTAGGTAAGGTAAAGCTGAAAATACCCAACGCTAGTGAGGCAATACTGCACAGTAGGAAGGTGTTTTTGAGCATACCGTCGGCAATAGACTGCGCAGAATCCCATGAAAAGACATAGCTAATCATAAGTCCTGCCACAATCCAGCCGACAGTGCCCCACACACGAACTTTTCCAAATTGCTTTGATGGATCATCCATTTGCCCAAACGACACAGAGTTCACCAACGCTAATGTAGGCATATAAGCAATCATATAAACCAATACGTAAGGATAAAAACTCGCAAAGTCGCTGGCTTGATACATAAAGTACATCAGCGCTGCACCTACTAAATGCAACAAGCCCAATATGCGTTCAGCATTGAAAAAACGGTCGGCAATTAAACCCACGATAAAGGGCGCAATAATAGCCCCCCAACTTTGGGTGGAAAACGCCATACCAATTTGGCCTCCGTTGGCCTGAAGCGTGTTCGACAAATAAGTGCCTAGTGTTACAAACCAGCCCCCCCAAATGAAGAACTGCAAAAACATCATGATGCTTAGACGTAGGGTAATCATAATTATTATTTTCCTTATGCGCTTGGCTTAACGCGCTAGCCCCAAAATGCGTTTATTCTTTTCTTCGCTTACATCACCACCAGCAAAATCATCAAAGGCATATTTACTTGGTTCGATAATATGCGACGCAATAAATGGCGCTCCTTCGGCCGCACCTTGTGCGCTGTCTTTTAAGCAGCATTCCCATTCAAGTACTGCCCAGCCACTAAAGCCATATTGGGTAAGCTTGCTAAAAATACCGTTGAAGTCGACCTGTCCGTCGCCTAGAGAGCGAAAACGACCCGCTCTGTCTTGCCAGTCTTGATAGCCGCCATACACACCATTTCTACCATTGGGGTTAAATTCAGCGTCTTTGACATGGAACATCTTAATGCGGCTGTGGTAGCGATCGATAAAGTCCAGATAATCAAGCTGTTGTAGTACGAAATGACTCGGATCGAACAGAATATTAGCGCGAGGGTGGTTATCTACCGCTTTTAGAAATTGTTCAAACGATGCACCGTCGTGTAAGTCTTCACCTGGGTGAATTTCGTAGCACACATCTACGCCTGCCTCATCAAATGCATCTAATATTGGCTTCCAACGCTTAGCTAATTCGGCAAAACCTTGCTCCACCAAGCCTGCGGGGCGTTGCGGCCACGGGTACACCAAATGCCACATAAGCGCACCAGAAAAGGTGGCGTGCGCTTTAAGCCCTAATCGCTTACTGGCGATGGCAGCACATTTAAGCTGATTTATGGCCCATTCAGTGCGCTCTTGCGGCTTGCCGTGCAAGTGCTTAGGTGCAAAGTTATCGAAAAGCTCATCATAGGCAGGATGCACGGCCACTAGTTGACCCTGAAGATGGGTAGACAGCTCGGTAATCTCCACGCCGGCTTTGCGGCATGTTTCAGCTACCTCGTCACAATATGCTTGGCTTTCGGCTGCCTTTTCTAAGTCGAATAGCTTTGGGTCGGTTGGTACTTGAATACCTTTATAGCCCAAAGATGCTGCCCATTTGGCCATACTTTCTAACGTATCAAAGGGGCTACTGTCGCCCATAAACTGCGCTAGAAAAATAGCGGGGCCTTTAATCGCTTGTTGATTATTCGCCATGTGTGCACCCTTTATGTTTGTGGATATGCGTTTGCATTAGTTAGTGCCTTCGTCGCTGATAGACGTCCATTTTGTGTCACTGCCACTGCTTGCAAGCATAGCGTCAATAAACACCATACCGCGTAAGCCCGAATTAATACCCGGCACGCCATCTGCTTTACCTTTTTGATTGTTTCGAACTGCCTTAGCAAAATCGGTATACAAATTTGCCATCGCTTCTAAATAACCTTCTGGGTGACCTGCTGGCACTCGGCAGCGAGATGACGCCTCGTCACAAAGCCCCACTTGACCTTGTCCCGCGCGAAATACCTGAAATGGCGCATCGGTAGGGCGGTATATCACCGAGTTAGGCTCCATTTGCCGCCACTCGAGCCCACCTTTATCGCCATACACGCGAATTTTTAGGGCGTTTTCTTCACCTGCACACACTTGCGAGGCAATCAATACCCCCGTTGCCCCACTTTTAGTTTTGATAAGCGCAGCACCATCATCATCTAAGCGTCGCCCTTCAACATGGGTGTATAGCTCGCCGCTTAATGCAGTAACAGGGTCGTTTAAAACAAATTCAACAAGACCAAAAGCGTGTGTACCAATATCGCCCATGGCGCCTGTTGCACCGGAAATAGCAGGGTCGGTTCGCCATTGGGCTTGCTTATTATGGGTTTCTTCTTCACCCGATAGCCAACCTTGTGGGTACTCTACGTAGACCTTTCGAATATTACCTAGCATGCCACTGGTTACCATATGGCGCGCCTGCCATACCATTGGGTAACCCAAATAGGTATGCGCCAAGCCGTATAGGCTGTTATTCGCGTAAATAACATCTTGCAACTCTTTGACTTCAGCGAAACTTACGCCGGCGGGCTTTTCACAAAACACATGAAAACCAGCATTAATCGCCGCAATAGAAATAGGTACGTGAAGGTTATTAGGTGTAACGATAACCACTACTTGCATGCGCTCGTCTTCAGGTAACGAAGACTCAGTTTGCAACATGGTTTGCCAATTGGCGTAACAACGCGAAGGGTTAACGTTTAACGCAGTGGCCGTTATAACGTTATTGTCTTCATTACGACTAAATGCGCCACACACTAATTGATATTGCCCATCTAGACCTGCCGCATGACGATGCACTGCGCCAATAAATGCGCCTTCACCGCCGCCGATCATTCCCATTCGAATTGGTTGCATTGCGTGATCCTCTGATCGATTTTGCATATTTCTCATGCTTTGATGCGTTAAAATGTAACCCGTTACATTTTGTTATGTCAACACGAAACGCATCATTTTATTAAACTATTATTTACAAATAACGCCATTTGACATGAGTAAAGCCCGTTAACTCGCTAGAAGTTACCAAAAAGATTAGCTGCATTTTACAAAAATAATACAAATAGCATTTGATATTGACGAAAATATGCGTATTCTTTTGATTAAATGAAAACGGTTACATTTAATCGCTAATCGCGATGTAGAACGATCAACGTAAATGGCAAATATAAGAGATGTAGCAGATAACGCCGGCGTATCTGTGGCAACAGTGTCGAGAACACTGCAACAACCTGAACGCGTGTCGCCAAAAACGCGCAGTAAAGTAATGGCAGCCGTGCAAGCTGTGGGCTACAAGCCGAACCTAATGGCCGTTAAATTCCGGTCTGGGAAAACACATAATTTAGTGGTGTTAGTACCAACAGTGGCAAATGTATTTTTTGCACGTGTAATTAGCGGCATGCAAGAAGCGGCTGCAGAGCTAGGTTATTCTATATTGCTGGCTAACACCTTGGGTAATAACAATATAGAAAATCACTACGCCAAAATGGTGAGCACGTCGCAAGCAGACGGGCTAATTCAGCTTCGTGCGCACAACCCGTTTGACGCCAGCATGATAAACGACAACGGTTTACTTCCCATGGTGAATGCTTGTGAAGTGATTGATGATGGGCAGTATCCGGTGGTGAGTTTAGACAACCGTGCAGCGGCCAAAGCCATGACGCAGCACTTAATATCGCTTGGCCATAAACGCATTGCCATGATTAAAGGACCCAATTCTAGCCCGTTAACTCAGGAGCGTTTGAACGGATACAAAGACGCGCTGCGCGACGCGAATATCGACTTTGATGAAAGCCTGCTGCTAGACGGCGACTTCACTCTGCAAGCAGGTTACAACGCGGGTGTAACCATTAGCGAACTGAATAACAGGCCAAGTGCTGTGTTTTGTGAAAATGACGAAACAGCTATTGGTGCCATGCAAGCCTTTAAGCAGGCTGATTTACACGTACCCAATGATATTTCGGTAGCAGGGTTTGATGACATTGCCTTTTCGACCTTTGTTGACCCACCGTTAACGACCATTGCGCAACCCGCTGAAGAGTTTGGACGTACGGCAGTTACCCTATTGGTTGACTTACTTAACGGTAAAATTAGAAAAGCACCGAAAGTAATTATGCCATTTGAACTTATTGTAAGAGAGAGCACTGGCTCGGTATCAACACGTTAATTACTACCCCTGTAATCAGGTAATACAGCAAAAGGACAACGCCATGAACTTTATCAATGTTAGTAGCAAAGGCTCGAACTACGGCAAGGCTTTAACACGTCGACAATTTATAAAGTATTCATCGGGCGCATTGGCAGCGCTGGGCACACCCGCTGTATTAGCGCACAATCACAAAGGTAAAGATGCTATGCATGCACAACACACCAGTGCTGTTGGCTTACAGCTTTATACCCTGCGCGACATTATGAAAGTAAGCGTGCCTGCAACTCTTAAATTAGTAGCTGACATTGGTTACAAAGAAATGGAGTTTGCAGGGTATTTTGATCACAGTGCAAAACACATTAGGCAACTGTTAGACGACAACGGCTTACGCGCACCGTCGGCGCATATTATGTTAGACGCCTTTGACAACAACCTTAACCAAGTATTGGACGACGCCCAAACCGTAGGGCACAAATATTTGGTTGTGCCTTGGCTAAGTGAAGCGCAGCGCGGCACAGGTATTGCGCCCTATCAGGCATTAGCTGAAAAGTTGAATACAATAGGCGAAGCGTGCCATAAGGCAGGCATTACCCTTGCCTACCATAACCACGACTTTGAATTTGAAAACCGTGACGGCCAAATACCGCTAGATGTGCTTATTACCCAAACCGACCCGAATTTAGTTGCCATGGAACTAGATTTATACTGGACCGTTAAAGCAGGCAAGAACCCAGTAGACTATTTTAAAGCCTACCCAGGCCGCTTTAAGCTTTGGCATGTAAAGGATTTAGCCGAAGATGGCGGCTTTGCCGATGTGGGCAAAGGCACTATAGATTTTAAAGACATATTTGCTCACGGTGAATTGGCGGGTATTGAACATAAATTTGTAGAGCGCGACCACACCACCGACCGCATAGCCACAGTAGAGCAAGGCTTTAAAGCAGTGAGCGAATTGAATGCGGGTGCTTAAAAAAGCTTAAGTAAAATACATTACCAACAGGAGAAGTACGATGTAGCTGTACTTCTCAGATACGCAGAGGTGGTGAGGACCTTACCGTAAGCCGTTGTTGCCGTCCCCATTCTTTTCCACCCATTTCAACCAACCGAGACGCGGCTCGTCTAAAGGAAAAGGCGAGATCATTGGCAGACGAGAATTGTGCCAGTGACACCCCAACTCGCCCCGTCGCTGACCACTCATAATATCCCCCCTCTTTGGTGCGGATCATGGTTGTCGCGAAGGAACTCGAGCTCCCCCCTTTATCATTAACAATCAATTCTCCATCTCCATCGTCGCTCTCGACGTGCGCTTCAAAATCGACAAACAATTCGTCAAGCGGCACTTGTGCCGCCAGCACTAAGCGAGTGCGAGATTCATAACACGCATCAATGAGGGTAACGAATCGTCGCGCTTCGTTAAGGTGGTTGGCGTCCAGTTGGGGAACGCGGTCTACAATGATGACCGGAAATCGGCAGCAGAGGGAAATATAATCGGCCGCCCCGAGCGGTTGGTAACACAACTCGGAAAAGTTAAACCAGGCGCACCGTTCATTAAATCGGGCCACCTGGACGGTGCGACCAAAGAGGACCGAAATAACCTCGGCCTTAGTGTCAGATGCAGGTCCGCCAAATACTGCTTCCAACTGCGCCTGTATGTGGTTATTGATATTGCCATGCGCATCTTTGTTTGACCAAAAATAAGATTGACCACTGGCCTGAGTTTCGCGTCGATAATCTACACTGGAGTCTTCCATGGAAATAATGTCGAACGTTTGTTTCAGTGTGTCGATGAACGGCAAAAAGAGAGAGCGGTTAATGCCCCCTTTATACAATTCCTCAGGGGCGCGATTCGACGTGGCCACCACCACGACATTTAAATCCAATAATAATAAAAACAGCCGTTTCAAAATCATGGCATCGGCTACGTCTGTTACTTGAAACTCATCGAAACAGAGAAGCTGGGCTTCTTGTGCCAATTGTTGCGCAATGATGGGGAGCGCATCATCTGTTGGGTGCTTTTCTTTGTAGACAAAAACTCGATGATGGACGTCTAGCATGAACTCATGAAAGTGGACGCGGCGTTTGGTAATTTTTGCGTGTTTGTGGCTGCCATTTTTAGAGCAAGAATCATCATCAGGACCAGAAACCGACGCGTAAAAAAGATCCATTAGAAAGCTTTTACCGACCCCGACCGGGCCATGAATGTAAATACCTCGCGGTGGTGGACCAAAAGACCACAAATAGAACTTCTTTTGAAGATAGGACTTGGCAGATTCCAAAGTTCGCGCCGGTAACAGTGATAGCGGATTGCTGCTAGTAGCGCTGCTGTCTGCCCTTTTGTAGGTGCGCACTGGTGCTGGTGGCAGCGAGGTTAGAGACTGGTGCAGGGCATCGAGTTTTGCCGCCAGAGCAACTTGCGCGTTATCACGTCGCACCTCCCCCGCACTAACCTTGCGTTCATACGCCGCTGTCACTGGGCCTGTCGGCAGAGACTGCCGAGCTAAGCATTGTTGTGCTGCCATATTATTTACCACCGCCTTCATCATAGATCTGATGGGTTTATCAACATGGTGATTTGGTACGTTAGATTTCTGTATGAGTATCAAATGAATTTGTGATGGAGACTGAAATTTCGGAATTCAATTTGAATAATTTGAATTAGTTAAGCGGGCCTAAAAGTTCCTCATATTTAGCGCAAATCGCTTTTGTGACAAAACAGAAGCGGTTACTATGCGGCTTAATATTCTATTAGTAGCTTTGTAAACGCAGTTTGTTATGAGTGAATTATATAGCGCCCTTTCGCGCGCTTTAAGCCCCTACTACACCGAGATGAGTATAATGCTGATGGCCACTATTTTGGTGGTGTACGGCGACATTATTAACGGCCATGTAAAGCGCATACTAGCGCCCTACCATTTTGTTATTCGCGTTAGTTTGTTTGTAGTGCTGTGCGCATTTGGCTATGGCGCACTTACCCTGTACGGCGCACCCTTTTTGAAACACGTATTAGCCTACTTACCTTGGCAGTACCAAGGCGCAGGCTATGTGGCATCGTTTATGTTGATTGGCTTTTTGGCTGAGAGGCGTAGGTATATTTAGGCTTTCTTTGGCTAGGCCACTGTTTTCCTATACTGCTCGATGTACTTTTTAGGCGGTACCTTCATCACTTTTTTAAATGAAGTAGAGAAATAGGCGGCCGTTCCAAAGCCAACATCAAGGCATGTGTCTAAAATTGAATGACCTTCAAGCAAAATAGGTATGGACTTTTCTATCCTGAAACGTGACAGAAATTCACTAAAGTTATATTCAAATAATTCGGCTAGTCGCCGGTTTAAGCTTCGAGTGCTCATCAAAAGCTGCTCTGCCGCTTGGTCTCTGTTGAATTCTTCTCTATGGTAATTTTTCTCAAGCACAGCAATAAAATTGAGGTAAAACGCCATATCTTTCTCGTTGTTTATCTCTGGAATTTCTAAACAACCAAATTTAAAGATTGGCTTGTTACCGCCGTTCTCATCAATGCTTTGTGCATCTCGTACCGACAAGAAGTGCGCGATCCTAAGCGATATCTCTTCGCTAGACGCTGGCTTTGCAAGAAAATAGTCTACTTTAACTTCTAGTGCCGCTTTTTCTAATT
This sequence comes from Alteromonas sp. McT4-15, assembly GCF_020515205.1. NCBI lineage: Bacteria > Pseudomonadati > Pseudomonadota > Gammaproteobacteria > Alteromonadales > Alteromonadaceae > Alteromonas > Alteromonas sp. McT4-15. The sequence continues at coordinate 14,227 of NZ_JAJALG010000023.1, forward strand.
GAGGGTCTGTTTTTGCCGATAGCATTATCACCGGGATATTACTATGGCTTGCGTGCGCTCTTATTTCACTCGTAAGCGTTAAGCCGTCCATTTTCGGCATAATTTGGTCTGTTACAACCAAGTCGACCAAGAAACGTTGCATTACATCCAATGCTTGCTCACCATTACCTGCAACCAAACAGCGATAATTTGTCGACAGCAAATCAAACATATACGTTCTAAACTCTCGGCTGTCGTCAACTATCAGTAGCGTCTTCTGACTAGTAGTTTCACCTTTCAGCTCAAGCTGTGCTGCTTCAGTATTTACAAACTCAATGTCATCTACGGGTAGCCTTACAGTAAATTTGCTGCCTTCACCAGGTTTACTCTCAACATCAATCTTCCCTTGATTAAGCTCAATTAAATTTTTGACAATTGATAAGCCTATACCTTGCCCCTCTTCTTGTGTTTCACCTCGTGTAAATCTCTCGAACACTTTTCCAAGCAAACGTGCATCCATCCCTATGCCATTATCTGAAACAATAATCTTCAATACCTTTTTGTCGATGGAAACTATGACTCGAATATTTCCATATTCGTTTGTGTACTTGATGGCATTCTGAAGCAGGTTCGTTATGATCTTCTCTAAGCTATCGTTGATAAGGGAAATATACCTCGTCCCTTTAACCCTAATTTCGAGATTTTGCCGCTTTTGTTTTGCTAAAGGCTCAAGTGAGTTAATAATAAATCTAATATGCTCAACCGAGTAAGTTTTGTAATAGTCTGATGGGCTTGAAGCGCGAGGTATATCATTTCTCATTTGTTCAATAAGTTGCTCTACCCTTCGCATATTCTCTTTTATTAAAATAAACTCTTTGTTTTCCTCACCCTTTTCATTTGATAATTGCTCTAGAGACCCTTTGATTACCTGAATAGGCGTACGCAAATCGTGCGTAATTTCACTGATTTGACGTTCTTTGCTTCGAAGCATTTTTTCAAACTTTGACTGTCCGTCTGTAATTTCGAATCGAGTAAGATTGGTATAGAGATTGGTAGACTTGAATTTTTCTATTAAGCCATTTAGATAACCAAATTTAAACAACATGACAATTGTCGTAAGAATCAAAAAATATAAACTATAGCTTACTGGTGAGGCCCATAATGGCTGAGCTACGGTAAATTTAAGGGTTGTAACAGGCCCACTATTATCAGGCGAGAACACTCGAGCTTTTATTATGTGTTCTCCAAAATCAAGATCACTCAGTGAGACCTTCATAGTAGGACTGCTGTGAAGCATCCACCCTTCACTATCTAGCTGTAGCTCCAATTTTTGTGACAAATGTTTGATAAAGCTATTCGTAGCGAAGTTAAATGTAACCTCCTCTAAAGTGCTAGAAAACTCGAGAGAGGTTACTCTGGGGAAAAAGCGTTGCTGTATATCACCTTCCTCAACCCAATGTACAGAAGTTAGTACAGCACTAGCAGGGCTGCTTCTTTCTTTGTTAAGTTCGACAAGGGCACGCGTTTCATCTATGAGATAAGAGTATTTGTCCCCTTTCACGAGAAGCTGGTCACCAACGACACTAAAACTCTTATACTCAAAATCAGTATCAAAGATTCCGTGGGAGCTTCCTAATTTAAAGATGCGTTGAGACTTAGCTTCAAAAGCGTATAGTCCCATATTAGTTGCCAGCCAAATGTTCTTGCCGGAAGTGACTACTGCATCTCTTATAAACCTTAGTCCGTCGATATGAAACTCTTCTGGGCTTTCAACTTCCCCTGTATCCTTCCTTATTTTTCTTATACCAGCGCCAGATGTACATAGTAAAAATGCATCCGATACTTCAATCAAACATTGAACTCCAGTCCATCTTCCAACGCTTGATCGAATTGTCCTCCAACTATGCTTTGATAGCTGAAAATGGATATTGTCATACACATCAAACGAAGCGAGTTCACCACTTGAGAGTAATATGGATTCAACAACCAAACGGGGAGCTTGAAGCCTGTCCTCTAATTTGGAGCCTCTTACAAGGAAGTAGCTTGCTTCCATTCCGTTATCTGAATACAAGTAAAAACTGTCATCAGTAACGTCCACGACATGTTTGAATACATCTTTACACTGAAGAGGAAATACTTCTCCAATAGACATAGTGAAGACTTTTCGAGGAAGCATTTCACAGTGAGAATACTCAGAATCAAGACTAGATGGAGTCAACGCTCCAGTGACAACGTTTAACTTATAAAACTGCTTGTCCGTAGATACATAAACGCTTTCATCTACCGTGACGACTTGATTGATATTACTGCGCAGCACTACCTCACCGTCTGAGATAAGATTTATAGCTCTAGTTGCTTGGGATAAGGCTATGAGCCCAAGTTGTGAAGAGGCGATCAGTAGCGAGTCTTGAGGACCCTGAATAATCCTAGTGACTGTCCTAACTGTTTCCGAGCCCAATACGGGATTCAAAAACTTGGGGCGAATAAGTCGGCCTTGCTCTAGTTTAAATACTGTCCCATCAGACACCCAAACTTCATTGTTATCAGTAATCCATACATCTTGTATAAATGTCCCTTTTACGCCAGAAGATCTCGCAAAATATAAGCTATTAGTCGCTTTATCAACAACATATAACCCTTCTGGACCACCCACATATATCGAACGCCCACCATCTTTCACAAACGTAATACTGCTCAATAAAGGAAAATCTGATGCGACTTCTTTTTCATGAATTGTATTAGAATCATTTGAAAGCTTAATTAGTCCATCCCGAACGGCTATCCATGTGCCACTGCTAGTAGAGTCAATTGAGTATGCTTCTACTACACCAAGGCGGACGAGGTGTTCGCTGAGAGCTTTAATATTTCCCGAGTATCTATCTAGAACAATTACTTCGTCTATGAGGGATAAAAAGTAATGTTCCTTCGAAGAGTTGACTGTCCAAACAGACGTGGCCCACTCAAACTCCGAAAAGACTTGTTCTGAGTGCTTTGTTTTCAAATTTAATTTGAAAACACCAACGCCATATTCGACTATCCACAGGTCGTCACCATCGAGGTGTATATCAGATATAATTCCTGTGAGCGTACCAGCCTTGCTATACGTTATTCTTTGAGACTGAGCACCCACTATTTCAAAGACACCGTTTTCTGCAGCCACAAAAACAATATCACCTCTAACTTCGATATCCCTTATCACACCAGACGGGATACCAGCGAAGCTTGTTCGTCCTTCTAAACTTGCTCCGATACCGTGGCTCAAATTCGGAAAAAAGAAAGAAAAAAATAGTATTAATGGGACACATAGCCGCCATTGATTACATAAATTAGAGAGTGTCCCTGTTCGCATGCTCATCATCCTTAACGCACATTTAATCTCCAATTGCTCTAAGAGCTAAAATAATTAATGGAGAAAACTATGAATATCGAACAAAAATCAATCATGCAAGAACTTAACGAAGAAGACTATACTAAAGTATATGGTGGAATTAGCGCCGACGCTGTGTGCCCTGATTACCTATCAATCTTGCCTGTTGGCCCAATTAGGCCAAAGAAACCGGAAACAGATAGGTAAACTCTAAACCAACAACCACTTCATCCCAGCATTTTCTGCGGCTTGCTGGTCATAAATAAAGTCGCCTACATACAGGCAGTCTTCTGGTTGAAGCTGCCATGTATCAGCTACCATTAACAGCGCAGTTGGGTCTGGCTTGGCGGGGGCGTCTTCGCGGGTTAATACGTAGTCTATGGGTATATTGTTATTGGCAAGCTTAATGGCGGTGGCTTCTCGGCAGTTGCGGGTTACTATGGCCATGGGCAAATTATGTGCCTGCGCCTTTTCTACCATTTCCTTACCAATAGCTAGCCATTTGGCGTTTTGCGCATCGTCTAGTTCGTGCTGCAAAATGGTATTGTGAGCGTGTGCTTTGGTTTTTTCGCACGTAATAGCATCTACAAAGGTAAGAATATCTTCGTGCTGCGGGCAGCCTATGTCGGCGCGCATTTTTGTGAAATTCAGGCTCGACTCTACTAACGTACCGTCTAAGTCGAAAATTACCCCTTTAATACCGTCTAGGTTCATGCCCTGCCCTTTATTTACTTAATAATGCTGTTTAGCTTGCGCTTGTTGCATCGCGCCTGCTTGCCCTTTGCAATGCGCCACACTTTGCCAGTTTCCGTTTTGTTTAAACAGTTACGTTTACATTAAATGTTTTATCAGCACTGTTTGTATTTAAGCTTACCACCTTGGCGCTTACCTTTTGCTTTTTGTACTTTTGTGGCAACAAATTAAGTTTACCGCAACAAGGGCTTGCATTAGCATAGCCGCTCTTTTTCTTGCATGCTTTTTTCAGGTGTTTAATGGGTGTTTTTGCTGCGCTAGGTACAGCGCTTTGTTGGGCTATTGCTGCACGATTATTTAGCGGTACAGGCAATGCGTTTTCCCCGCTTACCATGAACTTTTGGAAGGGCCTTATCTCCATTGCTATTTTAGCGGTGGTACTCGTATTTGTTCAGCCAACAGGCTTAACCACTCACACTATTTTATGGCTATTACTTAGTGGCCTTATTGGCATTGGTATTGGCGACACCTGTTTTTTTAAAGCTTTACAAAGCATTGGCGACAGCCAAGCAGTACTGGTGGCCGAAACCCTTGCACCGCTTTTCACCGCGCTATTCGCCATGGCCTTTATTGGCGAATGGATAACCTGGCAGCAATGGATTGGCGTAGCGGTAGTGCTATTATCTGTCGATATGGTAATTAAAGCACGCAAACGCAGCACTACCCACGTGTTTGCCACCAGCGGCTATTTGTATGGAGTTGGCGCCGCGCTATGTCAGGCCGTTGGTGCGGTAGTAAGCCGTGATATTTTAAGCTCAGGTGAAGTAGATGCTGCCAGTGCCGCCTTTTTGCGTTTAATTGGCGGTATGTTTTTTGTAGTGCCTTTTATTGCCTTTACCAAAACCAAATACATGCCAACCATTGCTCACGGCAAACGCATTTGGCCTGCGTTTTTTATGGCCACCTTATTGGGTACTACTGCCGCTATTTACCTGCAAATGTTCGCGTTTGCCTATGCCAAGGCTGCTGTGGTGCAAACGCTTATTGCAACCAGTGCGCTAATGTCGCTGGGCGTTGCATGGGCTTTTGGCGAAAAAGCCACCAAAGCCACTGTGGCATGGTCGGCTATCGCACTAATTGGTGTGGCTATTTTGGTAAGTTTTGGCGCTCCCACTACGAATTAAAACAGGTATTGCCGGCAACACCTGTGCTAGTACTATTCATAATTCGTCACAAAATAGCGTCAACTTTTCTAGTACAAAAGTAGTAGTTGCGGCGTCAAATCGTTATGATGAAGAAAAAATAAAAACGTTTTCTTCATGCGAAATATAGTTAGCTTATTGCTCTTGGCTCTTATAATTGGCCTTTCTCCTATGGCGCAGCGTGCTGTCGCCGCCGATAATGTCGATGCCGTTATTCAGAAAATGCAAACCCCGTCGTGGGACTGCCCAGCACCGGCATTATTGCCCGAGCTTAATGCCACATTGCAGCTAGATACTTTGTCTACCCAGCAACGCTTTGCCCTGTCAGCGGCTAAGGGGCAGTTTTTAATATGTGAAGGTAAGCTGGCAGAAGCGCTTACATTGCTTGATGGCATCACTGCTCAAAACGATATTGATAAAAGCTCGTACGCGTATGCCTCTGCTATTTACCAAATTGGGTTTATTTATGATATGCGCGAGCACCCCAATCGCTGTGGGTACTACACTACGGCGCAAGAAATATCGTCACCTACCCAACACAGTGATATTTTCACCAGTGCATCGCTGGGGCTTATTACCTACTGCTCTGAAAATGCCGATGAAGCAGAACGTCTCAGCAAAATGTTTAACGTTTTGCAGCGCTATTCTGACGATGGCAGCCCTGCTGAACTTGCGCACATTCATAACTCGATTGGCCTGTTGTATGGCAACCTTGAACAGCACGCGCTTGCTGCTGAACAGTATTTAAAAGCCCATGAAATGGGCCTCAAAGTATATAAAGGTAGTAATAAACTCAGTATTCTAATTAGCGCTATCGTGTCATTACTGGCTAGCGGCCAAACCGATGAAGCGTACCAACGCATTTTGGAATATGGCACTATTAATAGCGAAGTGAATACGCCACTTACTAACTATCACTATCAATATGCGCTGTCGTATTACTACCGTAAAACCAAAAATTACAATCAGCTGGCGTACACGCTTCCCGACTTTGAAAAAGCCGTTTCTGGTATTTCTAGTTCACTGGCCACACTGTTTTACAATTGGCATAAAACCGAAGTGTGTTTGTTTAATAACGACTTAGAATGTGTGCAGCAGTATGTCGACAGTTTTGCAGAAAACAACACCTTTGTGCCTGCCAACTTTAGAAGCAACCTTGATTATTTAAGCTTTAATTTGGCGATGTATATCGCGTTGGGTGACTTAGAAAATGCAAAAAAGGCTAACCAACTTTTTGCGGCTGAAGCGGAAAAGCGCAGGGTTACTAATCAAGATTCTGCGCGTATACTCAGCGCCGCAAACCTACGAAACCGAATTTACGATCTAGAGTCTGAAATAGAAGCGGCTGAACAGCTACGTCAAAATACTTTGATAGCCGCCATTGCTGTATTTGTGCTTATTGCACTAATTGCTGGCTATGTAATGCGCAAAAAGCACCTTGCCAGTAAAGCAATAGACCCTGTTACTCAGCTGCTTAATGCTAATACGGCTATTAGCCGCATTAACAGTCTTGATGCACCAAAACCTGGGCGCGCCATTGCCATTGCTATATTCGATATTAGTAACTTGCGCGAAATCACCGGTAAACTGGGGGCAACGCAGAGTGATGCTGTATTAAGACAAATTGCCCAAACCCTGCAAAACAGTACTCGTGGCAATGATATTTTAGGTCGCTTTGGCACAGAGCAATTTATTTTGTGCTTGCGCAATATTGAAGAGCGCAGCGCTCGTTCATTCTTCGAGCGTATGCAAACGGTACTGGACAGTACCTTCGATAGTCATAACAGCGAAGAACACGTTAGCGTCGACTCCAATATGAGCATTTTTATTGCGCACGAAAAAATTACCGATTTAGATAGTATTCTGGATGAATTGGTAATGTCTATTGATATGAGTGGTCGCGCCGCTTAATGCAAATGAGTTAAGTGCTGAACTTGTCTAAGTACTTATAGAGTTTATTCATTTCTATTGGCTTGCCGATGTGAGCGCTAAAGCCTACATTTAAAAAGCGTTCAACATCGGAACCCATTGCATCGGCAGTGAGCGCAATAACCGTAAGATCTTTGCGTATTTGCTTTATAAGTGTACATGCTTCTACGCCGTCCATTACCGGCATTTGAATATCCATCAGCACAATATCGAACCGGCCATTACGGATAGCATTTACGGCCAATTCACCATTTTCAACAACTGAAACAGTAGCCTTTGTGGGTTCAAGCATCGACTCTATTACAGCGCGGTTAATCGCATTATCTTCTGCTACCAAAATACGCATACCCTCTAAATCTGGAGCTTGCGTAAGTTCGGTATTATTCGCGATCACTTCAGCTCGCAATAACGGCAATGATACCGTTATGGTTGTCCCTTCTCCTTCGTGACTCGTTATTTGAATATCGCCACCCATCATTCTTACTAAATTAAGCGTGATCGACATCCCCAGCCCTGTACCACCAAAGCGCCTTGTTGTTGAACTATCAGCCTGCGTAAAGCGCTCAAACAAGCTACGCTGTGCTTCGTCACTCATGCCTATGCCGGTATCAATTACGGTTAACGTTAAAACGTCATCGTGCTGATTATCCTCGGCATCACACGCTAGGCGAACTACAACACGGCCTTTTTCTGTGAACTTTACCGCATTCGACACTAGGTTAAGTACAATTTGGCGAGTGCGTACTGGGTCGCCTAACCAACCATCTTCAAAGGTGTCATCTGCTTCTACTTCCAATGAAATACCTTTTTGACGAGCATCCTTTGTCATATCTGAAACTACCGAATCAACCACTGCATACATGGAAAACGGATGCGCCTCTAGCGAAAGCTTATTTGCTTCTATTTTTGAATAATCAAGAATGTCGTTAATAATGGTTAATAATGTATTCGCTGAGTAAATAGCTTTACTCACCAAACCACGCGTTTTGGCCTCGCCGGTTGTCCGCTCTAGAACTTGCAATGTACCAAGCACACCGTTCATGGGCGTTCTTATTTCATGGCTCATGTTGGCAAGAAACTCGCTTTTCGATTTATTGGCACTGTCGGCCTGCGCTAGCGCGAGCCTTAATACCTTATTATTCGCCCTAGATTTGAGAATAAAGTAGATGGTCATCATCATGATTATTCCCATGAAGGCACACGCGATAAGCAATACTGACTCTAATGAAAATACCGCTGGGTCTTCATTCACAATTTCAGCGTCATCAGGTAACGCTGATGCATCAAAATTCCACTTATCAAGCTGCTTGGCATTAAACTGTAAGCGAATGGCGGCGTTGTCTACATGCGAAAACTCACTCCCTCGTGCAATATCAATTGCCATATCGGCCAAGCGCTCTGGCACCACAACCGCGCCCCCCGCGTATCTATCCACATTGTGCGCAAAAATAGTAAACACTGGGTGCTCTTGCTGTGATACAAGGTAGTCGTGCACTGCTTTCCAGCGTCGCTCGTAATATTTATAATTTATATAAATAATCGGCGTGCCGGGCGCGCTTTGTTTAAGTTTAAATAGCGTTTCAGCTGGCGCTTGCAAGGGGTTTAAGTAATGCACGTCTACGCCTTGTGGCGCATTATTTAAAAACTTGTTCACAAGGTTCACATCAACCGTCATTTCTCGTGAACCATAAACAAACAATATTTCTTTCGTTTCTGGCAAACTGGTCATTATCTGCCTGAACGATGATTTTGGATCGTAGTCTGACGGCACTAATGTGCCCTTTTTAGGCTTCCAATCAATATGCAGAAAATAGCGATTACTAAATGGCAACAGGTCAGGGTTACTGTCTATAAATACGCTAGCATGCCGGCCTATGGCAACAATACGACGGATATCAACGTCGTTTTCGGTTTTCAATAGGCTTTGTATTTGATAGTGAAAGTTATCGATGACTGTTTTTTTTACATCTTCGCCCAAGGTATCAACGGCGTCGGCGTAATAAGGCGGCACGGTAAGTACCAGCACATCTTCGTGATCGGCAATGCCATTCATTAGCCGATACATCAATCGCACTTCAAAATCAGATTCGTTGAAGGAATTAACGACTATAACACTGTACGATTTCTTTGGCGTTGATTGCGCGACAGCATTCTCAGTGCCCATAAGCAATGAAAAGAAGCAGACTAATGAAAAGAGTAATGGCACCGCAATGGCGCGAAAACCAAAAACATTCATTCGAAAGAAATTAGCTCTACGAAAAGTGATGTTATTTTCTCAGTGTAGCCTACCTTTAACTGAATTTGCGCTATTAATTTTGTACGGGCAATTTTTGACTCATTGATGGGGAGCTTTTCTGAAAAATGTTACCCGTCAGCACCCGTCCAATTAGCGTTTTGCGAACTAACAGGGCGTAGGTCAAAAGTGCAAAGCAAACAGTCACAGCACATATACTGAACCATTTTACCGCCCAGTGCAGTGGCAACTCAGCCACGGCTACTTGCAACCCCACCACAATAGGTAAGTGAATAAGGTAAATCCAATACGATGCATCGGCCACATAACGCACCCACGCACGCTTTTTAGAAAACAGCTTTTTACACATTGCTATCGCCAACGGCACTAGCGCCCACATTACCAATGCGTAGCAAATACAAAACACCATTTTAAGTTGAATGAAATACGGGTGTCCTTTTTGCATTTCGTATGGGGTAAGTGCAACAGCAGTAATAAGTGCCACCGTGCCAATACACACTTTTGCCACCGTCACTTTGGTAAAGGTCGTGAACGCTTGTAGGTTACTGTAAAGCACATAGCCAAGTGAAAACCAACCGAAATACAGCAAAAATACAGGCCAATGTATATATAGCGATTTGTCAGGTGTATCTATTCCCCACCCTTGCATAAACCAAACGCTTAACGCAGTGGGAAGAATAAAAACTAAACCTCTTGTTATCGGCACCAAGATTAGCCAAAGGGGTTGCGTGTCATCTTTATTGAATTCAGGCCAACACCATGAAACCAGTTTTGCTCCTAAACGCGCGCTATTAATGTTTACCTTGTTAAGCGTAAAACGCATCGCCATAAAACTGGCCGTGATCAACAGCAAGTAGTACAAAAACCAGAGGTGAGTGCCCACTAAGAAACCACTGGGAAGTGCGTTAAACGTATCTAGGCCCTGCAAAAAAGCAAATGCAATATCAACCTCGCCTTGCATACTTTGCCCACCGGCTACCCACCCGCTGACTATAAGTGGGCGAAGTATGAACCAGCCAACTATCAGCGGCAGCGCTAACTTGATTGCGCGAGACTGAACAAAGGTTGCAATGTGACTTCGCTGAAGACTCATACAGGTAAAATAGCCTGCAATAAGAAAGAATAGCGGCATACGAAACGTATGGCTCACAAATACAAAAACAGCCACAGCATAGCTTGTTGAAATATCCATCACAGCCCACCCTATAAAAATGGGCATAAAAGACAAGCTAGCGTGAAAGATAACACCGAGCAGCAGCGCGATGCTGCGCACCGCGTCTAAATAGTAAAGTCGTTGATGTTGTCCGTTTTCCATTAGGTGTGTTTACCTTGTTGTTCGCGTTGCGTTAACCGTGCGGCTTTAATAAAAATCAACATCATCCACTTCAAAAATAAAGGCAGCTTTTTGCATGCTATAGGCAACTATGCTTAAGCTATTTAGCGTGTGCGGGTCAAGAGCTGTTTGCTCAGACCACGTGCGCTTCATTGCACTAAACGGCACGTGCACTTCATGGAAATCGCCATCGGCTTTAACCACAATAGGGGCCGCATGGTAGTCAAAGTTGGTAACCAGCGTACTGTTTGCAGAAAGACTTACATTGCCACTTGTTACTTTAATTAAAAGCCTTATGCCTTTATGCGCACTCGCATCGAAAGGCTGGCCCATTGCGCTAAGTGGAATAACGGTACTTGCCCAACCGGGTTGACCTCTTGGCGGTGTAATGTCGCCTTCTACGCGCAAGATACCGTTTGAAATTAACTGCGTGGTTGTTGTGCTACCTCCTGCCAACGTGTCATCAAGAAATTGTCTATCAAACCCTGTTGATGCAACACTACTATCGGAAAAATCATCTATTGTGGTGTTAACTTGATTGTCTGCTTGTGCACATGGCGTTGTTAACAACACACTTACTGCACCTGCCATCACTAGCTGAGTAAAAGCCTTAAATGATAATGTCATCACGGTAACTATCCTCTTTTGCGGTTCTATTAAACTTAAACTGTTTTGAAGTTAAACATGTCCCAATTGAGAAAGCGGATGCTATCTACATGGGCTTGTTTAATAAGTGCCGCACTAAAAGAAATAGGTGACAGAGAAAAGTATATTTTTTTGAAAAATAATTGCTGCGGGCGCAATATCGCAAAGTAGGTGATAAAAAATAAAACGAATTAAAAAAGTATGTCACCTTTTTCTTATTGAAGGCACTTATTAGTTATCCGCACTACAACGTAAAGAAAATATGTTTAGAAAACGCCTAGTACTTAATAGCGCCGACGACGCCAGCCTCGTTATGCATTCACTTGGAGGTAACCGCGACGCCTTTTGCGAAATAGTTACCCGATACCAGAATTTGCTTTGCTCACTGGCCTACTCTTCGGTAGGCGACTTAAAGCAAAGTGAAGATATCGCGCAAGAGGCATTTATTGAAGCATGGATGAAGCTAGATACGCTGCGCGACCCTGAAAAATTAAAAGCGTGGTTATGTGGAATTTTGCGATTTAAGGTAAGTCACCACAGACGAAAAGAGCACAAGCATAGCGCCCATCATCAAAGCACCGTTACTGATAATACTAACAGTACACATACCGATGCAGTGGCCTTCAATGAAGCAAAAACGGTTAACTTAGATGAGCAAGCTATTGCTCAACAGCATGAAGCATTAATGTGGCAAGTACTGGAAGGTATGGACAATCACTATCGCGAGCCGTTGGTGCTGTATTACCGCGAGCAGCAATCGATTGAACGTGTTGCCCAAGAGCTCGACCTAACTCTGGACACCGCTAAACAACGACTTTCGCGAGGCCGTAAGTTACTCAAAGCAGCCATGTCATCAATTGTGGAAGAGTCACTTAAGCGCAGTAAGCCCGGTGTTGCATTTACCGCAGCAGTGCTCAGTGCCATCAGCTCGGTATCACCGCCAGCCAAGGCCGCAGCCTACGGTGCTGGAGCCGCTAAAGCCACTAGCTACTTGTCGCTTTCTGCATTTATTGCATTGTTGGCCAGTGCATCAGGTTTTATCAGTGCTTTTTTTGGGTTGCAGGCGGCCTTAGCGCAAACGCGAACACTGAACGAACGTAAATTAGTAATTCGCATTGTCACCCTATTTATGACATGGGCCATTTTGTTTGTTGCTGGCATGACCGGGTTGAAGTACGCGGCCCTTGCTAAGCCGCAATTTGCGACTACTTTCACGGTTGTGTCTCAATTACTAGTGCTTGCATTTGTTGTGGCATATTTGCGTCTGTCGTATCAGATGATTGCATCAATGAAGACATTGCGAATGCACGAGCGGCTATTTAACCCACATGCGTTTAACGATGAAGCCGTACAAGAGAAGTCTTCACGCAAAGCACTCATCAGTCGCATTAGACTTTTTGGCGTACCGCTTTATCACTTTCAGTTTGGCATGCCCGAGCAAAATGAAAAGGCGGCTTATGGCTGGATTGCAGGCGGTAGTTATGCATACGGGATTCTGTTTGCGTGGGGTGGTATTGCGGTAGCCCCAATAAGTGTAGGCATTGTATCTGTTGGTGCAGCGACGGTGGGCGCCGTTGGAGTTGGAGTGTTAAGTTTGGGCACAGTTGCTATTGGCGTGATTGGTTTTGGCGCCTCGGCCGTTGCATACAATGCGTATGCATCGCTATCGTCGTTAGGTTGGCAAAGTGCTTTCAGCCAAGGGTTTTCTGTTGCTCTCGATGCCGCAATAGGGCCATTCGCGTACGCTGAGCATACCAACAGTGAAAAGGCTGCCGATATTGCGCAGCTGTCGCTCTTTGACCAGCATTATTTGTGGTTACTTGTGGCTATCGCTGTGCTTGTTATTGTACCCGCCGCATGGCATTCGCACACAGTGCGAAAGCGCATGCAAGTAAAAGAATAGGTTTACTGATTATCTTGCAAATAGGTTTGAAAGCGGGTGTACACGCCGTTAGTCCACCCGAAACCTAACTGAACTTCATATTCACCACCACCCGCTTTGACGGTAGGCTCACACACGTTGTACTTCTCAAGCAGCACACCGCTTTGTAAAAAGGTATCTTCAATCGTGGTGCAAAAACGGCGCATAATGCTAGTTGCCATGCGTTCGAAGCCATAGTTACGCAGGCCTTCAACGGCAAATAACTGAAGAGGTGCCCATCCATTTGGTGCATCCCATTGCTGTGACGTTGTAATAGCAGTGGTAACCAATCCACCAGCTTTCAACAAGTGCTCACGGAGTGTGGCTTCAACCACTTGTGCTTGATATTTGTCGGCAATGCCTACAAATAGCGGCACTGTCATGGCAGCAGATACCACTGACGTTTGCGTATCAGTTGGATAGTGGTAATCGAAATAGCCTTTTTTGGTTTCGCTGTATAAGTAGGTATTAATCGCCTCTACTCTGCGCGTCGCCGCCACTTTGTAACGTGCTTTCTCGTTGCCCTCGGTTACATTGGCTAAGGTATTTTCTAGTGTGACTAGCAGTGCATTGAGATCAACAGGAATTATTTCTGTCGTTCTAATGCTGGCAAGCTGATTAGGATCTTCAAGCCACCTAGAGCTAAAGTCCCATCCAGACTCACAGGCAGCACGCACATGCTGATAGAAAGCGGCTTTGTCTGCACCAATAGTTTCTGCCGTTTCAATATCTTCACGGTACGACTCTGGTCGTGGTGTCTCCTCAGTATCAAAATAGCGATTTAATACTGCGCCACACGGCATAGTTATTACCCGAAGCGGTGAGACTTCATTGTATTGCATCCAAAACGCATACTCTTTTTTCATGCCTTCAACAGCGTACTGTTTTTGTTGTGGAGAAAGGTGCGCTTCAAGCAACTGATAAAATAGAGCCAAAATTGGTGGCTGACTACGAGAATAATAATAGGCGCGGTTACCATTTGGAATGCAGCCAACTTCTAGTAGGATATCAACAAAGTTCTCAAGCATATTGATAGCCATATCGATGCGTCCTGCATCCATTAAACCAAGTGCGGTAAAATAACTATCCCAGTAGTAGATTTCTCGAAAGCGACCGCCGGGCACAATGTAAGGTCGGCTTAACGCAATAAGACTGTCGTTGTGCTGCGTGTCAGGTGTACGCGTAAGTACGTCCCACATATTTTCAATATAGTGCGAAACGCTTTTAAATGAGGTGTTCGATGTTTCATTATCGGAACTGGGAATATCAAAGTGCGTTTGAACAAACCCAAGTAAGTCTACCTGCGTATTGTTTTTCTTAGCCAGTTGGCACGCCCTATCGTAGGCTTTAAGGGTTGAAGCAATATCCGTTTTTACAACAGCGTCGGCAAAGGTTTTGCTATCGGGAAACAGCTGCGCCATTTGAACATCTTTAAATAAATCGCTTTGGAAAAAAGACAAGCTGTCTTGCCACGTATGACTCATGCTGGATGCTCCGAATTGCGCTGTGGAGATAACGCTTTTTCCGTTAAAGTTGTCGACGCTTTCTTAAAGAAGAACAATGTAATAACCAACAAGCCAATTGGGATAAGCGAAAGGTAAAATGCTTGCTGCCCACCTACTGCGTCGAAAACAAACCCGGTAACAATAGAGCCAGTTGTGCCGCCAAGAGCAGAAAATACCACGATAAGTCCGGTCATAGGAGCGTGCTGGGCTTGAGGAAGCGCACTTAACATTACCGAATTAATAACCGGGTAAATGGGAGCCATCATCAAACCAATTAAAGGGATGAGAAAGGCAGCAAGCGGCGCATCTGCCCAACTAGCAATAGGCATGTTAGCTACGTTTTCTGCAAGCGGTAAACTAAGTAGCATGACTAATGCCATACCTGCTAAACATATATTTAAGAAAGGATACCAACTCATTCGCGTAAGCACGGCCCCAGCCGTTAGCCTACCAACTGCCAAAGCAATAGCAAAGATGCTGGTTATTTGAATGCTTACCTGAGTGGGCAAACCCAACACCTCTTTGTTGAATGTGGGTAACCACGAGCCAATTCCTTGTTCAATAAGTACATACAAAAAAATAGAAAAGATAAACACAAGCACTAACGGTTTGTAGGCCAGCTTTAACATGCCAACAAACTCGCTGCCCAATGTGCTGCCATGGGTATATTCAACGCGTTTTATAGGTGCAATAGCTACCACCATACATGTGAACGCCACTAATGCCGCAAGTAGGTAATACACATTTAGCCACGACAGCGAAGCATCGTTGTTAGGATCGATAAAGCCCGCGAAAACCCAGTAGCCCGATAACACACCCAGCATAAATATGCCTTCTATAGTATTCATTAACGAGGAGTGCGCTTTTGTTGATGAAGACAGTTGACCAATAATGGCATATACCGACACTTTAACTAACGCAAAGGCCGTACCGATACAGGCAAACAATACCTTAATAAACCAAAAACTGGCGATAGACGGGGTAAGCGCGCATGCCACAGTCACCAACGCAAGCCCCACTAGCATGGCGAGTTTATAACCCACTCGAGGAATAAAGCTGGCAACTAAAAAGGACACTATCGCAATAGAGAGATCTTTAAAGCCTTCCAGTGTGCTAGCTTGAGGTTTACTAATGTCGAAACTATTGATGGACTGCAGAATTACTGTGCCCACACTGTTGAGCAGTATGGCAAAAACGTAGTAACTGATCGCTATAGCAGCAATAATCATTAAACGTGACATGTGTAAACACTCTGTTAACTGAATTACGCTGGAGTGTAGTCTTAAGAAAACAAAAATGCAAACGTTTGCAGGTTGGATTTAATCGGTACTACTTTGTTGAGCGCCTAGCAACTAGTGTGGTGTCGACCACTTGGCTCTGGGTGGGCTTGCCTTCAAGTTGATTGATTAACTGCTCAACCATTAATGCAGCGGCCTGCTGTGTATTTTGTCGTATGGTGGTTAAAGACGGATGCATTAATTCGGCCAGAGAAATATCATCATAACCTACAATACCTACGTCACTGGGAATGCCAACGTAGCGCTCTTTCAATGCTTTGAGGGCGCCTAAGGCCACCATATCGCTAACGCAAACAATACCGTCGAAATCGAGGCCATGGGCTTTTATGCGCTCGTTTATATACTGATAAGCTGCCTTCGACGTAATATCTATGGCACAGGTACACTGCGTGTCCACTTCAACGTTTACGTCTTGGTGTGCTTTTAAGTAGCCTTTGTGACGTTCCTGCATTTCAGCGTGCTCAGGATCTCCGAGAAAGAGGACTCGCGTGGCGCCTTGGTTGAGTAAATGCAAAGTAGCACGGTAACCACCTTCAAAGTTGTCTCCACCCACAATAGGATAAGGCGCGAGGGTCTTGGCATCTCCCCATACCACAATAGGCACACCGCTTTGAGCCGCCAAATCAATTTTATGTGTCGATTTTCCCTGACCAATCACCAATATGCCGTCGGCCCGTTGACTACGAATAAAATAATTAGCCCAGTCGTCGCTAGCCATAAACGAATTCGACAATAACAGCTCGTACCCTTTGGCATTGAGCGCTTGATTCAGCTCGCCCACTAGCTTGAGTAGAAAGGGATCGGTAGTACTTTGCTCTGTGTTATCAATAAGATTAAGAATAACCGCTATAACATTGGTTTTTTGCGTACGCAATCGGCTTGCTGCCGCATTGATACTGAAGTTATGTGTCTTCGCTAACTCTTGTATTTTTTCGCGCGTTTCTTTTTTGATAAGCGGGTTATCTTTCAATGCGCGTGATGCGGTCGAAGTAGACACTCCAGCCAATTCAGCCAATTTTGCCAGCGTGAGTTTTGTATCAGATGCCAATTTATATGTTCTCTAGTTATTAATCATTATTGCTACAGGCTTACTGTGTTCAAAAGCTGTGTGTTTTGCTCGATAGATCACGTTGCCACAGCATACTTTGCAATATAACCCACATTCTTCATGCGTAAAACCTTGTTAACAAGATCCAACAATTAATTTGCAATCGATTGCATTTTATTCTTGCAATCGATTGCAAACAGATCTATTTTGTTTCCAATCGTGATGCGTATAACAATTTTTAAACCTGTTTAACGCATTCAGTTAACAACGCAAATAACATATTTTCGGGAGCACACACCATGAAAACGTTGTTTACAAAAGGAATGCTGGCGAGTGCAGTAGCGGTAGCACTAACGCAGCCCACTGTGGCACAAGAAGAAGCCACACAGCCAACTAATGACAACACCGAAGTAATTATTGTCAGTGGTACGCCAGGTGGCGCAGGGATCAGAAAAATTGACGCAAGCTTCGCTGTGACAAACATTGATGCGAGTGACATTGAAAAGCTAGCACCTAAATCAACTGCAGACTTATTCAAAGCCATTCCAGGGGTTTGGGTAGAAAGCTCAGGCGGTGAATCAGGCGCCAATGTGTTTGTAAGGGGCTTCCCAGGTGGTGGTGATGCACCGTTCTTAACCATTGCGTTAGAAGGTTCACCTATTTACCCAGCGCCTACATTGTCATTTCTAGAAAACTCTCAACTGTTTCGCATCGACGAAACAATTGAAATGGTAGAAGGTTTACGCGGTGGTCCAAACCCCGTAGTAAGTAACGGTCAGCCGGGCCTTACCACTAACTTTCGCTTAAAGCGCGGCAGTGACGCTACTGAAGCTCTGGCGAAATACACAATATCAGACTACGGCTTAAACCGTGTAGATGTTGTAGCCAGTGGTGCATTAGATGATGACTTGTACTACATGGTAGGCGGTTACATTAAAAGCTCAGAAGGAATACGTGATGCAGGGTTTAACTCTGAGCAAGGTAATCAATTTACGGTTAACATCACAAAAGTATTTAATAAAGGCGAGTTGAATCTCTATACCCGCCAGACAGATGATCGCGGCACTTGGTATTTGCCAACACCCCTTAACATTGATGGTATCGACGCGAACTATACGCAAATTGGCCCACTTAATCGTCAAGGCACCATTGCCTACGGACCAGACGGTGCAACATCAGAATCATTCGACTTCGGCGAAGGCCGTGGATGGGATGGTCATGTAAGTGGCGGTAGTTTAAAACTAGAACTTGGTAACGACTGGCACCTTGTTGATCGTTTTAATCTAACTAAAGGCGAGGCCAACACCTTTGGTCTAGTGCCTAATGGTGCAGCAACTACGGTTGCAGCAGTAGCAGATAATGGTGCTACTGCAGTTGGCGCAGTAACTGGCACTGAGTATGCTGGCGATACCCCCATTCAACAAATTGGCCGCTGGGTTGTATTAAAAGATATTGAAGCGTTTACTAACGATTTAGCGGTTTCAAAAAGCTGGGAAGATTTTGACGTATCGTTTGGAATTTACAGCGCAACCACCAAAGCCAACGACTGGTGGAGTATAGGTAACACGGCTTATCATGTTCTTCAGCCAGGTGGTGAACTGTTAGATGGTATTGAGTGTAACAGCCAAGCAGAAGGCTGTGACTGGAACTACGATATTAACTCTGTCGGTGACGCCAATACTTTTGCACTCTATGCAACCTCTACGTGGTACGCCTCTGACGATTTAAGCATTGATTTGGGCTTGCGTCGTGAAAATCACGAAGTGAACTATTCGGTTGACGAGGGACTTGACGGTGTTATTACCAAAGCCCTTGAATACGATGAAACGAAAACATCTTGGACGCTAGGTGCAAACTACGCGCTTACCGACAACAGCGGTGTGTTTGCGCGCATGAACCGCGGTTACAAGATGCCATACTTCGATGACTTCCGCGACAACTGGGGTGCATATACAGGTGGTAACGACCTAATCCAACAAGTTACACAAGGCGAGCTGGGCTATAAGTTTATGAATGAAGACATTCAGTTCTTTGCGACCTTGTTTGCTAATGAAGTGGAAGGTGACACTTTTGTGCGCCGTCCTGGGGCGCCGGCTGAAATTTTAACAAACGAAGCATACGGCGTTGAGCTTGACGGCCGTTACAGCCACGATTCTGGTTTCTCGGTAAGTGTAAACGCAACATTGCAAGAAACCGAAATTACCGCAAGCGCGAACAATGAAGGCAACGAAGCACAGCGCCAACCTGGTTGGCAAGTGCGTGTTACCCCAAGCTACGGTTTCGACATTGGTGATATGTATGCGACTGTTTATGGTACCTTGTCGGCTGTTGATGACCGTTTCGGCAACAATGAAAACACGGTAGTGCTTGAAGGCTACGAAAAAGTAGACGTAGGTGTAACACTTGAGCCTACTGAATCGCTTCGCCTACAATTCTCGGTTGACAACTTAACTGACGAACAAGGCATTACAGAGGGCGACCCGCGTAACCCAGATGCGCCAAACGGCCGTTACATTATGCCAAGAAGCATGAAATTAAGCGTGTCTTACTTGTTCTTCTAGCAGTTATCTAACGCTATTTCTCAAAAGCCGATGCATTGCATCGGCTTTTTCATTTCTACTTACAGCAAAAAACCTTACCTTTATCTTACGACCCATTCTTTTGATCGCGATTGGTACTACAGTGGTATGCAGGTAAACGTATTTGATTGTTTGCAGTGGCGTACCCACTTTTTAACCTACCAACGAGGTTCACCATGACGACGCCAAAGGTTATTTTTTTCGACATTAACGA
The DNA here is from genome assembly GCF_020515205.1 of Alteromonas sp. McT4-15. Lineage (NCBI taxonomy): Bacteria > Pseudomonadati > Pseudomonadota > Gammaproteobacteria > Alteromonadales > Alteromonadaceae > Alteromonas > Alteromonas sp. McT4-15. Next base: position 34,194 of record NZ_JAJALG010000023.1, read on the forward strand.
AACACTTCTAGATATGCAGGCTATACGACATGGCTTAGCCGATGTGCTCAATGGTGACGACACCTTGGTTGATGTGTGGTTTGCGAATTTATTGCATCACAGCCTTGTTGATATCGCTTCTTCGCAATACCACGACTTCATTGATATCGGTGCTGCTGCATTGGTGATGGTTGCACATAGTAAAGATATCTCACTGGATATCGAACTTGCGAAAAAAACGATTGCTGAGCACATTACTGCATTACCGGCTCACGATGATGTTGCCCCTACTCTTGAAGCACTAAAAGAAGCTAACGTTAAGCTAGTGGCTTTGTCTAATTCATCGCAAGTAGGCTTAACTAAGCAGCTAAAATTTGCTGAAATTCATTACTATTTTGACCATGTACTCAGTGTTGAATCTATTCGCGCGTATAAGCCCTACCCGAATGTTTACCATTGGGCGTGTCAGCAAGTAGGGACAGCCAACCGCGATGCTATGATGGTAGCTGCTCATGGCTGGGATGTAAGCGGTGCGAAAGCCACTGGTATGCAAACGACCTTCGTATCAAGACCCGGAAAAATGATGTACCCATTAGGGCTAAAGCCAGATTTTACTTTTAGTTCACTATACGAACTTGTCGACTTGATGAGTTAAGTTTTCAAAGGAAGGGATCAAAAAAGCCTTACTGATGTAAGGCTTTCGGTTTTGCATAGCTAGCAATTAAAGTTTGGCAATTTCTTGAGAGTTCGCCTCATAACCTTTTGTGCTGCATGAATTGCGCTTGGTTTCTAAGGCATTGAGTTGACGTTTCAGCCATGATTTTTGAATGCCAGACTTGGCAGTGTCCATTTCGCTGCTAACACGGGTAATTTCTTTACCTACGTTAACACACGCTTTTTTATTTGGTTCGAAGCCACCGTTAGCTAGTACAGAAGAAGAAAATACTAAGGCAGATAGTGCAATAAGTGTTTGCTGTTTCATAAGAGTCCCCAACTACTCGTTATAATCCCGGGTTTAGTTTTATACCGTTAGAACTGGGCAACTTATTGCCCTCAAATCTGATTAGAAATATAGCAGCCCATTTCAAAGCGTTGGGTGTTACAAAATATACGTTGTAATGAAAACAGCGATAAAATATGCAACCATTCCACTTAAGTTGTTGTTATTTTTTATTGTTATTACAAACAACCAACTCTCAATATTCGCTATATTAAAATCATTTTTGATAATTCTAACGGACTCAATAACCGGCCTATCCGTAGTATCGGCTACAGCAACAGCATTCTGTAGCAACATTACCCATTATTAAGCTGCGCTATTAAAACACTGATAAGAAGCACCTACAAGTTATCACATTTCACCAAGAGCACTCTCAGATGCCACCAAACCCAACTCGTCGCTCGTAATTAGGCTTTCTATATTAACCAGAATCACCATGTGCTCATCAATATCAGCTAAGCCATGTAAATAGCGACTGTCAAAAGCAACACCAAACTCAGGAGGGGGTAAAACTTGCTCTTCTTCAAGACGGATAACGTCAGATACACCATCTACCACGATACCGACAATGCGCTGTTTGATATTAAGCATAATGACGATAGTGAACTCGTTGTACGTAGCTTCGCCTACATTAAACTTAATACGTAAATCGACAATAGGAACGATGTCACCACGTAAATTAATCACACCTTTTATAAATGCGGGAGCGTTGGCAATTTTCGTTACTTGCTCGTACCCTCTAATTTCTTTTACTGTGGTGATATCGAGGGCGTAGTGTTCATCGCCAAGCACAAAGCTGAGGTATTCTTTGTCTTGCCCCCCAGTAACCGCTTGTTGAAGTGAAGATTGACTCATGAAAGCAGTTCCTCTAATTGACTTGATGTGTAAGTAGTGGCGATTGAATCTGCGTCGATAATAAGCGCTACTTTGCCATCGCCCATAATAGTTGCCCCCGCAATACCGGCAACTTTGCGATAATGTAATTCCAAGCTTTTTATGACTACTTGTTGTTGACCGACCAATGCATCAACCAAGATACCGAAGCGCTTTTTGCTACTTTCAAGCAAAACGACAATGCCTTCGGTCGCTGACTTCTGAGCTCCATCAACATCCATAAAGTCATAAAGTGGAACAAGTGGCCAATATTGGTCGCGAACATACAGTACAGTGTCATTACCCAGAGTTTTCAGCTGATGTTTTTGCGGTTGAAATGACTCGACGATATTCAGTAAAGGAATAACAAAAATCTGTTCGCCCACAGACACACACATACCATCGACGATAGCCAATGTAAGCGGCAAATGAATAAAGAAGGCCGAGCCTTCGCCAGCATTGGATTCAATTTCAATACGACCGCCAATCGATTCTATATTTCGACGCACTACATCCATTCCTACGCCCCTGCCTGATACGTCGGTAATGGCATCGGCTGTGGAAAAGCCAGGTTGAAATATTAACTGCCAAACGGCTGAATCTGGCATGTCGTCAGATACCGATAAACCGTTACTTCTCGCCTTATCTAAGATCTTCTCGCGATGCAGACCACCACCATCATCAATAATACTAATAATGATGCTGCCCCCCTTTTGTTCAGCGCTTAAAATGACGGTGCCTGTTTCAGACTTGCCGTTGCTTCTGCGCGCAGATGGGCTTTCAATACCATGGTCTATGCTGTTTCTCACTAAATGGGTTAGTGGGTCAACAAGCTTTTCAATTAGGCTCTTATCTATCTCGGTATTACCGCCTTGTAATACAAGTTCAACTTTTTTGCCCAACTTACTGGCGAGATCGCGTACCAACCGCGGGAATCGATTAAATGTAGCGGTTAACGGCAGCATCCGCATCGACATTACAGATTCTTGAATTTCACGGGTGTTACGCTGAAGCTCATCAATAGCTAGTTGCAGTCGCTCACCTATCTGGCCATCAACTTCATGACCTATCATAGAAAGCATAGACTGAGTAATTACCAGTTCGCCTACCAAGTTCACCATTGCATCTATTTTTGTGGTGTCGACTCGAATTGATACGGTCTCTCGAGAAGCCACCGGTTTAGCTTGCTGGTTAGCTTCAGAAGTATTTTTAGGCGCCGTAGGCGTAGGTTTGTTTGACAAAGGCTTCGGCGTGTTGCTCTCGGCAGGGCTCTCATCTTTAGGCGCGATTGAAGGCACTTTGTTTTCTGCGTTAGCAGGAAGCGCAACATCATCAAAAAAGCCGAAACCGTCGTCTTCATGCACACTTGATTTGCTTTGAGGTTGAACGTCTTCTTCGTCAAAAAATCCGAAGCTATCGTCTGATGTTTCAGTTACGACTGCACTCGGGTTTTGCGCTGTGTCATCGTCGTCGAAAAAACCGAAACCGTCATCGTCTTCAGCCGTAGTGTGCGGCGACTTATCACCACTCGCACCGCTTTGTACTTGTCCATCGATGGCAGCATTTAACACCGTAATTCGCTGGGCTATATCATCTTCAGGAACAGGAGATTGTTGTCGGTAGGCCGTGAGTGTTGCCTTTAGCACATCCAGCGTTTCTAGCAGTACATTGACTATTTCAGTAGTGACACTGAGTTCACCATTGCGGGCTTTATCTAGCAAGTTCTCCATTACATGCGTAAGGTTCATCAATGCATCAAAGCCGAAAATACCACTACCGCCTTTAATAGAATGCGCCGCACGGAAAATACTATTGAGTTCTTCTGGATCAGGGGCGTCAACATTTAGCCCCATCAGCAGCTGCTCCATATCGTCTAGGTGTTCTTCACTTTCCTCGAAGAACACGCTGTGAAACTGCTCAATATCAATGCTCATATTGAATCTTTCCGGAATAAAAAGAAAAAGGTGTGCTTATCCCAACACACGCTTGGTAACGTCTAGCAGTTTGTTGGGGTCAAAAGGTTTCACCATCCAGCCCGTTGCGCCCGCAGCTTTGCCTTTTGCTTTCATATCATCACCGGCCTCTGTGGTTAGCATAACGATTGGCGTTTTGGCGTAGCTTCCTAACCCTCGAAGACTTTTCACCAGCGTTAGGCCATCCATACGCGGCATATTCTGATCAGTTAATACAAAATCAAAACTTTGACCTTGGCACTTATCCAACGCTTCTTGACCATCCTGAGCTGTAGTTATGTCATATCCAGCACTTTTCAGCGTCATTTCTACCATTTGACGAATCGAGACAGAATCGTCCACGACTAAAATACGTTTGCTCATATGCTCACCTCTCCTCATGTTGTCAACATATGACAACGGTTTATTCCTTATTAAAAGCCTAGAACAACTCAACGTCGCCGGCCGCCATTGACGTAGCGGAAACCGGGTTGTGGTCATTTTTTCCTTTAGCGGCTAACCCTTTTTGATACTCGTTAAGTGATTGAATAAAGTCAGTTAGATTGTCTGGGTTAAGTGTTTCAAGCTTTTCAATCACAAATTTTATAATGTCTTGAGTGTATTGGATGTGCTGACCATTGATATCACCAAACTGCATACCCCGAATGGCGTTATTGATCGCTTCATTAAGTTGCTGGCCAATATCTTCTATTTGTTTGGTTGTTTTTAAGTCTGCTTCCGTCTTTTTGATAATTTCTGACAAGCGTTCGCTAATGTGATCTTTCGCTTTCACTACCTGTGAAATGTCTTGTGAAGCAACAAACTCGGCGGTATCAGTTAATTTATCTACAAGGTTTCGGATGTTCTCCACTTGCGTTTTTATCACATCGCTAAATTGTGTAGAACGCGTTGAAAGCGCGCGGACCTCATCAGCAACTACCGCAAACCCTCTTCCCGCTTCACCCGCTCGCGCTGCTTCAATGGCTGCGTTTAGCGCCAATAAATTGGTTTGTGCAGCAATATCGTCAATACCACTAAGCGCGTCGATAACGGTTGGCATGGCTTGCTGAATAGTTTGCACTTGGCTCATTAGCTGTTGTGTTGAGGAGGACATTTGCTCTGTAGATGAAATGAATTGCTTGAGTGTTGCGTCGGTTTCTTTGGCAAAAGAGCGCATTCTGTCTGGATATGACAAAGTATGCGCTTCGTCAACATTTAGTAAATCTTCGATGCATTCAGACTGGTCGGCCTCTAACGCTTTTAGGCGGTTAAATGCTTCTGACAAGGTTACCACTGCATCGTCCTGAGTGGATTTAATAGCAGATAAGTTGGAGACGCAGGTACTCAATGACGCCGCTATTTTTTGGCCTACGGCAGCAATATTGCTGTCGTTGTGAAATGACGGCGTCTGCCGCTTCTGATTTACGCTATGTTGAACCTGATGGGGTTTAGACGATTGAAGGTATTGATGAACCAAAAGACCTAGCAGGAAAGCGCTAAATGCCAGTGCGCTAAGTAAATCAGAAACGAATAAATACAAAATCCAAGACAATATAAGCCCTACACACGTAACAATACTCGCGTTTCTCATTTGCTTGGATGTATTCAAGCTTGAAGATACCTCGTTTACCGCCAACTTGCGTTCCTCTTTTCTTTCGCCACGTCCTTCACATTTTTCTTCACGCTCACCAATACAATGCTATTTTTGCTTGCTAGGATGTTGTTTGTTAAAGCGTTGAGAAGACAGCGTTACGCCATTCGCCATCAAAACCATAAGCACTACTTTTGTCTAAGTTCGCTTATGGCTTAAGCGTAGTACTCATTTTCAAAAGTTGACAAGAATGCACCGCCTTTTTTTGTAAATTCGATGACATAGCAACTATTTGGCTGTTTTTGATTGCCGCTCATTACAAGTTAATGAGCAGTTGCAGGTACGCTGATGCTATGACTTTTACGCTATAAGAGGAGCTAATGAAAAAGATCCATAATGTTACAGGCAGGATTAAGATAAAGCGTGACAGGTGTAACAACCAGCGCACTTTTTGAAAATTGTAGCGCATCGTCATTGTGCTGAGCAAAGGACAAATTATCACTTAAGGCATAATCTACACGACCACTTTTGACAAGACGCATACCGGTGTCGATGTCTTCAACAAACACTACACGTAAGCCTGCGTCGGTAAATTGTTGTGCAAACGCAGAGTCTTCTTTTGTACGCAGCAAGACTACACTTTTACCATTGAGTTCATTGAGTGATTGCCATATAAATGTACTTTCTTTAGCTAGGCGCACCAATCCAACGCTCACTTCGCTTTTGGACAAGACAATCGACTGCGATTTGATACTTTCATCGGCGGGATAAAAGCTCGCACACCAATCACCAGAACGAATTATTGCGGCAGCTCGCCCAGGTGGTGCATACACAGGTCGCCATGTTATGTCGTCACTAAGGGCAGCTTTTCGCAACAGTTCAAAAGCGATACCGTTACTTGGCTCTTCAGAATTTGTAAATGGCGGATACTCAATAGCAAGCACGTCAATTGTTTTTGCCCAACTCGCTATAGGCAGCAATATCAGCGCAACAATGATAGTAGGTAAGCAGACTAATCGCATAAATAAGGTTGAGAGGTATTAGATATGTAGAATAGTAGTAGAGCGAATGAAAACTTGCATCTTTTAACGACCCCCTTGGCAATCAATGACCATCTCACAAGAACAGGTTTAATCGAGTATCCTTTTTTCGCACTTTCCTTGTCGCTCAACGGATTTCCATGACACCTCCCATAAGCAAAACAATTTCGTGCTACCTTTATTTTAAAACAACTTTATCTTGATTTAACTATCTGCGCCTCGACTAAGTCAGGCGCAGCTGCAAATAAGGTTAGTCGTCAGCTGGCGCTAACACTCCCTCAGAGTTGAATATCTCACCACTATCTTGCCATGGCGTTGTTTCCAATTTCGGATAACCTTCCAAGTATGTTACCTCTCCGCCTGTCCGACTTTTGATTTCACGAACAACATCAAGAACCGTTTTTTCTGCCCACGCTTCTGGAGAACCAGATATGGCATAAGCTGCTTCTCGCGCTAACCCATCAAGCCCTAAGAAACCACCACCTTCTAGCTTCGTGTAGTTAGCATAAACATCAAGTGCGTAACCTTCTTGATACTCCCATAGGCAAAGGTTGAAGCTCATATCGAAAGCATTTGATACTGTTCGTCTTGCTGTAGCAGTCCAAACTGCACCTTCGCACTCGGCAGTTTTAAGCATATTGGAAAGAGATGAATTCATTTTCATTGCAAGTTGCATCATTCCACCCATTTGCTCTCCCATACCTGCTGCGGCATTAGAGGGCTTAAAGCGTCCTGGCTTTTGTGGAACATCTCCCATAACGATAGGGTTTTGCTCGTCCGCTGATGAAACATTTGCACCAAGACCGTCGGAAGCAGCATCGCGCACTTCATAACGATCGGCACTGGTCTTTATATCGAAAACGCGATAAAGCTCGATGCTTTTCTGCTTTTCCGTCATTGCATTATTCATCGTCGAAGAGCACGCGGTTACAAAGAGGGTTGAAGCCACGACTGCAAATGCGCCCATCTTTTTCATTTTGAGTTCCTATTCTTATCAGTTCTAAATATTTTTAGCTTTCAGGGGTGGTGTAAGAGGTCAGTATTATTACTGGCAGTGAAATGAGTCCTTACATAGCACATCTCTAATACACCGAGCGATAACAGGGTGCTATGCGCACTTTAAAAAGCGGTAGTGAAAAAGTGAGAAAGACCATTACCTAGTGTGATTAAAGTGTGAATCTTTATATTTATCAGCAAATTAAGAGCAACACAAAGTTGTATTGATTTGGATTGCATTGACGTATAACATCTCCGACCAGTGTATTTTAGTAATAATAATTTAGCCTTGTGACACATAGAATAAACGGATTTTCACTATCACCAGACCTTCGTTCGGCAAACAAAAACGATAAAACGATTAATTTTACCCACCAAGAACAATTAGCGTTGAGGCTATTCTTGGACTCAGAGGACGGGTTTGTCGATCGCCAATTATTGGAGTCAACGATTTGGGAAAAGCAGATTGTTACTCAGAATTCGCTAAGAAAATTGATGAGCGAGTTACGCTGCAAGTTCGAAAGCAAGGAATGTATCCAAAACATTAGAGGGAAAGGATATAAGCTGGACTTCGAGAGCTTCACTACAAACAAAATTACTGCTTCTATTTGGAAGAACAGCAAACACTCCAAATATGCTTATGTCACTGTATTTGTGTTGTTACTAACATCATTAGCGCTAGTAATGCACCTCACACTCAGCCCTAAGCAAGCAGTTATTCCTAAGGTTTCCACACAGTCTATTTTTGACTCAAACGCACAAATTATTGACTATGCTCTGTACGACGGAAGAATGTATGTTACAACGAGTGGAGACGGCCAATCTAACTTGTATGAAGTGGTAAATCGCAAGAAAAAAGTTCTTTTGTCAGCCCAATATACAGGTGCATTTAGAGGCATAGAAATTCACAAAAGCGGCAAAACTGTAATGCACTTCGTCGAAGACGGGTTGTGCAAAATAAAAGTTTTTGCTGTCCCGGTTAAAAATCAGATTGATGAAATTCCTTGTAATAGACAAAACGCGTTTCCTTCATTCGATTGGATAGACGAGAATAAATTCTATGTTACCTATAATGTGGAACTTGCAGGCTCTATAGTCCCTCACATTTATGACTTAGAAACAGGCCTTTTAGAAAAAGACACATCGTCTTCATTACTCCCAGCTACCGGTGAGAAAGTTATCGACGCATTTATAAAAGCAACAGATACAGGCCTTTACTCACTAAGAGAAGACCATTTAGACAAAATGTCACTGGTATATTTTGAGGGTGACAACCAGAGAAGCATTTTTGACTACAGGGCTAAGCCCTATTCTTTCGGCCTATCGCAAGACCATTTGTTTTTTGTGGGGAACAACAACGAACTTCTTAAACTTGATGTCTCAGGAGATATGCTGACAAAGGCGATTGAGCCTGAACTTGTATTAGCTCCGCAAGCAGTAAAGCTAGACGACCCACTAATTTTTGAAGACGAGCTGTATTTTTCGCTTGGGAACAGTTCGAGTGAAGTGATTCGAAGTATGTTTGGTACATTTACTCACGAATTAGAAAGCGGTATTCGAGATTTCAAAGTAATAGATAATCAAATGTTTATTTTGGCGCTCACCAATACTGGTTATGCGGTAGAACGCCTATTAGACGAGAGAGTCATTGAAACACTCTACTTGGACACCGAATTAACCCTTCGCAGCATTACATACTACAAGGACGATATCTATCTCGCGGGGCCTTCTGGCATTTATGTGGTCACTGGAGAGCACCTAGAACCTGTCAGCTCTTTAAAAACACGAACAATTGTGTCTAACGATCAATGCATGCTAATAGAAAGTGACGGCATCCACATATTTAATGACCAAACCAGGGTGTTCGATAAATTGGCAGGACAAGGAGAGCGCCCTTTTATCAGTAACAACGGATGCTCATTTGTAGACAATCTTACTGGTAATATTGTGAATCATGCACAAGATATTCATGGAAAGCAGTTGATGAGAAAAATGCTCTTCGAATACAAAGGGAAACTTGCTCATTGGTACAGCAAAGGCGAGTCAACGTATATCGTTGATATTGAATCCGGAGAGACAATAGCCAAAACGAAACAAAGAGTGCTGTTTAAACGGCTGGCGTCTTACGGCGACGACATCCTCTTTTTGGGTTCAGCTGACGTAAATTCGTCTATTATAAAACTGCAATTCTTTTAGCAATGTTCTCTAACAACAGATGGACCGCTGGGTCTTACGAATATTGTGAGAATTTTCGCTAAACATTAAGCAAGCTTCATTCCTAAGCTATTTTAGCAATCAGCTAGTCGGCGATACTACTGCCTGCGCTTTTATCAACGGCCCCGTGGCTAGAGGCGCATGCGTAGACTCTTCAAAAAAACTTCAGCTTTTTTCCAGTAAATTTCAGCTTTTGTACAGGTATTAAATACCAAGAGTTCTTAGTCTTTGCTTCAAGTAAAGAGCAGGTATACCTCCTCGTTTTTTCGTCGTTAATGTAACCACAAATAACTTGAAATGGTGCCAACATGAAAATGTCTATACAACTATCAAACGCTATCTATTATCACGTCAGCAGAATCGGTCTCGTTGTACTTCTGTTTGTCGCCCTTTTCTTATTACTGAGCGCGTTCAAGGGGCACCTCCCAACTGGAAAACAGTTTCGCGCATCGGGTATATCACTTCATTGTCTAGAAAAAGCTGATCCTCTTAGCCAAAGGCTAAAAAAGAACACGACGCTGAAATGCTTATTTGGCTATGTTTAAGTGTGTGAAATGTAGTGGTTAAAAGCGCAAGGCTTTAATGATGGAGCCCAGACGGGATCGTAACGCGCCAGGCACTGGCACCGACACGGTCGGTGCTTTTAATACCGTAGAATCAAAAAAGCCCCGCTAATGCGAGGCTTTTAAGAATGGTGCCCAGAGGCGGGGTCGCAACGCGCTGTGCAGCAGCAGCGGATACAGGCGACGACCATTATCCGCCTTGGGATAAAAAGGCACTGTCACGCCCACCAATTGAGACCGCGGTAACAGGTTATCCATTCGGGATAAGAATATTTCTTTAAGGGTTTAGCGGCACTTGCTGAAATATTCACTATCGGCGAAGGTAAATTATTGGCTCATGGACACGCACCGTGATTCAACAAAACCAAGCACATGGTGCACTGAGAAGTCTTGATAACTTGTAGTGGCTTAAATGCCCAGGTTGAGGTATCAACATAGGCAAAAAAGCGCGTATAAGCTGTAAGCGGGAGAGTGTGGCGGCATTACGGTGAGATTCACCAACTATGAGGCGTTGAAAGTGATGGTAAGGAAAAGACACCTCGCCTGCATTAGGCGAGGTGGCATTAGTTAGAATGTGTAAGTGACACCAAGCGTTGCTGTGGTACCTAACCCTTTAATATTGTAGCCACCATAGGTATACGACTGAGCGCGAGCAGGATAATAGTCGCTGTTAAACAGGTTTTCGACGCCCATAAACGCGTTCCAGTTGTCAGCGAACTGGTACTGTCCACTTAGGTTAACAATATTGTAGCTCGATATAGGCCCTTGATCACCAACATAGTCGCCGTCAGCATTTGGCGAGAAGCGTTTGCGATCGCCCACATACAGATAGCTAACTGTTAGCGATAAAGTGTCTGATGGCTTCCAATTTACGTTTGCCGTTGCTTTGGGTGGGCTAATTTGGCGAGAGCCAAGGTACACGTCAGCTTCGGTATTTTTCCCTTCAACGTAACTATATGTAGCTACCACGTTGAGCGTTTCTGAAATACGGTAATCCACTAAGCCTTCGTAACCCCAAATTTCCTGTGGTGCGCGTACTGGCTCATACACACCTGTCACCTCGTTGAAACTATTGGTAGTACCTAATTCAGATGTACTTCTGTAAGCCGCAACTTCAAGGCGTATCTGGTCGAAAAGAGAAGTGAAACCCACTTCGTAGTTATCGATGATAGAAGCTTCAGTTTGAATAAGGCCAATATCATCTACTGTTGCAGCGCGCAGTAGGCGGCCAATGTCAGCGATATCCGAACCTTGCGAGTAATTAAAGAACGGGCTAAAGCTGTCGCGCCAGTTGTACTTTATCGCAATGTTATAAGTAGTGGCGTCGTAATCTATGGTGTCACCCTTAACTTGAAGAGGAACAGAGCATTGAGTTTCTGAGCGACACAGCTTTAGTGTTTCGTAGTCATCAACCGATAAGTCGATGCTTTCCCTTCTCACACCCGCCTTTACAATAACGTCGTCGCGAATTACCCACTTTGTTTGTAAAAAGCCAGCTAAGCTGTCCATTTCCATTTCAGGTACCCACACGCGCCCATCCACCAGCGGCTGTGAGGTGGTGTCTTTCAGTGCATCGATACCATAAATGAACGTAGCTTCAACACCATCAAAATCAACAGCAGTATTAAATGTCGCGCGAGCGCCGCGCTTTTCAGAGCGAATGATAGACTGACCACCGTCGTAGCCTTCATCTGGATTAGCTAAGTTAGGTGAAAAGAAAAATACATTCTCAATATCCTGTGTGTACATATCAAGCGTCATTTCGCTGTTTGCAAAAATATTGCTGTCTGTGTATTTCAGAGTGATGTTCTCATTCCCATCAGGCCCCTGTGGTTTCCCGCGTTTTTGCAGAGCTTCAGGTACGTGAATAGCGTAGGTTTTAACACCTTCGTTGATGTCTCCGGGAACATCCGCCAAATCAGTTTTCTGTTGAGAGCTAAAGTAGTTGTAGCTGAACTGAAGACGTTTTTCTTGGTCGAAGTCGTAACCTAATTTGGTAAAGTAATTCTGTGTTTCAGCATCTGACAAACCGTACTGCAAACCTAAAATATCGCCTTCAGCATCGCGCTGAACGCCGTTTTCCTCGTAGCTGGCGGTTACAAGGTAATCAAAATTCTCCACCTTCCCGTTAATCGCGGCTGAGATACGTGCACCGGCTGACTCTTCAAGCTTCACTGAGCTAAAACGTGAGGACAAACTCACTTGGCCCTCATGCGTGTCTTGCGCCGCCGCTTGCTTGGTAATGTAGTTGATAATACCGCCCGACGCCCCGTTACCATAAACAGACGTGGCGCCCTTAATTACCTCAATTCTAGCAAGCGCACTAGGGTCAATCGTTTTCACACCTAACGAACCATTTCTAAGCGGCGTAGACTGAGGCACGCCGTCAATCATCACAAGCGGAGCACGTCCGCGCAGAGACTGGCCAGTATTGCTTGAACTACCTGTGTCAGGAGCAAGGCCAGGTACCATCTGCGCTAACAAGCTTTGTAATTCAGGGTTCACCTTCAGGTGATCCTCAATCTGTTTTCTGGAAATAACGGTGATCGATGCAGGTACTTCATCAATACTTTCAATCACACGACTTCCAGAAACAATAATGCGTTCCATATCGTTTGGAGCATCATTCGCGAGAGAAGGTGCACTAACGGCCAGGGCAATAAGCGTAAGCGATGGTTTTAACATGAAAACTCTTTTTAGAATTTAGGTTTAGGAAAGGCGCGTTATACTAAAGGTGTAAGCGCACAATGTAAAGCAAATAAAAATCATTCTCATTATCCTGAATGATTTTAGTAGTGAGCTTAGATAATGAAATCTAGATGAGATGAATTTGAAGCCCGTCGCTCAGCCATAAAAGCGCGTCATTTGTAATGGCGTTTATACCAAAAATAAAACCCTGTAATTGTAAAAAACGCTGGAAGTAATGCGATAAATAACCAGATAAATTCAAGCAATGGGCCTGCGAAGTCGCCTATGTGAAATTTGTATTTGAAGTTCCACACCTGCGTCGCAATATTCGCTTTTGACGCATCGTAATAGCCCGTTACTTTCCCATTCAAAGGGTTAGCCCATACCCAACTATAGGCGTGACTTTCACCTGGGTTTTGCATTCTAAACCCCAGATGTTCACTTGGCTTTTTAGGAAAATAAATGCGAAATAATGACGCATTCGGAAACACCTCCATTGCATTTTGGTAGGACTCATCGATAGCCACTGGAGCAATATTAGCGTCATAAGATAACGGCTCTGGAACTGGCCTAGTCTCAACCTTTGAAAAAGTAACGGCTTCCACCACCTGCTGCGTAGCGCTTTTCCAATTAAACGCCATGCCGCTAAAAGCGATGAGTATGAGCGGTATAGCCAAATAAACGCCCAGCACTGTGTGAAGTTGATACATGAGAATTCGAAACTTGGCGCGGCGCTTAATCGTTAAACGTTTTAATCTGTTTTTTGGCTTTACCCAAAGATAAAAACCCACAATCACTTCAAGAAGCAGTACCAAGGCACTTACTGACACCCAATTTCTAAGTGGCATTTCGTTATTACCATCTTGATACAACAGCCATCGATGGATAGCCATGGTGAATCCATAAATCGTGCTGTAATAATCGTATCTATGAAGTATTTCGGCCGAGTTAGGGTTTACGCTTATATATTCGCCGTTATTGAGCTTCGCTTGCCAAGCAAGCTCAGGGTCTGACTCGGGCATTAAAAGCTCGATTTTCTTATCTGTCTGGTTTTCTAGCGAGCTCACAATACTGGAAAGCGGTAATAGAAAGCCTTGAGGCTCTATGGTCCACTTTTCTGGCTGTACAAAGGTTTGGATATCTTTTGCATAAATTAGCAGCGCACCGGTGATACTGAGGCAAGTAATAAATAACCCACACACCAGCGCTAAAATAAGATGCAGTCGTCGTACCCAAAGTTTCAAAATAGCGTTCACATATTGCGAGATAAATGCGAATAGTAACGATTATCGAAAATAGTTCAACGATAGTTAAACGCTACAATCAGACTTAAAATCGCATTAGGCAAATGAATCTCTCCTATTTTGCAGTAAGATTATTAGATATATTAGCGGGAGTACTTATGGACTTAGCTTCCTAAGTGCAATCAAAGGTGGTAGTAAATTCTTTATTAAAACCAGTAAATACCAATCATCCTTAGAGCATCAAGGCACTGGAATTAAAAGAGCATTCCTATGGTCGGCGGCCAATGCGCTGTGTAGCGAAGGTTTGTATAAAAAAGGCACGAAGAAAATTCAAAAATATTATTGATAGACGAACCTGAAATTAATCTTCACACATCTATAATCAAGGCAGCTCAAAAGGCGATTTATGCACTAGCTGATATGCAAGGTTGGCAAATCATATGTGCCACATACTCGCCAATATTTATTGTAGTGGTCAGGACGAGTTTTCTCGTTCCACGCCAGTCGCTCTATACATGCCTTAGGTAGTTCGCTCCACGTTGGGCTATAAGCAGACTCCCCATTTAGCCCTACTCCTGAAACTTCTGGTAACAAACCCATGATTCTAATCCAGAAAGTTACGTGAGACACGATAAGCCAGGTGCGTTTGTGGAGGGTCAATGAAGAACCTGCTGTTTCTCTAGATAAAAGGGTTTCCCCTTAGCTAGGGTGGGGCTGACTTGAAAATGTAATCGATTGCCGCCGACTACATATTTGAAGTTTGTCAGTAGAAACTGACCATGCCTCAACGAATAAGCCGAGTTCATAGCTCGTTTTTTTCGTTTCTGCCCATGCGAAATTTTCTAATCGATAAGAACCACTCCGTTTTCAGGAGCGATTTTTTGGTAGGAAAGCGTTTTTTTGATAAAAAAAGCCCCGCGATTGCGAGGCTTCTAAGAATGGTGCCCAGAGGCGGGATGGCAACGCGCTGTGCCAGCAGCACCGACACGGGCGGTGACTTTCATATTTCAAAATCAAAAAAGCCCCGCGGTTGCGAGGCTTCTAAGAATGGTGCCCAGAGGCGGGATCGAACCACCGGCACGCGGATTTTCAATGCAAATAACCACTCTAAAGCATTGAAAATATGCAACTTTTAATTTCTTTGCAAATTCTTTGCAAAGAGAGCTCTTTTCTGTTTTACTGGCGCTATGGCAAAACAGACTGAAAGACACGACATAAACGACGAGCTGTATATCTTTAAACAAGATAACAGTGAGCGCTGGTATGCGCGATTTATACTAACCAATCACAAAAAATGGCTCTGTAAATCAACTAAGAAGAAAGATAAAGACGAAGCTATCGCCATGGCACATCGAATCTTCTTAGACCACCAAATTAGACACGAAAATAACACACTAGTCCAAAGTAAGCGATTCAAAGACGTAGCTGACCGCGTCATCGAAAAGCTTGAAGAGCAACTAGAACACGGGGGCGGTAAACGCACCTATAAAGACTATATTCGAGCGTTAGAAAACTACCACATCCCCTACTTTTCGCGTACGTTTATCACCTCAATTGACCAAGAAGAAATATCTAAGTTTGATGAGTGGCGTAAGGGACGAATGAAGAAGTCTCCAGCCTCCTCTACATTATTAACTCACAATGCTGCTCTTCAGCTCGTTTTTAAAGAAGCTATTGAGCAAAAATGGATGATCGCCGCTCAAGTACCTGTTCTTTCTTCGAAAGGTGGAACAGGCACACGTCGTGCGGCTTTTTCTGAAGAAGAGTATGATGTTATCCTCAACGAAATATATGAAGGTGAGCAAAACGCTCATAGTGAAAAGACCCGTCAAATTCGTGAGTTACTATACGATTACTGTGAAATAGCAGTTAATACCGGAATTAGGCCCGGCACGGAGATGGAACACCTAACTTGGAAAGATATCGAGATTAAAACTCAAGGTTCAAAAGCTCAATTTTTCATCAATGTCTCTAAGGGTAAAACAACAAAATATACGGGACCGCGTAAAGTAGTTTGCAAACGTGATGTGATAGGAGCCCTAACGAACCTACGAGAACGCTTTCCATTGCGCACACCCAATCAAAAGCTATTTTTGCTAGCAAGTGGCGAGCCCACAAGGCAATTAGGTAAGGCATTTGAGAAAGCTCTTCAAAGTTCCGGATTAAAAGAGTCACCCAGAGGACCTCGAACGCTGTACTCTCTCCGACACACTTACATTACGTGGCAGCTTCTCAACGGAACCAGCATAGACGTAATTACGCGTCAATGTGGAACCAGTACAGAAATGATCGAGCAGCATTACAGTCATGTAAAACCCGAGATGTTTGCAGATGCATTATCTGGAGTTACTTTTGATAAAGAAGAACCAAAAGCATTGTCTAAGAAAACCTTACATAGACGCGCAAAGACCGCAGAGCGCGATGAAAAACGCTTCAAGGAATGGGTAGAAGAGTATAAAAGGCGTGGGTGTATTTAGTCCACCATATAGGAGATAAAGTTACTTTTTTGTCGTTTAACGGTGGCTTCTTCGGTTGCTTTTAAAAATAAAGAATAGTTATTGAAGATATGTAAATTTAATCAATGCGCTCTAAAACCAAACGAAAATCATAACTCAGTAAAAAATTCAATTACTAGTATTGATTCATAATCTTCGAAAGTCTGCAGGAAGAACCTCAAAACCCGCAAAAATGTCCGTAAGAGAAGTAAATAGCACAGCGCAGCTCGTATGTTCATCTGTTTGAACTCAAGCTGTAACTGCTTTTGGAAACTAGAGTTATCAGGGATGAAGGAATTACCGAAGTTGTGCGTATGCTCCTATAGTAATCCCAAATATATCTGCATAAGCGACTCGAATAAAAGCGCCAAGATCATAGCCCAGATTTAAATCAGTTTTGAGATAATTAGGCGGATATGATGAGCTTCGTAAATACTTCGGGAAAGGAGAAGCGGGGCAGAACGGAACTACTTATGCACCTGTTATTGCGATTTTTTCTGTGGCAGCTCTGCTATCGTTAGCATTCCAGTTCTTTGTTTCTGAAGACTTCATCTCTATAAGAACACTGGTTCTCTTTATTGCTTTCTCAATGACACTACTTGCAGTTCAAAAATTGAAGGATTTGTATAGTTTTACAAATTCGTTCATAACCTACGATTTGTTGGCAATGAGGTGGCTTCGATATGGTTACATCTACCCATTTCTTGAAGCCTACGCGGGGATAGGAATGGTAGCTCAACTGCCTGCCATAGCTGTTGCGCCATTTTCACTATTTATAGGAACCGTTGGGGCAATTTCTGTCTTTAAAGCAGTATATGTGGATAAACGGGAGCTCAAATGTGCTTGTGTCGGTGGGGACAGTAACGTGCCGTTAGGTTTTGTTTCACTATCAGAAAACATTTTTATGATAGCAGGCGCATTTCTCATGTTATCTTTTTAGTTACAAGAGTTACTTATCGACTAAACTTAATAAAAGTAACTCTATCAGCTTTTAAGATTGAAAAGACTGCTTGTTTAACTACATAGGAAGTTGTTTATCTTAGTTACAAGCAAATGTCATTGATTAAAGTGTCCTTAAGACTTATCTTGTCTAAGGGAATAACGTCGCGTAAAGGTTGAGAGCAAATACAAAGTTATGAGATCTATTATTTTCACACTATGCATTGGATATTTATTGGTACTGTTTACCGTGCCAGTTGATGCGAGTGAAATGAAAATGGATGAACATAGCTCATTAACTAAGGTTTCTCACAAATTCGCAGACGCTCATGAGGAGAAACGTAGCAGTTCACCTAGTTCTAAGCATCAAAGCGCTCACACTGATGGACACCCCTCGCATTCGGGTAAATCAGGTTGCTGCAATGATGGATGTATGTGTATAGCTACCAATTGCTACCACTTTACAAGTCTTTTTTACGTTCCCATTCGTCAATTTGAAACAACGTTTGCTGAGCAGTATGACATTATCGCTCTAGCTGTTCCCTTCAAAATTTTCACTCCACCTTTTCGTCCACCGATAGCCTAAGGCACTGACTTAGTTAGTAATACTTTTTAAATGGATGAACTTCCTTCGTCCAGTTAGTATCAATTCAAAGGCTAAAAACTATGAAAAATTCTATCGACAACGGTCGCAGAAGATTTGTGCTCGGTGCCCTAACCTCGAGCGCTGCGGCTGCGTTAACCAACGTTAGTCCTCTATGGGCAGCACCTGTTGGTCGCCATTTTAAAGATCAAGTTTTGACAGGTGATATTAAAAATCTCAATGTGTCAAAAGCGCAATTGCCAATAGGCTCAAATATGGGCTCACCTATAACGATCAACGGTCAAATGCCGGGCCCGTTGATTAGATTGAAAGAAGGACAGCGAGCGCACCTCAATGTAACTAACCACCTTAACCAAGATACTTCAATACACTGGCACGGGATTATTTTACCACCAGATATGGATGGCGTTCCGGGAGTTTCCTTTGCCGGAATAAAACCTGGCGAAACATTTAAATATGCATTCGATGTCGAGCAAAACGGCACCTACTGGTACCACAGTCATTCAGGCCTCCAAGAACAGTTGGGCCATTTAGGACCTCTTGTGATCGACCCTGCAAATGGAGACATTGGGGCTGATAGGGAACATACAATTATTTTAAGCGATTGGACGTTTTCAGACCCCCATGAAGTTATGCGAAAACTGAAGGTAGCGGAAGGTTATTACAATTATCAAAAGCGAACTATTTTCGACACGTTAGAAGACGTAAAGAAAAAAGGGTTTGCCGATACATGGGAAGAGCGTGCTATGTGGGGTGCAATGCGTATGAGCCCTCGCGATATAGCTGACGTTACAGGCAGTACATATACATACTTAATGAATGGCCGGACACCACAGGACAACTGGCAGGCCCTGTTTAAAGTAGGCGAAAAAATCCGGTTGAGGATTATAAATGGTTCTGCGATGACTTATTTCGACTTTCGCATCCCAGGGCTTGAAATGACGGTTGTAGCTGCAGATGGTCAGCCTGTTAAACCAGTAAATGTGGATGAATTTCGAATTGCAGTAGCGGAAACTTATGACGTAATCGTTCAGCCAAAAGAGCGAAAAGCTTATACCTTTTTTGCGGAAAGTTTTGATAGAAGTGGATATGCGCGTGGCACCCTAACCCCGTCAATTGGCCTTACTGCAGAGGTTCCCCCACAGCGAGTTATCACAGAGCGTGGCATGGCGGCGATGGGGATGGACATGTCTGGTATGAAAGGCATGAATATGGATAAGTCCAAGGTCGACAGCTCGGGCATGGCTGCTCCAAAAGGTGAAATGAAAGGAATGGGGCAGCATAGCGCCCATACAATGCATGGCACCCAAATGGAAGGAGAAATGACCCCCTCCAAAAAGCTCCCAGTAGAAAGCATAGACATTGTCCACAGCGAAGACGGGCACGGCGCTGGTGCAGCGATGATTGCTAAAAATCCAAGCTCTAGGTTGGATGAACCTGGGATCGGTTTGGAAGACAGCCCACATCGTGTCCTTGTTTATACAGATTTAGTCGGTGAAAGTCCTTGGCCTGACGAAAGAGAGCCGGAACGTCAAATTGAGCTTCACTTAACGGGCAATATGGAAAGGTACATGTGGTCGTTCGATGGCAAAAAGTTTAGTGAAGTAGACGGATATGTACGTTTCAATTATGGCGAGAGACTACGTCTGATCTTGGTTAATGACACTATGATGGATCACCCTATTCATTTACATGGTATGTGGATGGAACTTGAAAACGGCCAATATCCAAGACCTCGTAAACACACGATCAGCCTCAAGCCTGGAGAGAAGGTCTCGTTACAAATCAGCGCAGATGCCCCCGGTGAGTGGGCGTTTCATTGTCACCTGCTATACCACATGGAAGCAGGTATGTTTCGTGTTGTACAGGTCGCATAGGAGATTAAAATGAAACAGATATTAATAGCAGGCCTAATAACATTAACTTTGAGCGTTGACAATGCTTTGGCTCAATCAAGAGATGACTGGCCATCTCCTATTCCTAATGAATATTTTGGCCAAGTTCTATTTGACCGGCTTGAATATACTCGCACTGATGAGCAGCAAAATATAGCGGTCTGGGACATGCAGGCGTGGTATGGCGGAGATTACCATCGTCTTGTTTTTAAAAGCGAAGGCGAAAATACACAAAACGATGGAATGCCTACTGATCTGGAACGAGCAGAACTGTTGTACGGTTATCTCGTTTCTTCTTTTTGGTCTATACAATTTGGTGTGGGCATAAAGGGAGAGCTGTCATCCGATGCGGATATGGAAAACTATGCGGTGGTCAGTTATCAAGGTCTAGCGCCTTACTGGTTTGAAATGGAAAATTCACTGCGTATTAACGAAGACGGTGACATGCAGTTCATCAATGAAACCGAATATGACTGGCAACTAAGTCAAGTTTCCTATCTGCAACCGCGACTGGAAGTTGTTGCCAACCTCACCGATTCTGAAAAGTATGACCGTCAAAGCGGGTTGAGTAATATTCGTATTGGTTTGCGATATCGGCATGAAATAGTGAGGGAGGTAGCACCTTATGTCGGTGTTTATTACAGCAAAGCTTTGGGAAATACAGCTGATGCATTAAAGGCTGAAGGCAAGTCAACCAGTGAAACTGGTGTAGTGTTAGGTGCAAGGATTTGGTTTTAAACGCCCTACGCTAAAAATGAAATAACTGGTATGCCATTGCCAGTTATTTCTTTCTACACGTCTTCGAATTTGTTTTGTAATGGGCCTGTGTCCTTATATTTGCTGCAGGTTGCTTTTGTTGTTACTCAGGCTCACATGACATAAAGGAGTAACCAATATGAATGAACACGAGCATTCAAACAGGAAAGATTCGTTAAGCCTCTGGGGCGCGGTATCGATGGGAACTGGTGTAATGATAGGTGCTGGTATATTTGCTTTAACCGGGCAAATAGCAGAGCTGGCAGGCACATGGTTTCCTTTTGCGTTTTTAGTTGCAGCGATAATTGCAGGGTTTAGCTCATACAGTTACATCAAAATGGCACAGAAATACCCCTCTGCAGGTGGTATCGCCATGTTTCTGAAAAAAGCCTATGGTAGAGGTCTGCTGACTGGTGCCTGTGCATTGCTAATGTTTTTTTCCATGGTTATCAATGAAAGTTTGGTAGCCCGCACTTTTGGCACTTATGTCCTACAATTGTTTGACTCTCAGGGCGCTGAGTGGCTTATACCAGCGCTTGGCGTGAGTCTTCTTATTGTGGCATTCATTGTTAATATTTTGAGTAATCAATTCATACAGACCCTCTCATTTATTATGGCTTTTATCAAAATAGCAGGACTTGCAGTTTTGGCAATTGGTGGGCTGTGGGCAACCGGTTTGTCGTTTGAGAGCGTTTCAGCTCAACCGCAAGATACCAGCGCAACCGGTTTTCTCGGAGCCGTGGCACTTGGTATTTTGGGATACAAAGGATTCACTACAATCACAAACAGCGGAGGCGAGCTCAAACAACCAGAAAAAAATGTAGGAAGGGCCATAGTCATTTCTATATCCATTTGTGTGGTACTTTATGTTTTTGTCGCAGTTGCAGTAGGAGCAAATTTATCAATTGGCGAAATAATACAGGCAAAAGATTATTCGCTTGCTGAAGCATCTCGACCCGCATTCGGCCAGTATGGTGCTTGGTTTACTATAGCTTTCGCGATTATTGCCACGTCTTCCGGTGTCGTTGCCAGCATCTTCGCTGTTTCAAGAATGCTATCGATGCTTACATCAATGCAACTTGTGCCTCACCGTCATTTTTCATTACCGGGAGATATAAGAAGACATTCCTTAATTTATACGTTAGTCATCGCAATATTTCTTACCATATTCTTCGATTTGAGCCGCATAGCCTCCATCGGTGTAGTTTTTTATATCGTAATGGATATCTTCATCCACTGGGGAGTGTTCAAGCATTTACGAGATGATGTGCAAGCTAAAGCTTGGGTACTAGTCAGTGCAATTATTCTCGATATCATTGTTCTTCTATCTTTTATGTGGGTGAAAGCAAAATCAGATATCTTCATTGTTGGGATTTCTGTGGCTGGACTTCTTATCGTATTCGCGGCTGAGAAATGGTTTCTAAAGCTCCATGCGTATGATGATGATGATAAAAATTATAACTGATGCAAATCATTGAAGCTGTTCATGAACTACATCGACGGAGTAAGACAATATTCAGCGTAGGCAGAGTAGCAGCCTAAAAGGTAAGCGCAGTTGTTATGAATAGGAAAGGAATTAACCGGCATTAGCGTGCCGGTTATTTTTACTCGTGGCACACTTTAACCGCTTTTTTGCTGCTTCAGTGTATTCATTATTTCAGCAAACTCCTGTCCTTTTGACTCAGGTGGCTGGCTACAACCCTGCTTCTCTGTATTGGTTTGACTGGGTAGTTGCATGGCTTGCTGTAAGGCTAATTCTGAATTATTGGTTATCATAATATCTCACCGTTAGTTTAAATTTATGTGGCAGTAGATATCAGCAAATATCGTACCTGTGCTAAAAGGACAAATACTGACTATTTATTTAGCCCTCACTACTACAGCTGCCTATTGTAAATACTGGCAATAAGCCAACCCAGTACACCTGCGAACAAAGCCCATAAAGCTCCGCCTATCACTACACCCAATAAAGGCACGTTCCATATCATCCCTTGCCAGTCTGAAAACATTATATTACCAGCCATGGGTGACATCATGTCGGGCATTGTAATAATGAACAAAGAACTAACAACACTCTCGAAGCTGAACGATGCGGCGCACGCGAACGCAAATACATTTTCTCGAATTTTCATCTTACGCCTCCTTAAAGCCAGCATCATAATGTAACGACATCGCTCAGCATTGTTGTTGAGTGAGAACGTAGAGCACAATAAGGTTATGTACGCTTCCTGTGAGCGCCCTGCGGCAAGTGGTGGCAACTCCACGGTTTGTGCGTCGCATTGTCTTTTATATTTTGATCTACAAACTGGTAATAACCTTCTTTTGTGTGTCTCCACCAGTCATTGTGAAGATCTGCGCCGTGTTTTCGAATGATCGCTTCAATACCGTCTAAATCGATATGTGTCGCATCATATGCCAGGTGAATAGCCCCTTCTTTGATGTTGTAGCTCACCTCATCAATGCCAAAGAGCTTGTCAATCTCTTCAATTAGGGGCTCGCAATTTGCCTCATAGACATTGCTGAGCCGTAAATTCCGAACGACTAAATTTGCTTCTCTGACACCGACTCTGTGGTCTAAATCACTCATATCTTTTTTCCTCAGTGTTGATTTGAATGCTTCTCAGATTCAGATAAATGGTTTCCAGTCATTTTCCTCATCATCATTTTCATCATATTAAGGTGCATTTCTGCCATAGTAATTTGATCTTGCATGGGCTGCGCATCCATTTTTTCATGCATCTTATCCATCATTCCCATCATGGATTGCATGTTTTTATTCATCATTTCACGTTGTTTCTGTGGATCTCTTTCTGATTTGATTGCCTGAACGTCTTCCTTCATTGCTTTCATTTTTGCATGCGCCATATGCATATCTTTATCAGACATATTCATTCCCATTTGCATCTTTGGTTTGTCTGATGCCTGATGCTTGTGCTCATTCATCTGTTGAGCTTGCGCTGTTGCAATCATTACTAACGCGATCGAAAAAGCAGTTGATTTAAAGAGTTTTTTCATGATTTTCACCTTTTGAGTTGAGACTTGGGAGCCAGCTTGGAGTAGTTTTGATATAACTCACATACTCTTCACCAAATTCAGCTGTAGCTAGCATTTCTTCACGCTTTGCCAGTTTTATGTACACAGCAACTAAAATAGGAAACATGACCAGTGTCGGAATGGTCGGCCATTGCAACAAAAAACCAAACATGATCAGTATAAAAGCTAAGTATTGAGGGTGGCGACACAGCGCATACCATCCTGTCTTTGCTAGATAATGGTTCTTCTGAGCGTGGTGTAGAACACTCCATGCAGAGGATAAAATGAAGAATCCTGCAACAATAAATAGCATACTAGCGATATGAAATGGGTCCCAGTGGGCGTCGCCATTTAAACCAAAGAAAGTATGCAACAGGTGTCCGTTTTCGTGCGCAAAAAAGTTTACTTCCGGATAGGTTTCAGCAAGCCAACCTGATAAGAAATAAATAGTGAGTGGGAAGCCATACATCTCGGTAAACAGGGCTACAATAAACGCAGAGAATATCCCCAAGCTTCGCCAGTCGGTGGAAGATTTTGGCTTTACAAAACTGAATGCAAAAAAGATAAAATAGCTGAGTTCAGTATCACCATTGACCATAAGCCATAACGATAAGCCGCGTTGTTATCACTCAATTCCTGAAAACTTTTCTGCTTATTCTCACTGTCGCGAGAATGTTCGTGGGCGTGTCCGTGTTTACCGTGGCTACTGTGCATGAATATATGCATGAATGGGCACAGCAATAAAATCAAATAGGGAAGAAACTGAAGGACATGATGACCATGTTCGAAAATTAAAAAATAAGTAACGGCAGCGATCATCGCTAATGCAGCCCACCCTGTAGGTGTTGACCAAAATCTGGGGTGACTGTTTTTCATGACTCATCCTATACCACCGTAAGAACACCGCGATACATCTGCATCTGGCAGTGAAAAGTATGTTCGCCCTGTGGGACGTTTTCGAGGTGAATTGGTGTTACATCATTAAGCGTTAGCTGCTCACTGATATCTAATGAAGGAATTAGCAGTACTTCGGAACAGGGAGACTCATCTTTGCGCAAAAACTTCAACGTAACAGATTGTTTTGCGTTTACCTGAATAGACGCTGGTGAGTACACGCCATTTTTTACTTCTATGAGTATTTCGTTACTTTCAGTAACTGTCTGATCAGGCGTGTATAACCAAAACCACCAAATAATCAGTGCAATAACCGTAAGTCCTACAATATTAATTATCATCATAAGAAAACTCCTTAGTGGTCCTTTGCCTTAAATAGGCGAAGCCGGTTCGCATTTGATACCACTGTTAACGAAGAAAATGCCATGGCGGCTCCGGCGATAACTGGGCTTAGCAATACTCCGAAAAATGGATAGAGCACGCCCGCCGCAAAAGGTATACCTGCTACGTTGTAGATAAAGGCACCAAACAAGTTTTGCTTAATGTTGCGCAAGGTGGCTTTACTGACCGCTATAGCATCGGCCAGACCATGCAACGAGCCGCGCATCAGGGTGATATCGGCGCTTTCAATGGCAACGTCCGTTCCTGTACCAATGGCAAAGCCAACATCAGCCAAGGCAAGAGCCGGAGCATCGTTAATTCCATCGCCAGTCATACCCACTACTTCTCTCTGCTGCTGTAATTCATGTACTTTGTTGGCCTTATCTTCGGGCAATACTTCAGCAAAAAACTCGCTTATTGCCGCTTTCTTTGCCACTGCAGCAGCAGTTTCTTTGTTGTCCCCCGTTAACATGATGACCCGGATATCATTAGCCTGAAGACGCTTGATGGCAGAAACAGAGTCAGGTTTTATCGGGTCGGCAACCGCTATGATGGCAGCGAGTTGTCCATCTACAGCGAAATACATGGGAGTTTTGGCGTCTTTGGCCAGTGTTTGTGCTTTCTCTGAATAATTACCTATGCCCACCCCTTTTGAAGCCATAAGCTTGCTGTTACCAAACAATAAGGCCTTTCCTTCACAACGGCCTTCAACCCCCATACCGGTAATCGCATTAAACTCTTCGGTTTTCAGCAGCTCAATGCCCTGGTCGTGGGCACTTTCTACTATCGCCATTGCTAATGGGTGCTCTGAACCATTTTCCAGACTAGCTGCCAATTGCAGCACTATCTTTTCATCACTGGAATTGGCTAAAATTATGTCAGTGACCTTGGGTGTACCTTCCGTAATCGTTCCGGTTTTATCCAGTATCATCACACTGATTTTTGATGCCGTTTGTAGCGCTTCGCCGTTGCGAATTAGCACGCCGGCTTCAGCAGCCTTTCCAACCCCCACCATAACTGACATCGGCGTGGCTAAGCCCAATGCACATGGACAAGCAATGATCAATACAGTGGTGGCCGAAACTATGGCAAATGCCAGTGCGGGCTCAGGGCCAAAGTTCAGCCATGCTAGCGCACTGAGCACAGATATAATCATGACCACAGGAACAAAGTAAGCGGATATCACATCGGCCAAGCGCCCAATAGGCGGCTTTGAATTTTGTGCGCGTTTAACCATTGCAATGATTTGCGCCAGTGCCGTGTCTTTACCTACTCGAGTTGCTTTAAATAGAAACATTCCTGACTTGTTGAGAGTTCCAGCAACGACTTCATCGTCATGTGATTTTTCAACTGGCATCGGTTCCCCGGTTAGCATGGACTCGTCGATTGACGTATGGCCTTCAACAACAACACCATCAACAGGCACTTTTTCTCCAGGCCTGACTTTGATGACATCGTTAAAAAGCACTTGCTCGATAGCGATCTGGACCTCTTTATTGTCGCGAATAACCGTGGCTGTTTTCGCTTGTAATCCAATTAAACGTTTGATTGCTTCTGAGGTTTTTCCGCGGGCTTTTAGTTCTAAGGCAAGCCCCAGATCAATTAGACCAATGATCATAGCTGTAGCTTCAAAATAAACGTGCCTTGCCATTAACGGCACTGCTTCAGGTACCAACACTACCAACATCGAATAGAACCATGCTGTGCCTGTACCAAGTGCAATGAGTGTATCCATATTGGCAGAATGATTTTTAAAGCTCTTCCACGCACCGATGTAAAAATGCCGGCCGGAAAAGAACATTACACCCAGCGTCAGTAGGCCAACTGCTAGCCACAACAACCTCTCGACATTAGTCTCGACCGTCATTTCGTCGACAACAATGCTATAAGTCATTAGAGGGATACCTAGCGAAAGCGCAATGAAAGTATCTCGCATCAGCTTTTTGTAATAGGTCCTATCCGCTGCTTCTTTTTCATCGACTACATCAGTGTCAGGCTTATCTTCGAAAGGCTTTGCGTTGTAACCAACGGACTCTACTGCTTGAACCAATAATTGAGAATCCGCTGTACCCGATACAAGTACTGTTCTGTCTGCAAAGTTCATTTCGGCATTCTGCACTCCCGGCGTCTGCTTCAAGGCAGCTTCTATTTTTCCAACGCAACTGGCACATCCGGCGCCTTCTATCACTAATTGTCGCTGTGTTACTTCTGCACTCATAGTGCTCTCCTTTTTTCCTATTTTTAGAAGACTTGTTTTTTGACGGACAACAATTTTTCTGAAGAAACACCTGCATTAAGTTCTGTCATTTATGTTTTCCTCCAGGACGGTGTGTTCAAACTCTTCTATTAAATGACAGACCACGTGTGAGGATGGGGCTTTGTCACCCATTGCTCCCCATTTCCTTACTGCCAGCATCATATTTTGCCTGAGTAACAACATTGCCTTAAATTGTCTTTCTGTTTCTGCTAGCCTTCTTGCAATTAAGGTTCTAACTAGGGGACAAGCGGTCTTTCCATTATCTGCTTCTCTGAGAATTTGCTTGATATCTTCAACTGAAAAACCTAAATGCCTTGCACTTAATATAAACCGCAACCTGGAAGCATCTTTCGTTGAATAGAATTTATAACCATTGTCAGATTTTGCCGGCGTTATTAACTGCAAGCGCGTGTAATAGCGAACAGTATCTGGCGTTGTAGCAAAGGCGCTTGCGATCTCTCTTACTTTCATAGTTGTTCCGATGTCTTTAACCTAAAATTTTACTTATACCTAAAGGCTAAACCTGTGTGTGGGACGCAGGTCAATAGGCATGTAACTCGTGAAACTTTCGGTTCTAAGATGTAATGCGTTTTTAAGTGAGGCGGATAATACTTGCTGTTCGTTTACTGATAGCAAACAGTGTCTTAATGTATATTAATTAAGCAGTTGATCGTCTAAGACATTCTTTGATTGCAATTGATTAGTAAAGAAAACTTAGAGAAAAGCCTCACTGAGTTTATGTGTAGCTCTTAATCGGAGGGTGGAAGGGAGGAGAGTGTATACCAATTAAAGGGGTAATATTTATATCTGAAAATGAGCTTTGCTTAATGTTTTCACTTATCAGAATTTCAATATTTGAAAGTATACAAAATTGGGTTAAAGAAGTTGCACAGTAAGCACCTATACAGCACGCGCATATCGATTGATCATTTCCTTCGCAGTGCTGTACATCCTGGTTCTTTTCTGAATGAAGTGTGTGATTATTTAAAGTAGTATGTTCTACGCTTGATAAGGAATCATTTGAGGACATATGAGATTCTGATGTGTCGTGACCATCACATTTAATTGGGTTCGTCATAGCAAAGCCGTGCTGTGAAAGCAGCGCAGCTATTAGTACTAATTTAAACCACTTATAAATGCCTGACACAATAAACTCCATCAGTGAGTAAGGGAATAGTAGCGGTATTCCGTTATTCTTACTTTGACGTAGATCAACACAACACAAAAAAGTGCTTAGGACCTTTAAACATTAAAGCCGTAATCAACTAGTTTAGTACTCTTGATTCATATAGCCTTAAACTACGCTTAGAAAGTACAACATAGCCATCATTTATAGCAATGCTTTTA
>NZ_JAJALG010000024.1:0-62464 GCF_020515205.1 Alteromonas sp. McT4-15
AGACAAGGAAGTGCACACGTCGTGTAGCCATCTACATAAGTGTGCGCAGACGCAGGATAAATGCTAAACAATTGCTGCCTGAAAGGTTCATCCAAGCGAACCTCATGCGGCTTCACTCGTCGCTAATTTGGAATAACCAAACCACGCAACTCCTTCATTGCCTGATACTCGCTTGGAATGAACAAAAAGTGTACCGCAAAGGTCAACACGCTCTAGCATCTCGTCTTACACTTTTTATTGGCTAACTTTGGCCTTCGTTTGCTCAACTTCCATTAAATATCGAGAGTTGTCGTTCTTTCCCTCTTCAATTTTTTCTTTGGGCTTGTGCTGCGCGGTTGTGCCGTTTAATTCAAGCGCAGCGCCATCTCTCACATTTTTCTGCACAGTAATGGCGGCGAACAAACTTAATGTAAACGCCATACCAAAGAATCCTTTCTCGCTAAGTAGTAGCTCGGCATTTATTAGCCCGATAACCAAGAGCACTATCGCACTTGCTACCGCTACGCCTGAGGCTAAAAAGTAAGCTTTGGTACTTGGAACACCTTCCATTTTATCTCTGACTGTTTTCTGCAAGCTGATCACCGAGAATAGGCCAAACAACATAATGGTGAAGTAGTACCCTTTCTCATTGAGTGCCATTGGCGCGTTGTACAGTCCAATGAAATATGCACCTACACCCACAACTAAGGCTACAATCGACGCTATTCGAAATGCTTTTGTTGGTTTGATACTTTGCTGCATGTCTTTCTCCTAAAGAATTTCCGTTTTACCACTTTGTGTAAACACTACCGCATGACTTGCAAGGTCATATTTCTTCATATAGCGCGCCAGACTGCCAAACGTAGTGGTTTCAATTTTTCTGCCGTGATCTCGGGTTGTTATGCCGTCGCTAAACATGCTAGCCAAACCAAGTTTCGCTCGACTCATATGCACTTTTTGCGCTTCAAAGTACGCTTTTGCATTCACTTTTAATTGCCCGACGTCAGTGGTTGAGTACACTGCTGCATTCAAAACATCTAAAGTGTATTCGGTACAATTTTGTCGTTCACTATTGAACGGGTTAGCGATGACCGAATAGCGCGGATTGTGTAACAATTTAGCTTTATCTTGCAGATACATTTCTACAAGTGCCTCTTGCACTTCTTGTGTAGGGATGATGATCCCGGCCTCTAATGCATATGCCGCCCAGAAGAAATCGACCGGATAATCCGTAACAAGATGGCTAATATCGGGTTGATCTGCATCTTGATATAAATTGTGAATGGCATAGCCCTTTGCAATATCGCCATTATCTAGTTCAATGTTTGAGTAGATGGCAATCGCTGTATGTGTAAAGCGTATGCCATTTGGCAAATCTTCTGCGGGTCGCCCACGTCTGGCAATAATAAATGCTCTTGCCCCCTCAGCGGCAGCATATCTCTCTACCGATTTTGAAAACTGTGCTATGGCTTCAGGTGTAAAGTTGGGTTTGCCTGTTTGTTCACTTCCAGCATAAACAGGCCCAACAGCTACAGAACTCAACACCATTATGAATAGTAAAAAGCGTTTCATACCGTCATCTATCGCGTGGTGGTTGTCGTGACTTTTACTTTGTTTGGCGCAGGGTCTGCCGTAATAATGGTTTCGGTGACCACCAAGGGACCATTGTGATGAGTATTACTTGTATGTGAATGTCTACTTTGTGCTATCGAATCTGCGCTTTCTGCAATCACACTTCCCGTTGCAAGAACCACACTGCCGGTAACGATAATTGGGGCAGCTACTACTGCGCTGGCGACTGTTGCGGTAGAGGCTAGGCCTTCAGACGCAGCAAGTACGCTATGCTTACTTGCTTTACCACTGTGCGTTACTGAATCGTCAGCATAGACAGCGTTGACACAAAGAGCACTGCTCAACGCAGCGGCTAACATCAATGTTAATGGTGTATTTTTCATATCACTCACTCCTAAGGTGGAAAGCTAAAATGTTGCTTTCGTCACTTCCTACACTAGAGAGAGGATTAAATTTCGTAAACCATAATAATTAATGTAGTATTAATTTACACCAAGAGTATAAATATTTAATACCATGAGCCAGATTAATCTGATCTATGACACGCTTAAACAATGTTTACGAGAGCAGCGGATAACCTACAAGCAGCTTGCACAAACACTCAATGTCAGTGAAGCCAGTGTAAAGCGTAATTTTTCACTTCAGGCCTTCACATTGGAAAAGCTCGAGCAAATTTGTGAATGTTTGCACCTATCATTGAGTGAGCTCTTTCAGTTATCGCAAAAGCAGCAAGAAAAGATATCTCAACTCTCTGAAGAGCAAGAGCTCAAACTGCTGGCTAACCCTAAGTTATTGTTAGCTGCTGTATGCGTAAGAGATGGGTGGCGGTTTGATGAAATTATTAGCCACTACAACATTGAAAAAGTGGAAGGTATTAAGCTAATGACAACGCTTGATAAACTCAAACTCATTGAGTTACTGCCTAACAACCGTTACAAGTTGCTCATTGCGCAAGATTTTAGATGGATACCAGGCGGACCGTTGGCGAAGTTTATGGAAAATGAGGTGATGGTGAAATTCATGGCTCCAAAAAAGAATGAACCCTGGATGTTTCGCTCATATCTTCGCGGTCGCTACTCTCCATCCTCAGTAGCCATTATTCAGCGCCGATTGGAACAGTTACGCCAAGAAGCGGCCAAGCTGAGTAGCGAAGACAACGCACTTCCCATTGAAGAACGTCAGCATATAGGCTTACTCATGGCAATGCGGCCTTGGGAGCCTTCGCTTTTTGAGAATATGCGGCGTAGGTAAAGGTTGAGATAAGCCACAATACTTCATGGACAATGTCAGTGTATTACGTGTTTCGTGATAAACTTTGTTTTTAGATTCACAACAAAGCAGCATTTAATAATGGATCAGCAACCTAACAACCCATTACACGGGGTTACCTTAGAAAAGATAGTAACTCAACTGCAGGAACGATATGGTTGGGAGGGCTTATATTACCGAATAAAAATAAATTGCTTTAACAATGACCCTTCAGTGAAATCATCACTAAAGTTTTTGCGAAAAACACAGTGGGCACGAGACAAAGTAGAGCAACTTTATATTCAAACTTTCGCTAACTAATTATCGAGCGTGCTGCATTGTGGGTCTGGGAAAGCAACACGCTCCAATGCGTGGAATGAACCTGCTCACCCCACTAGGTTCTTTGATGGCTACTTAAGCATCGGTATACAAAGTAGTTATCCACTTCTCTTCACTAATGAAGTTCCAGCTCCAGTCAGCCCATTTGTCGTCTAAGCCCATCGCTTTGACCTCTTCGAGGGATTTGCCATCTTGCTTGAGTGATTTAACGTAGCTAAACGTTTCGCTGATCATATTCAAAAAGGTGGTGTATTCCTTCTTGTTACTCAATTTACCATGACCAGGAATAACAACCGTATCGTCATCAATTTTATTAAGTAAGTGCTGCACAGATTCCATATATCCCTCGACGTTACCACCCGCGCCTTGGTCAATATAAGGAAACATACCGTTAAAGAATAAATCGCCAGTGTGTAGTACATCAGGCTGTTCAAACCACACAACGCTATCACCATCAGTATGCCCAACTGGCAGGTGCATCACGTGAACGGTTTCACCGTTGAAGTAAATTTTGATGCCTTCATCATAGGTTACTGTTGGCAGTGCTTCAGGTTTTACTTTTTCATCACTTGCCAAGCGTACACGAACATTCTCGTGCGCAAAAATGGTTGCCCCCTTGTGACTATGGAAAAACGCATTAGAGCCCGTGTGATCACCATGGTAGTGTGTATTGATGACATATTTAGGCTTGTCGCTGCCCAGTTCACCTAGTGCAGATGCAATTTTTTCAGCCAAAGGCGCGAATTGATCATCAATAATAAGTACGCCATCTTCACCAGCAGAAACACCAATATTTCCCCCCATACCAGTAAGCATATGCACAGCCCCTCTTACTTCAGTGGCTTTTACTTCAACATCAGCGAACCTATCTTGCGCGAAAGCTTGATTCAAAGGAGATATGGCCACCAATGCCGCCAATATGAGTGAACGTGAACGAATTGCAGAGTGCATGAGTTATTCCTTGTGTTATGGGCGTATTATTATTCTTAAATAAGACCTTCTACACTATGACCTAATTTCAAAATTAGATCATTTTTTCGTCATTAGGTATATCTCCCACGTAGGCAAACCGCGGTAATGTTTCACCATCTCGGTCAACCGTTTCAATAAACATGTCCAGTGGCCTTACCCACAATGCTCGTTCACCATAGCAGGGTCTATAAACAACAAGTTTAGTTTCATCCTCAGAATGCGTGGCAACCTCGTATACATCGTACAAATTACCTTTATAGTGTTTGTAGCGGCCTGGCGTAATTAACTGTGTGTGATTCATTTTAAAGTCCAATAAATAGTTGTTGGTATGCTTAGAAATCAAAAGGCAATGTAAGTTGCTGTGTTGCGTGCTGTGCGGCAAGTCCAATATGAAGACCCACTAAGCGGATCCCGCGTCCATTAGCCCGTTCAAACGCTTCTTCCATCAACTCATGAAAGTAACGCTCATTAAGCGATGCTTGACGATGTTCTACTGTCGTCAATTGAAAGTCGTTAAATTTTAGCTTTACGCCCTGAGTTCGCAAACGTACGGGTTTGCCCGTGCGTTTGCTGTGATTTTCCATACGCTGCTCAAGCTTTTCAAGTAAATGAGGCAAATAGGCCTTACACTGCTCTAGAGTGTGGATATCCTCGCTCAAGGTACGTTCTACGCCTATCGATTTTCGCTCTCTTGACACCGACAACTCGCGATCATCAATGCCATGTGCACGTTCCCACAACACACTACCAAACTTACCCAGCTCTTTCTGAATGCGCTCAAAAGGATACTGCCTGACATCGTTGCAGGTAGTCAGACCGAGCCTTTGAAGTTTTTGCATAGTGACTTTGCCCACACCGGGGATCTTTTTAAGCGGCATTTCACGAACGAACGCATCAAGCTTTTCAGGAGTTATCACACAAATTCCATCAGGCTTGTTTTCATCACTGGCAACCTTTGCAACGAATTTGCAAGGCGCTACCCCCGCAGAGGCGGTAAGTCCCAACTCACTCTTAATACGTGCTCTTATCTCCTCTGCCATCAACGTGGCACTACCACCACAAAACTGACTGTTAGTAACATCAAGATAGGCTTCATCTAGAGATAATGGCTCTATTAGGTCTGTGTAGTCGGAAAAAATCTTACGTATTTTCTGTGACTCATTGGCGTAGACCTCCATTCGTCCCTTTACCAAAGTAAGGTTTGGGCACAATTTCATGGCATAAGCCGTGGCCATAGCAGAGCGCACACCAAATTTACGTGCGGGGTAGTTGCAGGTAGAGATAACACCGCGCCTGTCGGAGCTCCCCCCAATGGCGATGGGAATATCACGCAGCGCTGGGTTATCGCGCATTTCAACTGCGGCATAAAAAC
Organism: Alteromonas sp. McT4-15; assembly: GCF_020515205.1. Lineage (NCBI taxonomy): Bacteria > Pseudomonadati > Pseudomonadota > Gammaproteobacteria > Alteromonadales > Alteromonadaceae > Alteromonas > Alteromonas sp. McT4-15. The sequence goes on from NZ_JAJALG010000024.1 coordinate 5,483, forward strand.
AATCCATGTCGACGTGGATAATTTTTCGCATAACCTGCCTTTGCTATTAACGCCATATTGCGTAAAACTGTACAAATAGACAGTATATTATCAATAGCGTTTAATTACACTATCTCGTTATGAAATATTGGTGTGGTTAACGGGTCCCTCGCCCCATATAAAAGGCAGGAAAGTAAACGAATGCATTTTATTTGGCAGGTCGACAAAACGAGAGTCTTCAATAAAAAACGGCGACACACCAAGGTTGATGTGTCGCCGTTCAATTATAAAATCGCCTATAAAAGTATAAAAATTAACGTAAGCAGAGCGACTTAATCAACTCGGCCTAACCAGTACATCGCCCGAGATGTTGCCATCATCACTTCTAGGCTTCCCTCAGCAGATTTTCTCGCATGTAGAGAGTGACTGCGAGCCGAACCAATTAACGCAGGGCTTTTCCAAATACTAATGCCTTCAACCGTCATTTCGCTGAGTTCAGAAGTACCGTAATACTCCCAATCATCGTCATTCGCAGACGTCACAAGAAGTGTCTGTTCTGTGGCGGTTACTGGATTTGCTGCCATGTCGACGATATCCATACTTACCGAAACGTCTGATGTTTTAGTCAAACTGGTGTCAGTTACTTCATACATAACCAAGGATTGGTTTTGATCGTTATAACAAGCTAGCTCCGAGGCAGCGTCACTATCTGCATTAACAAAGGTAAGACGCGCGCAAGAAATATCCGCACTTGCCTGAATAGAAAAGCCTGACGCTGTTGGCTTAAGTATTTGTGTTATGTCGTTGCCTTGAGACAGTGCCACATACACATTGCCATTCATTGCCACAATATCAAAATCACGGAAATATTGAGTCATTGTGTAAGTCGCCAAGATAACTTGATTGTTTACGTCGATAGCTTTTAACGTGCGACCATCAACATAGACAGCATCTTCAAAACCATCGTTATTGAAGTCGAACGCCTTGATAACTGAAACATCATTTGAATAGCTACCGGTAATCTCATATTGAATAGAGAAGTCATTTAACTGCATTGCAGCAAATGCGCCATCATAGGTTTGTGCAGTAGGTAGGAATAAATCGCCGGCACCGTCATTGTTGTAGTCGGTAGTGACAGCAATACGAGAACCATCCCAGTTAGAAGAAATCTCTTCACTAGTGATGTAATTCCCCGTGTTCTCCATTAGTAAGACCTTGGAGCCATCATAACCGTTACCGGTACTTGGCACGAAGAAAACTGCGCGTTCATCACCAGGATACAAATCAGCCCACCCAGCCGCATTAAAGCTATCTAATTGATGCGTGGTTGCTGTTGTTTTTATTGTTGCAGAAGTTGCCGTGACATCTGCCGTTACGAGTAAATCCTCGCCAGAATGTGTAGTGCCAGTGCCCCACAATAGTTCATTAAGGCCATCATTGTCGGCATCGCCAAGGGTTAGCGAAGACGAACCGTGATCAACCATATCAACGCTAAATACAGAAGTGAGCGTGTTATTAGACAGCTTCATGGCGTGAATATTGCCCCACTGGCAGTCACCTACAAGCAACACGGGAGTACTATCCTCGGTCAGTTTCCCTGAACTAATGTCACAAGTGTTAAAATTCTCAATACTCGTAATCTGAGATTTGTTCTGTGCTGAGTACACATAAATGTAAGACCAACTGTCTGCCCCTACAATTTCTTCAATACCGTCGCCATTTATGTCGGCAACAGCAATGTGGCTAGTACTAAATCCTGAATTCAAAAACCACTGGTTTTCTCCAGATTCAAGGTCATAGACCAAACCAGAATTTGTAACTAATTCTAACTGAGCGTCGGAGTCTACGTTACCCAGTGCAATTTCGTAGCTGTCTTCTGCGGTGAAAGTGAACAACGGCGATTCGGGCGAACCGAGATCAACGACAACAATATCACTGGCTTCACCATAGTCACTTGACGAGTACAAATAGGCCAATTCGTCGTCACCATCGTTATCAATATCGCCGAGAACAGCACTATGTATGTAATTGTCGGTAGTAAGAAGCGTGGTTGCCGTTTCGTCAACGTCGGTAATCACAGATACGCTGTGTTGAGATATCACAATAATATCGGGATAATCGTCGTTATCAAAATCGGTACTGAGAACTTGCTTAACTGTTCCACCTTGCTCGATTATATAGGGATACATCCAGGTTTGGTTATAGCTGCCGTTTTGATAAGACAGCAAGAACACACGGTTTTGAGAATCGGTAGAGAGAACTTCATTTTCACCGTCGTGGTCGAAATCACCAATTACCATTGAATTGTTTATTTTAGGCACTTCAACACCCGAACGTGCTAACTCTTGTACTTCATAGTTAGTCACTGAAACATGGGTTTTGACAACTTCAGCACCGTCTTCACCTGTCGAAAAAGCAAATGCGTAATGCTGGGTTTTAAACAACTGATTGCTCGGCGCCTGCCAAGAAATTAATCCGTCTTCATTAATAGTTGCTCCTGAAGGCGCTGACACTAAAGTGGGAACACCTTGATTGTCGCCAAGGTCAGGGTCAGACACAATTGCTCTGAATTCGATATATTCTCCAGGAGACACTGAATCAGGTAAGTTTTCAAACGCGACCTGTGCTGGGGCATCCGACAGAGTAATTGAAATGCGTCCTGACTCTACAATATTCGCGCTATCTGAGACGACCATAGACACTTCTACTACATCGTTAAATACAGCGCGGTAGGCTGGAAAGGTATCCCCTGTAACGTCTTCTACTAAGCTACCATTTAGATACCAGCGGAAACTGACCGATAAATCTTCGTCTTCTGTATCGCTATCATAATAATAGCCGGGACTGACAGTAATAGGTGTCGTCGTGTCCACTGTGTCCCAGGCGTAAAAATCAGGTGCATAGACAGTTGGTGGGATGGACATGTCAGCAATAGCGACAAGTAATCTATCTGCAAGGTTACCACGAATTAATTCATAGGCTTCAACTATAAATGTACCTACGTCGTAGGTACCGTCGTTATCTGTATCTTCTAAATAACGAATAATGCCTTGTTCGAAAAGTAAGGTTGCAGTTTTATCACCCGCTACAACTACCTCCCCCACAGACATGTAAGGCCATAAATACTCAGGGGACTCTGCTTCGACGGCTAGTTTACCTTTAGAGCCAACATAAAAGTCAAATTCAGCATGGTTAACGCTTTCATTGGGCGAATCAGATATGTTGTAATTCCCCATTAATTTATATTGCTCTGAGCCAATAGTAAACGCGATATATTGGCTGGTGTCTGAGTGATAGCTACTGTTAGTTTCGTTGAAGCCTTCATCGATTGAGACGACGCCTGACAACGTATGAGGTATATCTTCGTTAGTCCAGGTAAGACTGTCGAAATACATACTGTATTTCACAGCGCTCTCTGACACGCTTTCAATGACAATAGCCGTTGAACCGGTAATAGCAACGCCATTGCTGGATAACCAGCAGTTTTGGTAATCCATAGCGATGGTCCCTGTGAGGGTACTGGACAACTTACCGTCATAAGTAACACTACCGCCTTGATCACAGGAATAGGTTTTTTTAATTGTGCCGCCGTTCACGTCATTAGAAAAATCCTGTTCTGCCAGTTCTGGCACTGTCGTGACAGAATCATTAAATAATAAATTAAAGACTTGTTGAACCAATTCTAGTTCTACTTCCGCATTGGCTGTTTTGCCTGTGTACTGGGCGTTTGCAATTGCCCTTGCAGCAGTATTGAGTTGAGACGCGTCGTAGTCTTTCGCGTTTTTGATGATTGTAGATGACGAAACCGAAGAAGAGCCTCCGTTTACCGGCCCCCCAGAATCCGACCCTCCGCCGCCACATGCAGCTAAGGATAATGCGATTATACTGAAGATCCCGATACGTACACTGGGTGTCATAGCTCTTCCTTGATGTTTTATAAATGGTATTGGATTTTTATGTGGCCTAAATTTAACCCAAATACAAATGTGGAGCAACGAAATATGGGCTAAGTAAAGTGAAGAGCCCGCATTAAAAAAGCTTCTCGTCGGCTCATTTGTAAATGATAACTATCCTTTAATTCGCGATCCATAAAGCAAACCTAAAGTTGACTCGAATTACCTGTCCCGATTCCATGGAATGTGTTTGCCTTTCGGAAACAAAAAAGCGCCGTCGATTTACTCAAACAGCGCTTTTAAATAGATAGTTTATATTGCAAGAAACGTTACAAAATTTGATTTTGCTTCCATTCGTTTAGCTTTTTCTGACGCGCTTCTTCTTTTTCCATACGCATCTTTTTGCGATCGCATGGTTCAGGGCAATCACACGCCTTTTCTATACCAAGCGCGCCAAGGCCACCGCAGCTACCAGAAATAGATTTCTTCTGTACCAAGTAACCTACCGCCATTGCTAAAACCATGGCAAGAAAGAAACCAAACGCAAGAATGAATGTAGACATTGCTACCCCCTAATTATGAACTGTCACCAGTTTATCAAATTCTGGCGATGCATACTCGTCAAAACCATCTGCTGTGCGACGAATGAGAAAAACAGCAAGTTGTTCTTGTTCCGCAATGGCAATAGCCTGCTCCCAGCCCATCACGTTGAAGGCAGTCGCAAGACCATCAGCCGTCATTGACGACGGGTGAACCACAGTCACCGACACTAAGTTGTGTGAAATAGGCGAACCCGTCGTTGGATCGATCAAATGCGAATAGCGCTTTCCATCTTCTTCGTAATAGTTACGATAATCGCCCGATGTCGCTACTGCATTAGTCCCAATAGACACAACTTTTTGCACCGCACGTTCAGTAGTAACCGGCTTTTCTATTGCTATAAGCCATTCACTTCCATCACCACGCTCGCCGCGTACGCGCATTTCTCCGCCTATCTCAACAAGGTAGTCTTCAATACCACGTTGTTCCAATATTTCAGCAACTTCGTCAACACCAAAGCCCTTAGCAATGGTCGATAGGTCGACGTAAAGCATAGGGTGTGACTTCTTAAGACCGGTTGGCGTGGTAGAAAGTTTCGCATAGCCCACATAATCTGCTATCTCGTCAATATCAGCTTGTGTAGGCACCTTTTCAGGCCGCTTTGTAGGGCCAAAACCCCACAAATTGACTAAAGGTCCAACGGTAACATCAAGAACGCCGCCACTTAAACGAGCAAGGCGTAGCGCTTCGTTCACTACCACCAATGTATCTGGCGATACTGCAAAATTATCGGTATAGCGATATTGATTAAAGCGAGACAGCTCTGACGTTGGATCATACGTAGACATCATTTTGTTCACGTCCACCAAGCGCGCATCTATTTCAGCTTGCAGTGCATTGGCATCTACGCCGTCTGTCTCTTTTTCATCAACAAGGTATTTAACGTTATAGGTTGTCCCCATTGTTTGCCCTTGCAGATGCACCACTGGGCGCTGCTCATCACTGCAGCTGGCAAGCAACAAGATACCAATGGCGACTACTGCCAAAAAAATTCGCAAAGCAAATCGAACCACGTTGTTGTCCTTAATTCATTTCCATACAGCTTAGACCCTACCCTTATGGGGCTTTGGATCAACTTGAATAAAAAAGGGGCTTGCGCCCCTTTTTATTATTCTTAAATACTAGTTGTAAACAGTAGATTAACCACCGAAGTCATCTAGCATGATGTTTTCGTCTTCAACACCTAAATCTTTAAGCATGTTGATAACGGCTGCGTTCATCATAGGTGGTCCACACATGTAGAACTCACAGTCTTCTGGCGCAGGGTGATCTTTCAAGTAGTTCTCTAGAAGAACTTGGTGAATAAACCCTGTATAGCCTTCCCAGTTGTCCTCTGGCTGAGGATCTGAAAGTGCTACATGCCATTCAAAGTTATCATTCTCTGCTGCTAGTTCATCGAAATCTTCTACGTAGAACATTTCGCGAAGTGAACGAGCACCGTACCAGAAGCTGATCTTACGGTCAGACTTAAGACGACGAAGTTGGTCGAAGATATGTGAACGCATTGGCGCCATACCTGCACCACCACCAACGAATACCATTTCTGCATCAGTGTCTTTAGCGAAGAATTCACCAAATGGACCAGAGATAGTCGCTTTATCACCTTCTTTCAGGCTCCAGATGTACGATGACATCTTACCTGCAGGTAGGCTTAGGTTATTAGGCGGCGGCGTAGCGATACGCACGTTCAGCATGATAATGCCTTCTTCTTCTGGGTAGTTCGCCATTGAGTATGCACGAATTGTTTCTTCGTCAACTTTAGACTCAATATCAAAGAAGCCGAAACGCTCCCAGTCGCCACGATATTCTTCAGGAATATCGAACTCTTTGTACTTAACGTGGTGCGCAGGCGCTTCAATTTGAATGTAACCACCCGCACGGAATGGAACGCTCTCGCCATTTGGAATTTTAAGCTTAAGTTCTTTGATGAACGTTGCTTTGTTATCGTTAGAGATAACTTCACAATCCCACTTCTTAACACCAAATACAGACTCTTCAAGTTCGATTTCCATGTCTTGCTTAACGGCAACCTGACATGAAAGACGACAACCTTCGCGTGCTTCACCTTTAGTGATGTGGTCAAGCTCTGTAGGTAGAATCTCACCACCACCAGAATGTACGTCTACACGACACTGACCACATGAACCACCGCCACCACATGCTGATGATACGAAGAAACCTGCGTCTGCTAGTGCACCTAGTAGCTTGCCACCCGGTGCAGTTTTAATTGCTTTGTCTGGGTCACCATTAATAGTGATAGTTACATCACCAGTTGGTACCAGCTTAGACTTAGCAAACATAATTATAAATACTAGCGCCAATACAATGGCAATGAACATGCCGACGCCAAGAAATATTTCTACATTATTCATTTAGATGCTCCCGAGCTTATTACAGCTGAATACCAGTGAAAGACTGGAAGCCAAGGGCCATTAGACCCGCGATCATGAATACAGAACCCAGACCACGAACACCATCAGGCATATCGGCATACTTCAGTTTTTCACGTACTGCCGCTAGCAATACAATTGCTAGTGCCCAGCCCATACCACTACCTACGCCGTATACGATGCTTTCAGTAAAGTTGTATTCACGTTGAACCGCAAACGCTACACCACCGAAGATCGCACAGTTAACAGTAATTAGCGGAAGGAAGATACCTAGTGCGTTATAAAGCGCTGGGAAGAACTTGTCTAAGCTCATCTCTAGAATCTGAACCAATGCAGCGATAACACCGATAAACGTTAGGAAGTTAAGGAAGCTTAGGTCAGCTTCAGGGAAACCTGCCCAAGCCAATGCGCCAGGTGCAAGAATGTTTACATAAATAACTTGGTTAACCGGTACAGAAATACCTAGTACTACGATAACGGCAACACCAAGACCCATAGCAGTTTTAACTTTCTTAGATACCGCAAGGAAGGTACACATACCCAAGAATAGTGACAACGCCATGTTCTCAACGAAGATTGAGCGAACAAATAACGACAAATAATGTTCCATGACTTACTCCTTAGGCTCAACTTGCTCTGGACGGATAGTACGGATAAACCAAATCATACCGCCGATTAAGAAGAATGAGCTGAATGGTAGGATTAACAAACCGTTACCCTGATACCAACCACCGTTTTGAACCAGTGGAAGAATTTCGAAACCTAAGATAGTACCGAAACCAAATAGCTCTTTAATTGTACCGATAACAATTAGAATGAAAGAGTAACCCAAGCCGTTACCAATACCATCAAGGAAGCTCATCAGAGGTGGGCTCTTCATGGCATAGGCTTCTGCACGACCCATTACGATACAGTTCGTGATTATCAGACCAACGAATACCGACAGCTGCTTCGATATTTCATACGAATAGGCTTTCAGAATTTGGTCAACAACGATTACCAACGACGCAATGATGGTCATCTGGATAATAATTCGAACGCTAGATGGGATCTGGTTACGAATTAGTGAAATAAACAAGTTTGAGAACGCTACAACGCTAGTAAGCGCAAGCGACATTACCAACGCTGTTTCCAACTTGGTTGTAATAGCAAGTGCTGAACAAATCCCTAGTACCTGAAGGGCGATCGGGTTGTTGTCCAGAATTGGCCCAAAGAGGGCCTTTTTCATTTCTTTAGTATCTGCCATGAGACTTCCCTTATGAACGCCATGCTTGGTTCTTCAGGAACTGGCCGAAGCCTTGCTCGCCTACCCAGTAACGTACTGTGTTTTCAACACCGTTGCTGGTTAGGGTTGCACCTGAAAGCGCATCAATAGTGTGAGGATTGCTAGGGTTAGCATTTTTAACTACACGAATAGCAACTTCGCCATTTTCATACAGTTCCTTGCCGTCCCATTTTGCCTGCCAAGCAGGGTTTTGCACTTCACCACCTAGTCCTGGCGTTTCTTTTTGCTGGTAGTAAATAAGCTCGCGAACTGTTTGTCCGTCAGCATCTACCGCTAAGAAACCGTACATAAGATCCCAAAGGCCGCTGCCGTGTACAGGAAGAATGATACGAGATACATCACCTGCCTCGTCGCGCACTAAGTAAACACTTGCCACGTTAGGGCGACGTTGGAAGCCGACATTGCTGCCTTCTACTTTAGTGCTTGTCTCAGTTACCTTTGCTGCTTTGTACATATCGTAATCTTGACTCGGCGCTTCTACGAACGCACCGTTGTCTAGGTCTACGTAACGCTGTTCTACTCGCTCGCTGTACGTGCTTTCAATTGCGCTATTGCTCATGCCCGTTTCATAAAGGCCAGCAGCAGTTAGGATGTTGCTCTTCTTATCTAGAGCTGCGTTTGTTTGCTGTAAAGAGCGAAGGCCAACAGCCGCGCCAGAAACAACAATTGAACAAACTAAACATACGGCAACAACAATACCTACCGTTTTGCCTAAAGATTCTTTCTTAGCCGACACGTGCTACCCTCCGCTTGATATTGCTTTGTGCGACGAAATAGTCGAACAGTGGCGCCCACAAGTTAGCAAATAGAATTGCTAGCATTACACCTTCAGGGAAGGCTGGGTTTAGGACGCGGATTAGTACCGTCATGAAACCAATGAAGATACCATAAGCCCACTTACCTTGGTTTGTGAACGACGCAGAAACTGGGTCTGTCGCCATAAAAAACATACCAAAAGCAAGACCACCAACAACAAAGTGCCAATGTGCAGGCATTGCAAACATAGGGTTAGTATCACTGCCGATTAGGTTTAGCAAGGTTGCGAAGAACGCCACACCAATCGCCACACCAGCAACAATGCGCCAGCTTGCTATACGCATATACATGATGAACAAACCACCAAGAATGATAGCAAGAGTCGACACCTCACCCGCTGAACCTGAGATAGTACCGATGAAGCTATTCATCCACTGATCCATGTTCGCGTAGTCAAGGTTGCCAGAAGCCGCTTGGCTTAGAGACGTTGCACCAGAATAACCATCTGCTGCTACCCATACTTGGTCACCTGAAATTTGCGCTGGATACGCAAAGTAAAGGAATGCACGACCAGACAGTGCTGGGTTAAGGAAGTTACGACCTGTACCACCGAATACTTCTTTAGCAATTACAACACCAAAAGTAATACCTAGTGCAACTTGCCATAGTGGGATAGTAGCCGGAAGCGTTAGTGCAAACAGTACCGATGTTACGAAGAAACCTTCGTTAACTTCGTGCTTACGCACAGAAGCGAAAAGTACTTCCCAGAAACCACCTACCGCAAACGTAACTGCGTAGATTGGAAGCCAGAAACACGCACCGTAGAAGAACAAGCCCAATGTGCCTGCATTCGTCAAGTCACCACCAAGTGCAGCGAATAAGCCCGCTTGCCACGTGTCAGGTAGTGTACCTGCACCAGCTGCAATTGCTTCTTGCGCTTGGAAACCGATGTTGTACATACCGAAGAACATAGCTGGGAATGTTGCCATCCATACCATGATCATGATGCGCTTAAGGTCGATGCTATCACGCACGTGCGTGTTAGCTTTGTTTACTTTACCTGGGGTGTAGAAAATGGTCGCCGCAGCTTCGTAAAGCGCATACCACTTTTCATGTTTACCACCTGGCTCGAAGTTTGGTTCGATCTTTTCTAAATACGCTTTTAAACCCATGACTTAACCCTCTTTCTCTATCGTGGTCAAACAGTCGCGTAAGATAGGCGCATAATTGTATTTGCCAGGGCATACATAAGTACACAATGCCAAATCTTCTTCGTCTAACTCTAAGCAACCCAACGTCTGAGCACCGTCAGTATCACCAGAAATCAGGTCCCTAAGCAGTAGCGTAGGAATGATATCTAGGGGCATAACGCGTTCGTAATTACCAATTGGAACCATAGAACGTTCAGAACCATTGGTAGTTGTTGTCATATCAAATTTCTTGCTGCCACTTAGGTGACCTAAGTAAGCACGAGTCACTGAGTGTTGGTTTGAACCAGGCATGATCCAACCGAAGAACTTCTTCTCGCGACCTTCTTTTAAGAGTGAAACTTGTGTATGGAAGCGACCTAGGAAACCGTGTACGCCCATCGCAGTTGTACCGTTAAGCACAGAACCTGAGATAACACGAACTTCACCGTCTTCTTGCTCGCTAGCAGTAAGTTCAGTTAGGTCTGCACCAATCACTGTACGAACTAAGCGAGGGTTTTTAGCAGCAGGACCCGCTAAAGAAATAACACGACGGCTATCAAGTTCACCTGTAGTCAGCAACGCACCAATCGCCATAACGTCTTGGTAGTTGATGTGCCACACTGTTTTGTTCATGCCAGCAGAATCAAGGTAGTGAATGTGAGTTCCTGGTAGGCCCGCAGGGTGAGGACCGCCAAACTCTTCAACATCAACTGCTGCATCACCGGTTGCTACAGAAGCACCAGGCGCTTTACAAACAAAAGTTTTACCACCGCTCAATTGCGCTAGCGCTTTAAGACCATTTACAAAATCGTCTCGACGCTCAGCAATAATTACAGCTGGATCAGCTGCAAGTGGATTTGTATCCATTGCTGTTACGAAAATTGAACTTGGTACAGAGTCAAGCTTAGGAGATTTGCTAAATGGACGCGTACGCAACGCTGTCCACATGCCAGACTCTACAAGGATTGATTGAAGTTGCTCGCGTGAAGCACTCGCGATCTGGTCAGCTGCAATTTTATCAAAGCTAACAGCATCGTTGCCGTTTACCTTTATAACTACAGACTGAAGAACACGTTTTGCACCACGGTTAACCTCTACCACTTCACCCGCTGCTGGAGCAGTGAATTTAACGCCAGGGTTCTTTTTGTCTTCAAAAAGTACCTGACCTTTCTTCACTACATCGCCAACTTGGACGTGCATGGTAGGGCGCATACCCACATATTCTTCTCCCAGAATGGCAACGCGCGTTGCAGCAGATGCATCAGCAATCTCCTGCTTCGGCGCTCCCTCAATTGGGAGGTCGAGACCTTTCTTGATTTTTATCATATGTAATCGCACTACTCTAATAGAAATACCCTTTTGCATGACCGCAGAAAACCTGCCTGTCAGCATGCAAAAGCGCACTATTAACAGGTGATAAACACCTAATTCATTGATTGTCGGAACTTGCTGTAAAACCTTTGGTCAGCATAACTACAGTCAGCCTGTTATGAAGCTGTAATCATTCATTCCAATTTGCGAGCGTTTTTAATGCGCTCTATTTTTATAGACCACCAGCTGAAATTCACACTTATTTTTATTATTGTGCGCTGCAATCGCTACTGCTGTTTTGGTAGTGGGTAGAAAGCCCCCTACTTAATTTCGGGATTTTAGCATTAACCCACACGTTTGTGCCACGCAATTTCAGAATAAAGCCAAATTTTTCTACAATTTAATGTAAACCTTTAGTCGCAATTAATCGCAAAACTGAGCAAAACTAACGCCAAGGCCAAAAAAAGCCGTCATATCAGACGGCTTCAGTACAAATCAGTAAATATTATTTACGTATTACCAATTAACCATTGGGTCAACATCTTGCTCGTAATCTACGCTTTCAATGTCAAATCCAAACAGTTTTAAAAACTCATGGTGATAGCCCTTATAGTCACTCACATCATGAAAGTTTTCTTGGGTAACATCATCCCAAATGGCTTTTATTTTAGCTTGTGTAGCATCGTTAGTTTCTTTGCCATCCATTCTGTAACGATTAGATTCATCAAGGGTTGGCGTATCACCAAATAGGCATTCGGTAAACAGTCCGAATATTTGCTCAATACACCCTTCGTGCGTCCCTTCTTCTTTCATTACCCTGTAAATCAACGATATATAAAGTGGCATTACGGGAATAGCAGAGCTTGCTTGAGTCACCAATGCTTTTAATGAACTAACGTTCGCTTGAACCAGCAAATCACTGTTTTTGCCAATGATAGCGGCAGCAGCACGATCGAGGTCTTCTTTGGCTTTTCCGATAGTAGCTTGGCCGTAAATAGGCCATGTAAGCTCTTTACCAATGTAGGTGTAAGCGGTTGTTTTACAGCCTTCAGCCAACACATCCGCTTCGCGAAGGAAGTCCATCCAACGCTCCCAGTCTTCGCCCCCCATCACTTTGATGGTATTAAGAATTTCATCATCATTCGCAGGCTCTAGTGACACTTCGTGAACTTTGTCTTTGTCTGTGTCATAGGTCTTTGTTGTATATGCTTGCCCTACAGGTTTTAACGTAGACTTATATGTCACGCCTGTTTCAGGATCGGTTCGACGCGGTGACGCAAGGCTATAAATCACCAAGTCAACTTTGCCCATTTCCGTTTTGATTTTCTCAATCGCTTCGTGTTTTATCTCATCAGAAAACGCATCGCCATTGATGGTTTCAGCGTATACGCCTTTTGCTTTTGCCTGCGCGTGAAAAGCCGCCGTATTGTACCAGCCAGCTGTACCCGTTTTACGCTCTGTAGGTGCCTTTTCAAAACACACACCTAGCGTTTTGGCACCATAGCCAAATGCTGATGTAATGCGCGACGCCAAACCGTAGCCAGTAGAGCTTCCGATCACCAAAACGTTTTTAGGGCCTTCGCCTAAGTCGCCTTTTGCTTCTACATAAGCAATTTGTTCTTCTACCGACGCAGCACAGCCAACAGGATGTGCGTTTGTACAAATGAAGCCTCTTACTTTAGGCTTGATAACCATAATAATTTTCCTTATTTAAGCATGGCGCTATTGTAATGCCGAAGCTACTGATAACAACTCGGAGCAGATAGATACCAACGGACTGTCCGCTGTAAGAAAGTGTGAAAGTATTAAGCTATACCATACCGAAAGGTAGTGTGAAGAAAAGAGATTTTGTTGAAGATTTCTAAAGTGTATTGACGTTTGTGGTACGTTTTTATAGCAAAGACCAAAACGCTCTTGTAAAAAGGAGCGCCGGGCGGCACTCCCTCAAAGGCGAACTAGCCTAGGATGTCAAGTAACTCAACATCAAATACAAGCGTGCTGTAAGGCGCGATAGCGGCACCTGCACCTTGCTCACCGTAGGCAAGATCATGTGGGATATATAGACGATACTTAGCACCCACCTTCATAAGCTGAAGTGCTTCAGTCCAACCTTTGATCACGCCACCCACTGGGAATTCAGCCGGCTGACCGCGTTCGTAAGAACTGTCGAAAGTAGTACCGTTGATAAGAGTGCCGTGATAATGAACGCGAACAGTGCTTGCTGCAACAGGAGTGTCGCCGTCGCCTTCTGCAATCACTTCGTACTGAAGACCAGATTCAGTCACAGTTACTTCATCACGTTTCGCATTTTCTTCAAGGTACTTCGTGCCTTCTTCAATAACCGCTTTGCTAGCTTCTTCTTTAGCCGCTTGCATACGCTTGTGAATTTCACCGAACGCGTCGCGTAGCGTGTCATTGTCAACCTGAGGTGCTTGACCTGCGAACGCATCTTTTAGGCCCGCTACCACAGCATCAATTGCAAGTCCGTCGAAAGGATTTGATTGCAATTGTTGACCCATTTGAAAACCAATGCCGTAACTTGCTTGGGTTTCTACTGTATTGAATGTATCAGTCACGATAACTCCTGAAATTTAATTACAAATGCAGTACAAATTTCAAACAAAACGCATACTGCGAGAATGTTTCTGCATTTTCCGGTGAAAGAGTGTATCACACCAGAAATTATCTTGCTTTGAGCAATACTATGATGGGTGTAAAAGTATCAAAATGTTGTAAATTATAACCGAAAGTGGTTAGACAAGTTGTGAAGGACACAGTATGGTTAAGACCATATATTTAGGAGGATAGCATGCAAACACACTACGATGCTGAACTAAAAGACACCGTTCGTTACCTAGGAAAAACCCTTGGTGAAACTATCAAAAATCAACTCGGTCAAGAGTGGCTTGACCGTATTGAAAAGATCAGAAAGGGCGGCCGAGCGTCTTATCAGGGCGATGCTGCTTGCAGCGAAGAACTGAAAGAAACTTTCAAAAACATGTCTGACAGTGATTTATTAACTGTTGGTCGTGCTTTCGCGCAATTCTTAAACTTAGGTAACATTGCCGAGCAAGAATACAACGCCGCGATGAATGTTGATGCATCGATAGATGCGCTGTTCAAACACCTAGATAAAGCTGAACTTACTGCTGATAAAGTGCAAGAAGCAGTAGCCAAGCTAAACATTGATTTAGTACTGACCGCTCACCCAACTGAGGTAACCCGCCGCACTTTAATTCACAAACATAAAGAGCTGGCAAACTGCTTACAGGCCATTCACCAAGAATCGTTGAGTGATGTTGAGCGTACAAAGATTGAAACACGTATTGCAGATCTCATCGCGCAGGCTTGGCACACAGAAGAAATTCGTTCGGTACGCCCTACCCCTGTTGATGAAGCACGTTGGGGTTTCTCAGTTATTGAGAATTCACTTTGGGAAGCTGTACCAGATTTCATGCGCGAGTTAGACGGCCGCTTAAATGAAGACTATCAAGTATCATTGCCACTCGATGCATCTCCTGTTCAATTTAGCTCGTGGATGGGTGGTGACCGTGACGGTAACCCATTCGTAACGTCAAAAGTCACTGAACAAGTGTTATTACTTGCTCGTAAACGTGCAGCCAAACTATTTGCAATCGACCTAGACCGTTTGCAAGTAGAGCTGTCAATGTATGACTGCAACGACGAGCTTCGCGCAAAAGTAGGTGATGCCAATGAACCTTATCGCGCCCTCCTTCGCCCGTTGGTTGACCGTTTTGTCGCAACGCGTGACGGTATCAGTGACTACCTAGCGGGTAAAAACCCAGATACGTCTAACTGGGTTAATTACGACGAAGAGCTTATTGAGCCACTAATGCTGTGCTACCAATCATTGCTAGATTGCGGCATGCAGGTAGTCGCCAACGGTTTACTGTTAGACACTATTCGTCGTGCCCGCGTATTCGGTGTGCACTTGTTACGTCTTGACGTTCGCCAAGACTCAGAACGTCACGCTGATGTATTTAGTGAATTGACCCGCTACTTAGGTCTTGGTGATTACGCACAGTGGAGTGAAGCTGACAAGCAAGCCTTCTTACTGCGTGAACTTGGTTCTAAGCGCCCGTTATTCCCTGCACAATGGGATGCTTCTGACGACGTAAAAGAAGTACTTGATACCTGCAAAGTAATTGCTAAACACAGCAAGCATGGTTTTGGTATTTATATTATTTCGATGGCGAGTGAGCCATCAGACGTCATGGCAGTACAGCTTCTACTTCAAGAAAGTGGCGTAGATTGGCCAATGCCTGTTGCTCCTTTGTTTGAAACACTAGACGACTTAAACAATTCACCTGATGTCATGCGCAAGCTTTTATCCATCGACTGGTATCGCGGCTATGTGAAGGGCCGTCAGTTCGTTATGATTGGTTACTCTGACTCAGCGAAAGATGCTGGTGCATTAGCTGCAGGCTGGGCACAGTATCAATCACAAGAAGCGTTAGTTGCCATTGCTGAAGAATTCGACGTGAGCCTGACCTTGTTCCACGGTCGTGGTGGTACAATTGGTCGTGGTGGCCTGCCAGCACATGCAGCCATTTATTCGCAGCCTCCGGGCTCGCTAGAAGGTGGCTTCCGCGTGACTGAGCAAGGCGAGACTATTCGTTACAAATTCGGTATGCCGAAGCTGGCTAAGCGCAGCTTGGGTATTTACGCCAGTGCCATCATTGAAGCTATGTTGTTTCCGCCACCGGCACCTAAAGAAGAGTGGCGCGAGCTTATTACGGCAATGGCCGCACAAGGCCGCGATAACTATCGCGCAACGGTAAGACACGATGAAGAGTTTGTGCCTTACTTCCGCGTTGCCACACCTGAACAAGAGCTTGGCAAACTGCCGCTAGGAAGTCGACCAGCTAAACGTAAGCCACAGGGTGGTATTGAGAGCTTACGCGCTATTCCTTGGATCTTTGCATGGGCACAGACCCGCTTGGTATTGCCGAGCTGGCTAGGTGTAATGCGCGCCATTGACAGCGTTAAAAACGAAGAGAACGAAAAGGTGGTGAACGAAATGTTCAGTGAATGGCCGTTTTACCGCTCTCGTCTATCAATGCTAGACATGGTGTTCCACAAAGCCGACCCGCGTATCAGTGAAGCGTATGACGAACGTCTTGTACCTAAAGAGCTTAAGCACTTTGGTGAAGCTCTGCGCACAGAGCTTAAAGAAAGTATTTCGTCACTGCTTGCTATTACCGGTGACGACGACATTATGAAGAACGACCCGCAGGGTAAAGAGTCTATGGAAATTCGCGCAGCGTATTTACAGCCTTTGCACTACCTGCAAATTGAGCTTCTTGATCGCATCCGTAAAGCGGGTGATGAGTCGCAAAATACCAGCTTAGAGCGCGCAATGATGGTGACCATTGCCGGAATTGCCATTGGTATGCGTAACACAGGTTAAGTACGCTAACCCTTCAAATCAAAGAGGCCCGCTTCGTATCACGTAGCGGGCTTTTTTATTGCGTTACTGAAAGTGCTCCGCTAACCAACTATTGATTTCGCTTTCCACCTCATCGCGATAGAAAGTTAAACTGTGATCGCCGTTTTCATAAACAACCAGCTTATGCGAGTGGTTATTGTCTTTTAGCTTTTGTGCTGCCTTAAGCGAATGTGAAACATCAACGCGCACATCTGCACTTCCGTGCACTAGCAAAATAGGTACATTCGGATTTAGCTCATCAATCCATTTTACCGCTGAGCGTTCATCAAGGGCTTTTGTTTGGTTTTGCTCCATATTCGGAACAAGTTTATTAAGCAGCGCCTGCATGTCTGGGCGGCGCGCCACAGTTGTATGTAAATCAGACGGGCCTGCTACAATAACTGCACTAGTAATGTCATTTGTGTTATTTCGAAGCGCCTGCCAAGTCATCATGCCGCCACGACTTACGCCATATAAGGCAATCTTATTGGAGTCGGCATTAGGTAACTGCTTGGCTATTTCAATCAGTCGCAAAACGTCGTTTACATCATCGCCGCCAAATTCATCTTTCCCTTGGCTAAATTTAGCGCCTCGATAATTACTCGCCAAAACAATATAACCCTGTTCGGCGAGCGGCATTAAACGCTCAACCACCGCTATGCGCGTTACATTATGCTTATGGTTACCACCGCGATTATAAATGATCACTGGTAGTTTTTTGTCGCCAACATGCTTTGGTGACACCATAACACCTGAAATCTTTAAACCATCCGATTCATACTCAATCCATTGCGCACTTGTTGTCTTCATAAGCGCATTGAATTTTTTAGGGTTTACCGCTTTTTGCCATCTATCCACATACGCGACTTTTTGGTTATTGCTTTGCGCATGTGCTAACCATGCTTTGTAATCAGTAAAAGGAAGTGCATCGCCTTTAAGGGTTAATGCTTCTGGCAGTTTAGCAAATGCAGTATCTGCTAATGGCGCAGTATTGATTGTAGCTGCAACCGTATTGACGTTTATGCAAAGGGCTAAAAGTGCGATGGAAAGTAAAGCAGTGCGTTTTAAAAGACTCATAACACATCCTTGTTGAATTCAAATAAAAAACAGTCAGAATGAAGTTAGTAAATAACGAAAACGCATGCAACTCAACAAAATACGAACCTGATTAGTAACAAAATTTGTCGTTGTGCATTGAATTAAACGGCCAATTGCGAAGCAGGTTTCTGCTTTAGTCTGTTTACCCCACCCTCTCGCAGGCTTTTATTATCGAAGGGATAACAGACTGGGGACTTACCGCGTCTGGCATAAAGAATTAGCAGTAAAGCCCGCTAAACTTGTATCTGCGAATTTTAAGCTTTTATCTGATCTCGACATTGTCAAAGAGTCAGAACAACACTCGCCTTACAGCGTCCTCATAGAACCCATCAATGAGTTTACTATTTACTTACCCCCCACAGTTATTGGATAACACAAAGAGAATACAAGCCCTTTCAAGTAAGTATCCCGTGACGAGGCCTACATAGATGCAACAAAAAAGGCTGGATTCGTAAGGTCGTAACAGACTGCTCTTTATTAATACTTCAGTGATTAGGCTAATAATATGCCTAGAGTTGGCGGGGCTTTGATAAGTAGACTCTCCTGTGCCAAGGATGCGGTGACGAAGCCTACAAAGAAGCAACAATAAGGCTAGATACGTAAGGTCGTAACAGACTGCTTTGTTTTAAAACTTCAGCGATTGGACTAATGAGATACCTAGAGTTGGCGGGGTTTGATAAGTAGGCTCTCCACCGCAGGGATGCGGTGGCGAAGCCTACAGGGAAGTATTCACGGCGTGCCTACGTTCAAAGGCCTGCCAATGACACTCACCAATTAGCCGTTTACGAAGTCAACACCTAGCTTGATGTCGCCACGTAGGCCTTCAAGCATGTCGTTTTTCGCTTTTTCTTCGAATGCGCTAAGCTCGCCGTATGGTAAGATTTCTTCAACACCGTTTGCGCCTAGGCGAACTGGGTGTGCGAAGAATGCTGCGTCGTCGCTGTCGTCAGTTTGTACGTAAGTGTACTCAACAACGTTCTCACCTTGCATTGCTGCAACTAGAGATAGACAGAAACGCGCTGCTGCTTGACCCATAGATAGGGTTGCAGAGCCGCCGCCTGCTTTTGCTTCAACAACTTCAGTACCTGCGTTCTGGATACGCGTTGTTAGGCTAGCAACTTCTTCGTCTGTGAACTCAACACCTTCAACTTGTGAAAGAAGAGGAAGGATTGTAGTACCAGAGTGACCACCGATTACCGGTACGTGTACAGAAGATACGTCTACACCTTTAAGCTCAGCAACAAACGTTTCAGCGCGGATAACGTCAAGCGTAGTTACACCGAAAAGCTTGTTCTTGTCGTAAACGCCTTTTGCTTTTAGCGTTTCTGCTGCAATCGCAACAGTTGTGTTTACAGGGTTAGTGATGATACCAACACACGCGTTCGGGCAGTTATCAGCTACACCTTCAATTAGGTTCTTAACAATGCCGGCGTTGATGTTGAACAGATCAGAACGATCCATACCTGGCTTACGAGGCATACCCGCTGGAATAAGAACAACGTCAGATCCAGTTAGTGCTTCAGCTAGGTCATCTTTACCGTGACCGGTTACTTTTACTGCAGTGGGGATGTGGCTCAAATCAACAGCAACACCAGGAACAACTGGCGCTACGTCGTAAAGCGCTAATTCTGAACCTGCTGGCAATTGTGTTTTCAACAACAAAGACAGCGCCTGACCAATACCACCGGCAGCACCTAACACGGCTACTTTCATACCATTTCTCCTATGGGATTACTTCACGTATTTAAACGGAACGTCACACTAATGCAACGCGGGGGAAAACTCAATCACCGGATCGTCTTATTAACGTTATTTTTAGCGATTTTTATGCGATATTCATTATCATGAATGATTATGCAAACAAATTGCGCAAAGTCCACCTGTGGGGCACAATATAGCAACATAAAATAAAAACCTTTTTAACGAACGATAGAATAGAAAGAGCGCTAATGGCTAACGCAAAACAAGAGCAACTGATTAAAGCTTTCAAAGAAATACTTAAAGCAGAAAGTTACGGTTCACAAGGCGAAATTGTTGATGCTTTAAAAGCACAAGGTTTTGACAATATTAGCCAGTCTAAAATATCTCGCATGCTAAGTAAGTTTGGTGCAGTACGTACGCGTAACGCCCGAGGTGACATGGTGTATTGCTTACCGCCAGAGCTTGGTATGCCTACAGCAAAAAGCCCGCTTAAACAGTTGGTGCTGGATATTGTCCACAATAACGTAATGGTTATCATCAGGACAAGCCCAGGCGCGGCACAGCTAATTGCACGTCTTCTTGACTCATTAAGCAAGAAAGATGGTGTGCTAGGGACTATTGCTGGCGACGATACTATTTTTATTGCGCCGGCCGATGTATCGAACATTGAAGAGCTTCGTCAACGCGTAGAAGACTTGTTCGAAAACGTATAGGTGTACCTGCCAAATAGCAAAAAGCCGCGAAGCCTTATCTAAGGTTTGCGGCTTTTTTGCATCTAATCGTAACGCTACGACAACAAATTTATAAGCGCGTCAGCAGCCGGACGAGACGATGGCGGATTTTGCCCGGTCACCAACAGTCCGTCACTACACACTTTCACAGCAAAATCATCGGCACTTTCATACTTACCGCCTTTTTTAACCAACTCATCTTCGACTAAGTACGGCACCACATCGGTAAGTTCCATTGCAGCCTCTTCGCTGTTTGAAAAACCGGTTACCGCTTTTCCATCAACTAAGTACTTACCCTCTGGGTCTTTAACATCTTTAAGTACAATCGGTGCGTGGCAGACTGCACCTACCGGTTTTTTCGCTGCAATAGTGTCTTCAATTAGCTTAATTGAATGCGCGTTGTCCGATAAATCCCAAAGTGGGCCGTGCCCACCTGGATAAAACACCGCATCGAACTCGTCGGCTCTTACATCTTCTAGCGGAATTGTTGAGGCTACAGCACTGCGTGCAACTTCATCTTTTGTGTAACGGATAGCATCATCCGTCATGGCATCATCCGCTAGACTGTTGGGGTCAATTGGCACTTGGCCCCCCATAGGCGATGCTAACGTTAAGGTATAGCCGGCATCTTTAAATGCATAGTACGGGGCGGCAAACTCCTCTAGCCACATACCGGTTTTATTACCCGTATCACCCATTAGCTCGTGTGATGTCATTACCATTAATACATGTTTAGACATTATTCCTCCTTGCTTGATTATTTAAATCTTGTACAAGTTGGTTCGCATAAAGAGAGGCGTTAGATCAGTTTTTGGGAAAATCTTAATGAAAGGGAGAGCGGAGTTATTGAATTTTGGATATAAAAAAGTGCCACCCCCGATTAAGGAAAGTGGCACCTAACACTACAATTGGTTCACACCATTGGATTAGAAGTCGTATTTAATACCGAACTGAACTTGCCATACAGACTGGTCAAGAACTTCTAGGTTCTTAATACGGCTGTCGCTGTTCAGGTCAAAGTACTCGTACTGACCATCAACGATGTTTGCAGAAACAACTGCACGCTCATACTCGTAACGAGTACGCTCGATACGACCCCAGTCGTCATTTAGTAAGTTACCAAAGTTCTCGATATCGAAGAACACAGTAAGCTTATGCTCTGGGTAGAAAGCTGGTAGTTGCTGCTGAATACGTACATCGATGATAGTAGACCAACGAGAGTTGTCGCCATTACGCTCAGCGATGCCGCCTTTGTACTGTGCAAGCTCAGAGCTGTTGATGTAATCAATGAACTCTTGCTGAGCAGCTAGGTCGCCACCGAATGACGTAGAAGCAAACAACGGATCGTCGATACCGTTAGGTACGTATAGCAAGTGACCCGCATCATCGTTACGGCTTTCACGCGCACAACGACCGCCACCAACATCTAGCACACACGCGTTGTTTTCGTCGAATGTGTAGCTGTAAGGTTGACCTGAACGACGCTCAGCAAATACAGACACTTTAGTCTCGTAACCGTCGATTAGCTCTTTGCTCCAGTTAAAGCGCATTTTCCATAGGTGCTCAGTCTGGAAGTTAGACGTACCAGCGCGTGGCGCTTGGCGGTCATAAGCTGCGAAGTCAGAGTAGTTTGACGTTGCAGTAGATGAAGTACCGTAGCCCACATCTTCTACATCAGCATATGTATAGCTAGTGAAGAAGTCGAACGAACCGTAAGACGTTTCCCACGCTTTTGACGCAGACAATGCGTATAGCATAGCGTCGCCGTCGTCTACAGAACCTGTAACAATCGCTTCTGGACCTTCGCTACAGTCGTATACGCCACGACCATCTGGTGCTGTACCAACAGGGTTTTCACAACGCTGGTCGTACCAATAAGTCGCATTTTCAAGCTTGTTATATAGAACGTCAGCAGAGAACAACCAACCTTCAAGTACTTCGATTTCTGGCTCGTGCGCAACACCCAAGCTTACTTTCCATGTAGTAGGAATTTCAAAATCTGGTGCTAGTGCGTTTACAGTACCGTCAGGTGCTGTATTCGCTAGTGCATCAAGTACGTTTTGAGGGATATACTGGCCAGTAGCCGCATCAGGTGTAGTTGGTACTTGGTAAGTTTGACCAGAACCGAAGTCTTCATAGTTGTCTGAAATTACACCGTCATTTGAGTAGCTGTTTGAAATCCAAACACTTGGTGCACCACCAGAGAAACGACCGATACCACCACGAACAGTCGTGTAGTCAGACGCATACCACTGGAAAGACACACGAGGAAGAATTACGTCAAGACCGTCGATGTCTGTAGTATTTGTAAAACCGTAACGGTCAACAAAGTTTTGGTTTTCACGGATAGAGCCTTCTGACTCATACCAATCATAACGAATACCAGCGTCGATAGTTAGCTCAGCTGACGCTTCCCATGAATCTTGGAAGTATAGTGAGTTGTAGTTATAACCCCAGATTGCACGAAGGTCATTTTCGTTGTTAGTAACAGCGTTATCATAAAGAAGTGCAGACGCTTGCGCATTTGCTAAGTCTTCAATGCTGTCGAACAAGTATGAACCTTCAGAGTTCTGTGCAAACAAGTTGTCTACGTCTACTTCTTCACGCTCGTAACCAAGTTTAAGGATGTGGTCACCAGTAGTGTAAATACCTACTAACTTAACTTGGAAGAAATCTTGGTCTAGTGAGTTACCGTGACGGAAACGGTCTGGACCAATTGTTAGGTAGTTCTCATCGCCATCTACTTCACGTAGGAAAACAGCAAAGTTAGGGAATTCCGCGCCGTTAAGTGAGTTCTGGCCAGTTTCTTGTGTCGTACTTGCAATCTTGAACTGAGTCGAGAAATTTGACGTCCAGTCAGAGAATACGTGAGCAATGAAGCTTTCAACTTTTTCTGAGCGGTCGTACCATGCAGATGATGCACCTAGTACTTCGTCATTGGTCAGGAAGTTGTTACCGTTTTGTTCATTAATAGAGTTACCTTCAGTACTCATGTAAGTGAACTTAGCACGGTGATCAGCATTGATGTTCCAGTCGATGTTAGCAAGGATCTTTTCGTCCTGTACATCATCTTTCTGGAAGTTACCGATATCGAAGCCCCACACGTCAGATACGATTTGGCCAACTTGTGCAACATCATCCATAGTGATGTTAGCTACTTCGTTTACTGCACCAGAGCCCGCTGGACCACGATTTAGTGGAGCAACAGAATCAAATTTATCATAAGCAACAAAGAAGAATAGCTTGTCTTTGATGATTGGACCGCCAAGTGTTGCAACGAACGTTTTTTCTTCGAAGTCGAAGTTAAACTCTTCATCACCGTTCTTGTCGCCCATCATAGAGTCGTCAGTGTAGTAGTAACCTACTGAACCGTGGAACTCGTTAGTACCTGATTTAGTTACGGCATTGATTGTACCGCCAGTAAAGCCGTTGTACTCAACGTCAAACGGAGCAGTTTGGATTGAAAGTGATTCAATTGCATCGTAAGAAATTGGTGAACGCTGAGTTGGGTAACCGTTAGCGTTAAGTCCGAAACGGTCATTTAGTGCTACACCATCAACAGTTAAAGAGTTGAAACGGTTGTTTGCACCAGCAATTGTTAGTTCTTTCGCACCACCGCTTTGCACGTTAACAGACGCAAACGGGTCAAGTTGAGCAGCATCAGTGATGTCACGGTCGATTGAAGCAACTTGGTTAAGTGCTTCTAAACCTAAGCTTGTGCTCAAGCCTTCGTTAGTATAGCCAGTACCTGCACTGCTGCCCGTTACAACGATAACTTCGGTGCTTTGAGCAGATTCAACAGTGATTGGTAGTGCAAGCGCTTGGTCAAGAGAAAGATAAACGTTCTCTACTTTTGTAGGAACAAAACCGTCGCCTGTAATCGTTACTGTGTATGGACCACCAACACGAAGACCACGTGCTGAGAAGGTACCACTTTCGTTTGTAGTTGCAGTAGATACTGTACCTGATGGTTCGTGCTTGATGGTAACTGTTGCACCAGCAAGGTTTGAACCAGCTTCACTAACAACGTTGCCTCGAATTGCTGACGTTGTTGTCTGCGCCATAACTGTACCAGCTAGGCCAGCAGAAACAGCAACAGCGATAGCAACGCGGCTGAGTTTTGCTTTGAAGTTCATGTGTGTGTTTCCCTTTTTGTTTAAAATTCTTTTTTATGGACTTGCGCAGGGCGTTGTCCCTATCAAGACCATTGACTATTTTAGTACCGCGAGAAATTGTTATCGAGGTTCATGTCAAATTTATTACAGTTTTACATTTTTATTTAACACCAATCGCCCGAGGCTAGTGACTTTGCAAAAAAATACTTGACCACATGGTCAAGTTAATTTACTTGTTATTATTGTTGTCTATCTGCAGCAATTGGACGGTTCTATTCTTGGCAGATGTGCGACTAATAAACAGCGTTTAATAAAAATCAGGTTTACCTATAAAAATAAACCTTATTTCAATAACTTAACGCTTTAAAATAAATTTACCTATTGCAATAAATAACCTTAACTGATGAAATCCCTACATAAATCGTTAATTCATTTGGTCGTTTTTTTGGCGAATTTTAGAATTGTTGCCTCCGGAAAGTGGATATTATTTGTCATCGTCGCTATCGCGTGCGGTGCTTTTAGCTATTTACAAAAAAACAATATTTATAATGACATCACCCCACAAACCGGTCAATTTTTATACTGCAAAACTGAATTAAGTGCGAATAGCGACATTTTTTCAGTGTACGTTACCGATGGCCGCATTGCTGAAATGGCAAGAGACAGATTGTGCGCTGACAGCACAATAAAAAGGCAATTCGGCGAAGTTAAAATTATCATCGGCCAAAGCGACTACGACACCTTTCGCTACATCAACCACGGCGTTGTTGACCTAGCATTAGTGAAAAAGAACGTGGTCGACGCATTTGGCGCTGACCAAATATATGGGTTGTCTAGAGTGGCATCGCACCCTAATTACAGTGCCTTTTTCATTGCGTTACGCGAACGCCCGCAGTTAAATAAAGAATACTTGCTTGGTAAAAAGATTGGTCTATTAGATTACCCCAGTAGTCGCTCAGGCCACATTGTGCCCAAAACTGTTCTACAAAATTTAGGGTTAAGCGACACAAACGTATCAATTGTATATTACAGTTCGCACCAAGAGCTTCGAAGAGCACTGTTAGCAGGTGACGTTGATATTATTTCGTCTTATTGGGCTGAAGATGACAGTGACCGCTTTTCAAGAAATTACGCAACACCGTTACAAGAAAGCATAGGTGGAATGCAGTGGTATCTAAAAATGCAGACACAAAACACCGATTTGTTCTGTGCTATGCAGTCTGTTGTACATGAAATAGCTATGGCTCACCCGCGACCATATTACAAAAATATTACACTTGAAGCGGGGTGTAACAAATGATCAAACCTAAGTTCAAATCACCTGCACGCATAGCGTTGAACTGGGTACTGCTATTTTTGTGCTTACAGACTATCGCACTAATTGGTCAGTACTTTTCATTTAAGGCTGATATTCATGAAGCGCAAGATAAAGTCGAACGTCGCATTAGCCTAGACAGCGCATTTTTAGATGTGGGCAATGAAACGCTTAATACGCCTGTCAATCAGTATGCTATTTATCGCTATTTAGAGAGATTGAATAGCGAGCTCACGAAAGAAGGCTATCCTGTTTTAGTGAGTCATATTCAGGAAATCAGCGTTCAATCTCAAGATTTCACTCAATACCCTGATGTGACATCTACCTTACTGATGAATGCAGAGCAGCACATTGTACTTGAGATGCGCAGTAAGTCGCCATGGAGTGGGGTTGGATTTAGTTTTATAGCATTGCTCTGCTCACTTTTACTCCTTCCAGTATTTGCTATTGTAACGAAAAAGCGTAAGAAAGTATCTGCTGTTGAAGAAGAATTGCTGCCGCCAACACCGAAACTCATTATAAATCTCAAAGACAAAACACTTGCCAACGGTGTTGATGACAAGGTGGTTGCACTGCAGAATAAGCCGCTATGTTTCTATACTGCTTTAGTGAAGTTTTGTATTGAGTACCCCAATCAGCCACTTCCTCCGCATAAAGATGTACCACATGAACTAATGATTCTTGCTAACAAGAGCTTCGGTAGACTGATTGAACTTGGCCATACCAAACGCAAAAGGCCAGACTTCAACGCGAACTTAGACAAAACCTTGAGCGAGATCCGTGCAGCCCTTGATGAGGTGTTTGCCGGGTTCACTGAAGAAAAAGAAATATACTATCCACCCCGGGCTCAGGGCGAGGGCTCTCGCTCTAAGCAACACTCTTATGCCTTGTCGGAAATAAAGTTAGAGGATATTGAAATTATAGGTAATTAGTAGCGAAAACTGACCATTTGGAAAACTTTTTGTGTTTTTTTAAACGCACTGCAATGCCTTGAAAATACAATAAAGTTAAAGCAAAGACCGATCCAAAAACGAAGATCTTGTGAATATAACATTGATTCGCGAGGCCTAAACGCGTATCTTTGCACCAAGAAAACCAGCTTTATAGTACTATGCAATCGCCATTAATTATTGCCATTTCTGGAGCTTCAGGCTCTGGAAAGTCTCTTTTCACAAAAAATTTGTTTAACGGCTTCAGTGCGCAAGGTCGCCCTGTTCAAGTGCTGCGTGAAGATCATTACTATCGCGCACAGGATCACTTGCCCATGGAGCAACGTGAGAAGAACAACTATGACCACCCTAATGCATTTGAACATGAGCTATTAAAAGCACATCTTCAGGCATTGCGTGATGGTCAACCCATCGACTATCCACACTATTGCTATAAGACGCACACTCGACTTCCAGAAACCGAGCGCCTTAACCCTGCGCCTGTGATTATATTGGAAGGTATTATGCTGTTAGCACGTACAGACTTACTTCCTTTGTACGATGTGAAAATCTTTATCGACACCCCGCTTGATATTTGTTTAATGCGTCGAATGATGCGTGACTTAAAAGAGCGTGGTCGTAGCATAGAATCAGTGGCAAAACAGTACGAAGAAACTGTAAAGCCAATGTACCATCAATTTATTGAGCCTAGCCGTTTTACGGCCGATGTTGTGGTAACTCAAGGTGGTAAAAATCAAATTGCATTAGATGTGATCAAATCACACATTCAGCAAGCGCTTCTTTAAGGGAATTCACATATGGTTAGTTTATTGGGCATCGCGCTCCTGTTGGCTATTGCCTTCGCATTATCATCGGCGAAGCGCAGTATTAATTGGCGTACGGTGGGTGGCGCATTTGCTATCCAAGCATCCGTTGGTGCTTTCGTCCTTTATTCTGAACCAGGCAAAGAAGTTTTGTTGGCGGCGACTCAGTTTGTCGCCAACATCATTGCGTACAGCCAAGAAGGCATTAATTTCTTATTCGGCCCAATAGGCGACAAGTCAATCGCGTTTATTTTCGCGTTCAATGTATTGCCCGTTATTGTCTTTTTCTCTGCGTTAATTGCCGTGCTTTATCACCTTAAAGTGATGGGCGTTATCATCAAAGTCATCGGTGGCTTTTTGCAAAAAGCACTGGGAACAAGCCGCCCAGAGTCAATGTCTTCGGCTGCCAATATATTTGTTGGCCAAACAGAAGCACCATTAGTTGTGCGTCCGTTTATACCCCATATGACCAGTTCTGAGTTGTTTGCCATTATGGTGGGTGGCCTCGCCTCTATTGCGGGTTCTGTAATGGCAGGCTATGCAGGTATGGGCGTTGATTTAAAATACCTACTCGCTGCCAGTTTCATGGCTGCGCCGGGTGGTTTATTAATGGCAAAAATCATTCTGCCAGAAACCAGTAAACCCAATGAAAATTTGAATGACGTAGATGCGGAAGATACCGGCTACGCCAATGTATTTGATGCTGCTGCTAGTGGCGCAGCATCAGGCATGCAACTTGCGTTAAACGTAGGTGCCATGCTACTCGCTTTCATAGCACTTATCGCGATGTTCAACGGCCTTGTTGGCTGGACAGCTGCGCTATTTGGCTATGAAAATGTAACGTTTGAAGGGATCCTGGGCTATGTGCTTCAACCTCTCGCATGGGCAATCGGCGTACCATGGGAGGAAGCACAACTTGCAGGTAGCTTTATTGGTCAGAAAATGGTGGTCAACGAATTCGTTGCATACCTCAATTTCTTGGAAAACCAATCACAGCTATCTGAAGCGTCTCAGGCCATTATCACCTTTGCACTTTGTGGTTTTGCAAACTTCTCTTCTATCGCTATTTTGATGGGTGGAATTGGTGCTATGGCACCAACACGCAGAAAAGAAATTGCGCGACTGGGATTAAAGGCTGTTATTGCTGCAACGTTATCCAACTTGATGAGTGCCGCACTAGCGGGCTTTTACCTCTCACTCGGTTAAAATATGTTAAAACAGACTAATTGGTCAATTTTCCACTAGACTAATTGGTCAAGTTTATGTAAATTACGCGCAAATTCCTCGTGGAGTTGATTTGTATCAATTTCACGACTTTTTTCTGTAGCCCGTCTACCTTTATAATGCCGCAGTCAAAATATACGGGATAAAGTTATGCAATTAGTTGCTGTTGATTACCAAGCGGAAAACGCTCAAGAAGAATTCGTGAAGTCACTTCGCGAGACAGGGTTTGGTGTTTTGAAAAACCACCCTATCCAGCAGTCATTGGTTCAAGGTATTTACGATAACTGGCAGGGCTTCTTCGATAGTGAAGAGAAGAATGACTACCTGTACAACAAAGGTAAACAAGACGGATTTTTCCCTCAGAGTGTTTCTGAGGTAGCCAAAGGCTTTACGAAAAAAGATATAAAAGAATATTACCACTATTACCCTTGGGGCCAGTGCCCTGAAGCGTTATTGCCGCAGATTTCTCAGTATTATTCTGAAGCAAACACGTTGGCAAAAGAGCTACTTGGGTGGATAGAGAAGCATTCACCTGCTGAGGTAAGTGCAAAATACAGTCAGCCACTTGGCGACATGATCAAAGATTCAGATCAAACGTTACTACGTATTTTGCATTACCCACCGCTTAAAGGTGATGAAGAAGTAGATGCAATCCGCGCTGCGGCCCACGAAGATATTAACTTGATTACTATCTTACCGGCAGCAAATGAGCCTGGTTTGCAAGTTCAAGCTAAAGACGGTAGCTGGTTAGAAGTGCCTTGCGATTTTGGAAACCTAATCGTAAATATTGGTGACATGCTTCAAGAAGCATCGGGCCATTACTTCCCATCAACTACCCATAGGGTTGTTAACCCAGATGGTGCTGATATGACGAAGTCGCGTATCTCGTTGCCACTGTTTTTGCACCCTAGACCAGATGTTGTTCTTTCAGAACGTCATACTGCAGGGTCATACCTGCAAGAGCGCCTCCGTGAGCTGGGCGTTATATAAATTAAGTTCCTTTTGTAGTGTTATTCTTTGCCGCAGCTAGTCTGCGGCTTTTTTTTGTTTAGTTATCGGCTTGCAAGCGCAGCTATTTTCGACATATAACGCGATCTATCCTGTTCGTTAGGTGAATGCCTTACCGCTTTCTCCAAATAACGCTGGGCGTTATTTATGTCACCAAGCTGATGATAGGTTCTAGCAAGACTAAACAATATTTCATGACGGCTATCGTCGATGCGCAGTGCTCGTTGGTAATGCTCTATAGCCCTTGCATACTTCCCTTCATCATAATCTTGCTCACCCAATATAAAATGATAGTAAGGGTTACTGCGTCGTCTTGCTTCTACCATTTCAGTTATTGCTTTAGCTTCTTCATCTCGCTCTTGGTGAATGTACAAGATAGCCAAGTTTTCCCATGCAGTTAGGTGGCTATCATTGATAGTAAGCGCGTGCTTATAAGCAAGTTCCGCTTGTTCATACGCTCCCACCATTCTGTACAGTACACCTAAATTAACCCAACTTTGTTGGAGTGATGGCGATAGAGTAGCCGCTGCACGAAAGTAGCTGTAAGCTCGACTGTAGCTGTTCGCTACAAGCGCATCAGCGCCTTTATTATTGTAGAACATGGATAACACCCGCTCTTTTGGCACAGCATTGCGCGGAAAGTCACTTTGAATCATTTGTGGGTCGAAATCTATATCTGCATAAGATGAACCAATCGACACCAGTAATGGCTCGTTGGGAACGGAGACGCGTAAGTTAATATGACCATTTAATAAGCTAAAGCCGTCTCTTCTTGTCCAATACTCAGGAATATCAACTTCGTAAAATGTTGCTTTTAATCCTGCATGCTCAGCCAATGCATAGGCCATAATTGACAGTGAGAGGCAATTGGCAGCCCGATTACTAAAAGTTGTATTGGCCGTAGTGTTGGCGCTATTTCGGTAAAGTACGCCGTGTTCTGAACGCCCAAAAATAGATTTCACCAAGCGTTTCACATTTTTTTCCGACGCACTGCTTTCGTATACAGCACGCTCGGCAAACTGCTGCGCCTCTTCATCGAGGTAAAAAATTTCTTCTGGGGTTTCAACAGGAAATAGTCCGTACGACGGAAATAAACTGTCATCAAGTAATGTTGGCGACGCACTTGTCACTTTTCGCTCTGTCGACTGACAGGCCACAAGAAGGGTACACAAGACCACTATAAGTATTCGAGTATTCATCACAGGCACCTCTTGTTACTCGATACATTAAGTATAGTCCCAGCCCTCATATTTACATTTTTTTTACATCCCGTTTTTAGCTCACTTTGTCGCTTAATTGCAATAATTTGTGTACTGGTCGTCAAGTGCTACCTTGTTGCAAAAGTTACTCATCGACTAGCTTTCGATCCATCTCTCCACCTGCCGCGTAACGATTTTAAAGAAATGGAGATTCCTATGTTTATTGTTTACTCATATAGTATTGCCGGTCTACTGGTGATCCTAGCCACCGTATTTTTGCAAAATATCGTTGCCGCAGTAGCGCACCGCAAGCAGTCACATTATGTACCGGGTAAAGTGAGCGAGACGCTCTCTCACGACAGCTTTGTGTTTAGAAGTCACCGAACATTTCATAACTCACTAGAGAATATTCACCAGTTTGTGATACCCGCTTTACTGTGTATTCTACTTGGCGCTCCCACTAACGTTTTGGCTTGGTTGGTATGGATCTATGCCGCTGCTCGCATCATTCATATGACCCTTTATTACGCCATTGCCACCGAAAAAAATCCTAGCCCGAGAAGCTATTTCTATATGCTTGGTGTACTTTGTACCGCAGGCGTTTTTGCGCTGGCCTTCTACGCGTTATTTACCTAGCTTATACCGCCCTAGAGCCTGAGTATGCGATAGTGATTTAAGCGTGTCGCCTGATGTCACCCCAAGCTGGTTTAGCTGTGCAAATAAAAGCTCTAGTGTAGCCAGTGCGTCGTCAAGGGCATTATGCTCGGGGAACGCAGGAAGGTTTAAACGTTGTCGACACACACCGAGTGTTGCACTGTTGTTCGGCAGTACTTGATGTTGTTTATTAAGCTGATACATAGCGAGTTTTAGCGTATCGACATAAACAACTTCAATATCGGGCAGGTTTAGTGCTGTAAATGCCCTATCCAACGCACTTAAATCTAGTGCTGCGTTGTGGAAAACAAGAATACTGCCCTCTAACAAAGGCAATAATGCGTTCATCGCGTGTTTAAGGGTTACGCCTTGTGATACTAGGTCATGGGTAAGGCCGTGAATAACTGGGCTTTGCCCCAAGTCCTCTGGTGTATTCACTACGCAATAGCCACAGCTTGATAGATTGAGTCTGGCGTTTTGGCCTGCTACGTACCCTACAGAAGTAATCGCTGTGGTTGTCGGGTTTAAGCTCGTCAATTCTAAATCAATGGCGACGAACCGGCATTCGCTTAACGTTGTATTAGTTTGCGTAGCAATGGCATTGCTTGGACTCAATTTCGAGAACCAAGACGAAATTAGTTGTGAAATCACATTTTGACCTTCATTACGAACTCACACATTTTTACCCCATACCACCAGAAAATTTCATTACCATAGCTTGGTTAGTGCGCTCAATGGCTTTAAATGCTGCTTTTAGTTGATGCTTTTCTATAGATGATAATGTGCTTACTGAGACGCAGTTATCAGTAACTTTATTTTCTAGCTGATGTCGCCACCTAAGCCTATTTAAGAATAACCATATATCTTTGAGGTTTGCTGCATCTCTTTTAGATAATTGCGATGACTCAGATAGCGCTTCTAATCGAGCAAGGGTATTTGGCATCAATTGCCCATCAGCTAGGGCATAAATGCGCGCAATATTATTGATAAGCGCAACGGCCCGAGTTTTAAGGTCAATACTGTCTTTGTGTTTACGTCCTTTTTCGTAAGTGAAGCGTTGAAATGTAGATAGGGGTACTGCTACATCATTGCTATGGCGCACCAAAGCCGCCAAAAACATATTTTGTTTAAGTAAGGGGGCTCGCTGTTTTTGCATTGCTTTAAACAAGCTACTATCTCCTGCTGCACAGCGTACATCCAAATAGATATTGAAATGCATGATGGCATCTTTTGTTGGCGCAGCAACCCACTGCTTTGCTTCGTCTATGGCTTGTGACAGTGAAAGCCTGAGCGCAGGATTGCTCGCCATAATATTACCGTCACACAGTTTGATCCCGCATTTCGCTAAACCGTTACATACATACTCTGCCATATCAGCAAAGTACTTCGCTTGCTGTTGGTTAGGCTCACTCGCCAGTAGCAGACCATTATCTTGGTCTGATCCCATAGTTTGATCTTCACGAGCCTGCGAGCCATACACCAACCACGCAAACATCATTGGCGCTTTGCCATGCTCTTGCTGGAAAAAACCAATGAGCTTGCGCGTCATAATATCCGTTGCTTGAGATAGTATTTTTCCTGCGATATCAAAATCACCCGCTCGCTTTGCATGAGCAGAAAAATAATGAGGTAGCTGCCAAGAAAGGCGCGTTAACTCATATAAGTTTTCCGCTTTTGAGAGCTCACCAATAATGAATAAAACGTTACCCCGTTGATGCCGAATAATATCGCTCGCTGTTATCATACCTAACGGTTGAGATGACAAATGGTCAATGACGGGAAGATGATGGATGTTTTTTTCAGTCATTAACGCCATGGCGTCAAATAAGGTTCTATTGCCGTTAATTTGCGATGGGTTAACCGTCATAATCTCACTGACGGGTAAATGGGTGTCTAATGATGTCGCCACAACCCTTGAGCGCAAGTCTCTATCAGTCACAATACCGACAAGTTTGGTGCCGTCGGTTAC
The DNA here is from genome assembly GCF_020515205.1 of Alteromonas sp. McT4-15. NCBI lineage: Bacteria > Pseudomonadati > Pseudomonadota > Gammaproteobacteria > Alteromonadales > Alteromonadaceae > Alteromonas > Alteromonas sp. McT4-15. The sequence goes on from NZ_JAJALG010000024.1 coordinate 39,103, forward strand.
CAAAAGCGACGATACTTTTTGCTCGGTCATCAATTGCGCTGCATTGCAGATAGGTGTGCTTGCGTTGACCGAGACGGGTGCTTTACTAATTACATCGGTCAACCCTTTGTAAAGCCACATGGAATTGCTATCGGCAATAGCATTATTTTGCAGTGCATTATTGCGAAGCCCAACAAAGAAGTTCCCTATTGCCGAAATTTTTAATAATGACGTAACCTGTTCGGCCTCAAAACAAAACACTAAGCCAGGACTATCTACCGTTACCGATAATGCCGTTTTGCGATTGTCCATAATGGCCGGATAACCAAAATAATCGCCTTCACTTAAATGGCGTATTGCCCCCTGACCATCTTCTACAGAGAATTGTCCACTTTGGATTAAATAAAGCTTTGCTGCATCTTGGCTAAGATCAGTCGCATTATCAGCAGTAAGGTAAATTATCTCAGCACCTTTGATCAAATGCGCTCTTTGCTCATCCTCCAGCACATCAAATGGCGCTGAAGTAGAAAGGAAATCTTCAACCTGCTTTGCAATTGCTGCCATATGTTGTCCTCAACATGTCACAACCTTGTGTGAAACAAAAAACCAACCTACTCACTCGCGTCAGTAGGTTGGCAATATTGCTTTTTCAGAGATTTACTACCTAGTGAGCTGACGCTTCGCCTGCTCCTTTCGGATAACGAATGCTCTCTACTAATTCTTGAATCTCTTCAGGCGCTTCGTCAGTTACCTTGAACACAAGGAATGCCACAACAAAGTTCACCAACATACCAAGTGTTCCGATACCTTCTGGCGACACACCGAACCACCAGTTTTCAGGCGTATTAGCCGCAGGGTTAACAAACTTGAAGTAAATGATGTAGGTTGCCGTGAAAGCAAGACCAGAAATCATGCCCGAAATAGCGCCCTTGTCATTCATACGTTTGCTGAAGATACCCATAATAATAGCCGGGAAGAAACTTGATGCCGCCAAGCCGAAGGCGAAAGCGACCACCTGCGCCACAAAGCCCGGTGGATTAATGCCGAAGTAACCTGCAATTACAATGGCCACACCCGCTGCCAATCGCGCATACATAAGCTCCGCTTTGTCGGTGATGTTTGGCATAAAGTTTCGTTTCAATAGGTCATGTGACACTGACGTGGAGATAACCAATAGTAGGCCTGCAGATGTTGACAGAGCTGCTGCTACACCACCTGCCGCGACGAGTGCTATAACCCATGCAGGCAGATTCGCAATTTCAGGGTTGGCTAATACCATGATATCGCGGTCAACTTTCATCTCGTTGCGCTCATCGCCTGAGTAGAACATCTTGCCATCGCCGTTTTTATCTTCAAAACCGATTAGGCCAGTTTGCTCCCAGTTCTTGATCCACGATGGTGCTTCAGCATAGCTCGTACCCGTCATTTCAGAACCGTTGATTGTCTCAATCATGTTCACGCGAGCAAATGCAGCAAGAGAAGGTGCAGTGGTATATAGCAAGGCAATAAACGCAAGCGCATAACCTGCCGATTTACGTGCATCAGCAACTTTTGGAACAGTGAAGAAACGAACAATAACGTGAGGAAGACCGGCTGTACCCACCATTAGCGCGAAAGTAATAAAGAATACGTCGATAGTAGATTTAGTGCCCGAGGTGTATTCGTTAAAGCCCAATTCTACGGACAGCATATCGAGTTTCTGCAGCATGTACATTCCGGAACCATCAGCAAGTGTGGCACCAAAACCTGTTTGCGGAAGAATGTGACCTGTTACCATAATTGAAATAAATACGGCAGGAACGATATAAGCAAAAATCAATACGCAGTATTGCGCTACCTGTGTATAGGTAATGCCTTTCATACCGCCTAGTACGGTGTAGAAGAACACGATAACCATACCGATAACCACACCTGCCACAATGTCTACTTCTAAGAAGCGACTGAATACTACACCTACGCCACGCATTTGACCTGCAACATAGGTAAAGCAAACAAAGATGGCGCAGAATACGGCAACGGTTCGCGCGGTTTGTGAGTAGTAACGATCGCCAATAAAGTCTGGTACCGTGAATTTACCGAACTTACGTAGATAAGGTGCAAGGCATAGCGCAAGCAATACATAGCCACCAGTCCAGCCCATAAGATAAACCGCACCGTCATACCCCATAAACGAGATAAGACCTGCCATAGAGATAAACGACGCTGCTGACATCCAGTCGGCTGCAGTAGCCATACCGTTCATCACAGGAGGTACGCCACCACCCGCTACGTAAAAGTCGTTTGTTGAGCCAGCACGTGCCCAAATTGCAATTGCAATGTATAGTGCGAATGATGCACCAACAATGATAAATGTGAGTGTTTGAACGTCCATGGCTTACTCCTCGTCTACACCGTAGCGTTTATCCATCGCGTTCATTTTTGCCATGTAGACAAAAATTAAAGCAACGAACACATAAATAGAGCCTTGCTGAGCAAACCAGAAGCCCAGTTTAAAGCCAAAGAATTGAATTTCGTTTAATGCATCGACAAACAGTATGCCGGCGCCAAATGATACGATGAACCATACGACCAAAAGCTTGGCAAGGAGTGATAAATTCTCCCTCCAATAAGCTTTTTTGTCTTCTTCGTTTCTAAATGCCATTGTTTCACCCTCATGTCAGGTTAACTAGTTGTTATGTTTTTACATTTTCCTAACGCCCGGCTTTGTTAACGTTATTGCCGCATAACATGGTGGGTTGTAAAAACCACCCAATGCAGCAAAGTCAAGCATTTAGGAGCTCGCGTATTACTCTAGACCTGGCTATGAGAATTCAAAATGAGACCATGGTCGTAGGTAAGACTATGGTCGAAACGTTTATAATGCCGATTAGATTGTTAACACAAGGTTAAAAGGAAAGTTATGGTTTTTGGTTGGGTTACACTGGCAGTGCTTTACCTATTTTTGCTATTTTCATTAGCAAGTTGGGGAGAGAAAAACTCTACTAGAGCGCGCGCTATAACTTCACACCCAGCCATTTACTCACTCGCGTTAGCCATTTATTGCACCGCTTGGACTTTTTTCGGCATGGTAGGCCAAGCCAGTCGCGATACATGGATTTACCTGCCCATAATGCTAGGTCCAATTTTGGTTTACGCATTGGGCTATAAGTTCATTTACAAAATGACTTTGGTGAGTAAGAAACAGCACATTACCACCATTTCCGACTTTATTGCCTCTCGATACGGAAAGCGCCAAACGGTGGCATTGGTAGTAACGCTCATCGCCCTACTTGCTACCATCCCTTATATTGCACTGCAGCTGAAAGCGGTAGGCGCTACGTTTCAGTTACTGACGCAGCAATCCAATAGCGATGTTATTGTTCTTGCTGCAACTATATTTATCGCGGTATTCGCTATTTACTTTGGAACCAGACAAGCCGATGTAACTGAGTACCGCCGAGGCTTAATGCTTGCTATAGCATTTGAATCAACCATCAAATTATTGGCATTAGTGCTCGTTGCCTTTGTGGGTTACAGTGCGTGGAAACGCACAGAAACCGGGCCTTTCTTTGCGAGCTTCGTCAACGAAGCAGCCCTTTCTCAGTTCGGCTCTTTTTCGTTTATAGCGCAAACTGTGATGGCTGCTGCGGCCATTATTTGTCTTCCCAGACAATTCCATGTAGCCATTATCGATAACCTAAGCTTAGGTCATATACGCACTGCACGATGGTTATTCCCTTTGTATCTTGCCGTTATATCAGCCGTTATTCCTGTTATTGCCATTGCCGGCAAGGCCATTTTTGTAGATACCGGTATCGAGCCTGACTCGTATGTATTATCCCTTGCCGTCTTTTCAGAGTCGGCACTTTTACAAGTTATCGTTTTCGTGGGCGGTTTATCAGCGGCAACGGCAATGATCATCGTTGCCACGTTGACGTTGAGTACAATGCTAACCAACGATGTTATTTTGCCGCGCATTCTTGCCTTTAGTGGGCAAGCAGATAGCAAGCAGGATCTTTCTAGCCGTATACGACTTATTCGCCGAATTGTTATTGCCTTTATTCTATTGATGGCATTTTTCTACCACCAGCAAATGACTGGCAGCCGTTCGTTACACTCAATTGGCCTTATCGCATTCTCTTTAGTTATTCAATTACTCCCTGCCATTGTTGGTGGTCTATACTGGAAACGAGCACATGCGCACGGTGTCTATGCAGGTCTAATGATAGGCCTTGTAATATGGGTGCTATGGCTGGTCCTTCCCATTGTGAGTGAGCAAGTATCACAATTGGAACAAAATGAGCTTATTAGCCAAGGAGCGATGATAAGTTTGGCGGCAAATACACTGGTATATACCATTTTTTCTTGGTTCGCCCCTCAACGCCTTATCGACCGAATACAGGCCGAGGCCTTCGTTTCCCCTGCAATATCTGCCAACAATACCGTTAAAACCCAAGCAACTAATGTCACGGTTTCTGACCTTATCACCTTACTATCAACATTCATGGGAACCGGTCGCTGTGAACAATTGCTTGAGCAATATCAGCAGCTAAATCATTGCGAGCTTAATCATGAAGCTACGCCCGACGAGTCTTTTCTTTCATTTTGTGAGCGTGCCCTAGGTGGCGTGATTGGTGCGTCGAGTGCAAAAGTATTACTCGACAGTGCACTTCGTGGAAAGAAGATGGACTTCACTGAAATCATTAACTTTTTCGACGATACCACCCAAGCAATGCAGTTCAATATGACTGCGCTATTAACATCGCTCGAAAATATGGACCAAGGCATCAGTGTTGTCGATAAACACTTGAACCTAGTGGCGTGGAATAAACGCTATGCTGACTTATATCCATACCCAGATAACTTACTTGCAGTTGGTACCCCCATTGAGCGGTTAATTCGATACAACGCCTCTCAGGGCGAATTTGGCACCGACAATGTGGAAGCTGAGGTCGAAAAACGATTAGGGCATTTGCGATCAGGCATGCCCCACCGTTTTACGCGACAACGCAAAGACGGACGCGTAATCGAGATGGTTGGCAACCCACTGCCTGGCGGTGGCTTTGTAACGAGTTTTAATGACATTACCGGTCACGTCGAAATTCAACAGGCACTTGAAGAGTCCAACATTGATCTAGAAGCGCGAATTAAAAAGCGTACCGAAGAAGTGCATTCTATTAATGCCGAGTTGCGCCTTGAAATAGAGCGCCGTTCAGAAGCGGAAAAAGAACTTATTCGTGCAAGAAAGGCGGCTGAAGATGCCAACGCTAGCAAAACGCGCTTTTTAGCACTGGCAAGCCACGACGTCTTGCAACCCCTCAATGCGGCCAAACTGTACGCCAGTGCTCTTGAAGAACAAGACTTATCAGACTCAGCTCACGAGATTATTCAAAAGCTCAATCACAGTGTCACCTCAAGTGAAAACCTAATAGGTACCTTGCTTGATATTGCGCGCTTAGATCAAGGGGAGATGAAACCGGAGCTTGAAGCAATTGATGTATGTGCTTTGTTATCACCTCTTGTGGATGAGATGGCCATGCGTGCCAAAGAAAAAGGTTTGCGCTTCACCGCCAAAATCAGACCTTGCTGGGTTACCGCAGACAAAACCTATCTATACCGCATTGTACAAAACTTACTTTCAAATGCCGTAAAGTATACTGACACAGGCAAAGTACTCTTCACCGTGAAGCCTTTTGGGAATAGGGTTCACTTTAAAGTAATGGACACCGGTATCGGTATATCAAACGAGAAAAAAAGCAGTATTTTTGGCGACTTCTTTCGCGTTAACGACAGTAAAGAGCACGGCCTTGGACTTGGGCTAGGTGTAGTTAGACGACTTAGCCTGCAGCTAAACAGTGATATTCAAGTTAATTCCAAAGTTGGTAAGGGCAGCTGTTTTGCCTTTTCTCTTGAAAAAGCGATGCCAAAGGTGTCTACGGGCGAGTCGACAAGAGCACGGCACACTACGTTCAGTGGTATGGATGTCTTATGTGTAGACGACCAAAGAGAGAATCTCGACGCCATGCAAACCCTACTCACCAAGTGGGGAATAAATGTGGCTCTTGCCAATAACTGGGAAGATGCATTAACCCTGTGCGAGACCATTCAGCCGCAGATATTGCTTATGGATTATCAGCTGAGTCACGATGATAAAAAGAATGGGCTAGCGCTGATTGAAGAAATTAGAACGCGACTGAATGTTGTGGTACCTGCTGCGCTTATCACAGCAACGCCAGATGAAAGCTTAGTTACACAATGCAAAGCGCAAGGCGTAAACTTTTTGTCTAAACCTTTGAAGCCGGCAAAGCTTAGAGCATTATTGCAAAGTATGACGCGTTATATTCGAGAAGCGAAAAATGTGAGTTAAGGGCGATATGCATCGCCCATAACAGCATGAGTATATTATTTACCTAAAAATTCTTCAGGTACTCTATTTTCTTCAACCTTTTGGGCTGGCGGTTCAATTGCAGATTTAGCCACAACCTTGCCCATCGTTCCCCACTTCGCTTTAGGGTTAAGCAAAACAGGTCTAGTTAGAATAAGGTTGTTGGGATACATCAAAGTTTCTCGGTCTGCGGTTACAAGACGAGTACTAAATGGACCTAAATCAGCGATGACACCTTCAATATAATTGTCACCGTCCAAAATACGCACATAGTTGCCTCTTCGATACGCAACGTTGGTCAAAAGGATAAAGTAAGCAGTGATGTTGCTGATAAGAGACCAACTAGCAAATAAGGCTACACCCGTTACGGTCAAGATTGACGTAGACAACACCAGTAGACCGGAGAAATCGATACCCCACGCCAGTAATAGCAATGCTAGAGACAGTGTAGCGACCAACACTCTTGCAGCAAATAGCCCTTTAATCGCGCTGCTCGACTTTAACTTAGATTTTTCGATATTGGTTTCAAGTTTTGGCAAAAGCTTTCGCGACATTGCCAAATAAACTAGTAAAACCACACCGCTCCACACTACGTTTGACTGGTATTCAATTAACCACGTCATAAACGCGTGCCACCACTCATTCATTAAACAAAACCCTAAAAGTAGAAACGTTTTCTTTTATGCTATCGCGATTATGGCAGAACTTCATGCATTAAAAGCAATCGACACAACAAGAATAATTCGTAAGACACACTTTGCACCTTGCATTAGTATGCGCGCAAAAATACTTGTCTAAATTATATTCACGTTCTAACGTGGTATGGGTAAGTAAAAAAAGATTCTAATTATCAAACACAAATTACAGGCTTTTTATAATGCGTATCGCAATACTTTCAAGAAATCCACGTCTTTACTCCACTTCACGCTTAGTGGAGGCGGGACAAGCGCGCGGACATCAGGTGGACGTTATCGACACAATGCACTGCTACATGGACATTACAAGTGCGCGGCCGTCTGTGCGCTACCATGGTAAAAAGCTTCCGTATTATGATGCCGTTATTCCACGTATAGGTGCATCAGTAAGCTTTTATGGTACATCGGTAGTACGTCAATTCGAAATGATGGGGACGTATAGCCTTAACGAGTCGGTTGCTATAAGCCGTTCACGCGACAAATTACGCTCTTTACAGCTTTTATCGCGAAAAGGTATTGGCATGCCTCGTACTGGCTTTGCACACCACCCTGATAAAATTGACGATGTAATTAAAACCGTTGGCGGTGCTCCGGTCGTTATTAAGTTACTAGAGGGCACTCAGGGCATCGGTGTTGTACTTGCTGATACACAAAAAGCAGCTGAGTCGATTATTGAAGCCTTTATGGGCTTAAATGCCAGTATTTTGGTACAAGAATTCATTAAAGAAGCTGGCGGCGCTGATATTCGTTGTTTCGTTGTGGGCGGAAAAGTGGTCGCAGCCATGAAGCGACAAGCGGCTCCCGGCGAGTTTCGCTCTAATTTACACCGTGGCGGCCAAGCAAGCTTGGTACGTTTAAGCCCAGCGGAACGCAAAACAGCCGTAGATGCGGCGAAAACAATGGGATTGAATTGTTGTGGTGTCGATATTCTTCGCTCTAATAACGGCCCGGTAGTTATGGAAGTTAACTCATCACCGGGCTTAGAGGGTATTGAAAAAGCAACCAATAAAGATGTGGCCGCCATGATCATCGAATTTATTGAAAAAAGTGCTGAGCCTCATAAAACGAAAACGCGTGGTAAAGGCTAACATCGCCGTAGCGCAACGTTAGAAATAGGAAAACGTTAGTGGCAAGAAATGCAGTAAAAGACATGCTCACAATTGGTGATGTAGACGTAGCACCAGGTGAAACTAAAAAAATTGAACTGGAAATGCCGCCCTTGTATACGGCTACTAGTATGAGCATCCCCGTTTATGTAAAACGGGGAAAGCGCCCAGGTCCAACCATGTTTGTCAGTGCCGCCATTCACGGTGATGAACTCAATGGTATTGAAATTGTAGGTAGGCTTATTCGCTCTAAGGCTATTTCACGTATTCGTGGTACGTTAATAGCCGTGCCTATGGTGAATGTTTACGGCGTACTGAATCAATCTCGCTATCTGCCTGACAGACGCGATCTTAATCGTAGCTTTCCTGGCAGTAAAAAAGGTTCGCTAGCGGGCCGATTAGCCAACTTGTTTTTTAAGGAAATTGTGAGCAAGTGTGATGTCGGTATTGACTTACATACAGGTGCAATTCATAGAAGTAACCTTCCTCAGATAAGAGCAGATCTTGATGACGAAGATGTACTTGAAATGGCCAAGGCTTTTGGCGTACCCGTGCTATTGAATGCCGAATTACGAGACGGTTCTTTGCGCGAAGCCGCTAGCGAGAGCGGTGTAAAAATGCTGTTGTATGAAGCAGGTCAAGCGTTGCGCTATGACGAGTTTTCTATTCGCGCAGGCGTAAAGGGAATTATTAACACCATGCGTCACTTAGGCATGCTGAATAAGAGTCGTAGTAAAGGACATAGTATTGAGCGCTTTATTGCGCGACAAAGTGGCTGGGTGCGAGCTCCTGAAAGTGGCTTCGTAACCCACTTAGCGCAGCTTGGTGACCACGTTGCAAAAGGCGATAAGCTAGCCATTATCGCAGACCCGTTCGGTAACTATTTAGGTACGTTGGAAAGTCCAGCTGAAGGTGTGGTTATTGGTAAACAAAACATTCCGCTTACTCAAGAAGGTGAAGCGGTTTATCACATTGCCTACTTCTCAGAGCCTGATACAGTGGCTGAGCACGTAGAATTATTACAAGACAATTTATTGCCGCCTCAACAAGGCACTATTGAATAGCATTGGTAGAAAAACCCATGAAAGACAAAAAAATTGTAGGCGCAGTTGAGCTTTGTGATTTACCAAAGCTTGCAATAACAGACCTAAACGTGCGTGTTGATACAGGTGCAGCCACTTCATCGCTGCACGTGGACAATATTGAAGAGTTTGAAAAAGATGATGAACTTTGGATCAAGTTCGATATTCATCCGGATATCCACAATGTAGATCGTGTGGTGCGTCGCGAAGCGCGTGTTGAAGGGCAAAAACGCGTAAAAAGCTCAACGGCAACGCTAGAAAAGCGTTATGTCATAATTACGCCTATAATTATGGACGGAAACCAGTGGGATATTCAGTTAACGCTGACCGATCGCTCTGAAATGACTTACTTAATGCTATTAGGTCGTGAAGCGATGAGCGGTCAATTTATAGTCGACCCTGAATTTGATTTCTTACTGACCGGTAAAGATTAACTACTCAGCTTAAGTACCCCAAGGAGTTGTAGGGGTACTTAAGAGTCAGAAAATGAAATATGGACATTGAGATGACTCTCAAACTCACCCCGGTGCTGCTTCTAGGAGCAGTACTTTTGCCATTGACCAGTGCTGTCGCACAGAATCAACCGAGTGTGGTTAACAATGAGCTGCCACACAGCGTATTAAGGTTGCCAAATGTTCATCCCGGTCGCGACGCAGTATATGCGTATGCAAAGCAACTACTCACCGAAGCGCTAGAAGTCACCGAAGACAGTTACGGTACGTTTGAATTGGTTGTCAACACTCAGGAAACGGCACAAGAAAGACAGCTACGAAGTTTAGAACACAGCATGCTCGACGTAACATGGAGCGTCACCTCTATTGAACGTGAGCAACATTTTCTTCCAGTTCGCATTCCGATTATGGCTGGGCTATTTGGTAAACGCATATTACTTGTGCGCGAAGACGATACCCGCTTCAGCCAAGTGAAAAGCCTTGAGGCACTTCAATCATACCGCGCTGTTTTAGGGTACGATTGGCCTGATACAAAAATATTTAAGGCCAACAATATACCGGTCTTAGAGACAACTTATCGCGCGTCATTCAAAATTGTCTCTGAGAGGTTCGCGGATATGTTTCCGCGCAGTGCAATGGAGATTCAAGAAGAGCTCAGTGATGAGAGTTTGAGTCGCGAACTGGCAATAGAAGATAGCCTTGTTGTGTCCTACCCCAGCCCTATCTTTTTCTTTGTGGGCAGCGATAACCACCAGCTAGCGGGACGAATTGCACAAGGCTTGCTCATTTTATTTGAAACCGGCCGATTTCAAACACTGTTGACACAACAGCCAGGTTACCAACAAAGCATGTCGCTTCTTGAAGGACGAACAGTTATCGAAATAGAAAACCCATTATTAAGCGAGCAGAGCCGACTAGCACTTGAACGCTTCTTACCCGAATTTTCACAATCATTGGAAAACGCTCACCAAAGCCTGCCTCCGCAAAACCAAATAGAGTGAGTACCTACACTCTTTTTAACGCAAGCTTTACATGACTATTGCGAAGGTGGCTCTAGCTCTAATTGCGATGCGATAAGCACAGCTTGAGTTCGGTTGTTAATACCAAGCTTTTTAAATATTGCCGTTACGTGGGCCTTAACTGTAGCCTCTGCAATATCCAAGTTGTACCCAATTTGCTTGTTTAATAGGCCATCTCGCATGTAACAAAGTACTTTGTACTGGGAAGGAGTAAGCGAAGCAACTTTGTCTGCTAATTCAGAGAATGCCTCGTCCACTTCATCAACATTTTCACTTATGTTGTCAGGTAACCAAACGTCACCATCGAGGATTGCCTCTACCGCATTCGCAATGTCGTGGGCGCTGGCAGTTTTAGGAATAAACCCCAGTGCACCTACACTGATTATCTTTGAAATAAGCGCGGTGTCCTCTGTGCCAGAAACCACTGCTACGGGTAGATCGGGGAAAAGCTTACGAATGTGGAGTAAGCCGAACAGATCATTACTGCCCGGCATATGCAAGTCGAGAAGTAACAGGTCGATATCGTCATTATTGAGAATATCGACCGTAGTATTCAAGTCGCCAGCCTCTTTCAATGTTAAGGCGGGCAATGACAACGACAATGCCCCTCTCAGTGCATCGCGATACAGCGGGTGATCATCTGCGATCAAAAGCGTTATCATCGTCTATGTCCTTGATTACTTGTTAAGTCTCTCCTCTATCAGTGTATCAACAACCGATGGATCCGCCAACGTAGAAGTATCTCCCAACTGCTCGTGCTCATTAGCGGCAATTTTACGAAGAATACGGCGCATAATTTTACCTGAACGCGTTTTCGGTAACCCTCGTGACCATTGGATCATGTCCGGAGTTGCTATAGGACTAAGCTCTTGGCGCACCCACGCTTTAAGCTCTTTAGTGAGTGCCTCATCGGCCTCTACCCCTTCGTTCGGCGTTACGTATACGTAAATACCTTGCCCTTTGATGTCATGAGGGAAACCCACAACTGCCGCTTCGGCAACCTTCGGATGAGCCACCAGCGCACTTTCAATCTCTGCCGTACCTAGGCGGTGACCTGATACGTTTAACACGTCATCAACGCGCCCCGTAATCCAATAGAAGCCATCTTCATCACGACGGGCCCCGTCACCCGTGAAATACACGCCTTTATATGCACTGAAGTAAGTATTGATAAAGCGTTGATGATCACCATAAACCGTTCTAGCTTGGCTTGGCCAACTATCTTTAATCACCAAATTACCTTCTGCCACTCCCTCTAGCTCATTGCCATCAGCATCGAATAATGCTGGCTGAATGCCGAAGAAAGGACGCGTTGCAGAGCCTGGTTTCAATTCTGTGGCGCCAGGTAATGGTAAGATCATGTGACCACCAGTTTCAGTTTGCCACCATGTATCGATGATAGGACAGCGACCTTTACCAATAACACGGTGATACCATTCCCATGCTTCAGGGTTGATAGGCTCACCGACCGTACCTAATAGACGCAATGATGAGAGATCGCATCCCTCGGCAGGTACATCACCATGGGCCATTAGTGCGCGAATGGCTGTGGGCGCAGTATATAGGCTATTTACTTTATACTTCTCAACCACTTGTGCAATACGCTTAACATCAGGGTAAGTAGGCACCCCTTCAAAGAATACCTGCGACGCCGCGTTTACCATAGGGCCATACACCATGTAGCTATGGCCTGTGATCCAGCCAACGTCGGCCGTACACCAATATACGTCGTCTTGTTTGTAATCAAACGCATATTTAAATGTCATTGCTGAATATAAAAGGTACCCTCCGGTGGTGTGAACAACGCCTTTAGGCGTGCCTGTTGAGCCCGATGTGTACAAAATAAACAGCGGATCCTCTGCATTCATTACCTCAGGCTCACACTGCGCCGAACAACCTTCTACAGCATCATGCCACCATACATCCTGTTCACTGTTCCATTCTACTTCTGAACCTGTCAGCTTGTGTACGAGAACGTGGGTAATAGAAGGACAAGCGTCGCCAGCAAGTGCTTTATCGACGTTAGCTTTTAATGGGATAGTACGACCGGCACGTCGTCCTTCATCAGCCGTAATCACCACTTTAGCCGCGCTATCATTTATGCGGTCAGCAATAGCATTTGGCGAAAATCCGCCAAAAATCACTGAATGTACAGCACCTATTCTTGCACAAGCCAACATGGCATAAGCTGCCTCTGGCACCATGGGCATGTAAATGGCAATGCGATCGCCTTTTTCAACGCCCATCGCTTTTAACGCATTCGCAAGTTTGCACACCTCATAGTGAACTTGTTGATAGGTAATATCTTGACTATCTTCTGGTGAATCGCCTTCCCAGTGAAATGCCACTTTGGTGGCGTTGTCAGCGAGGTGTCTATCAATGCAGTTATAGCTGGCATTTAATTCACCATCTTCAAACCACTTTATTGATACATCGCTTTCACCAAATACTGTATTTTTGACTTTAGTTGGTGCTGTATACCATTCCAGTGCGCCAGCATGCTCAGCCCAAAAAGCTTCTGGTTGCTCTACCGACTGCTTATACATTGCATCGTATTGAGAGGCCGTCAGGTGGGTAGACTGAAGAATGTTGTCAGGTACAGCATAAGTTTTGCTGGTGGTCATAAAAATTGCCTCCACAATCAAATATGTAAAAATCTTGTTGTATGGTGAAACACTCTAGCCATTCACCCATAAAGCAAAATGAGACTTTGGTCTTAACAGACTTATAAACGCGAAAAGTACTTTTATTTATGGATAGAACGACCTTTCCTTGTACGACTATAGTCTTATGCGACCAAGGGCTTATTTAATTTTGAGATAATACGTACACAATTAGCAATGTTAACGTTGAATTTACATTTAATTAACCACTTTTTTGGAATACACGATGAAAGCTAAAATAAAAACCACAGCAACAGCAGTAGCGCTTTGCTTAGCAGCATCAAGCGGCGCAGTGCATGCAGCCACGATTGGCGACACAAGTGTGAAATTCACAGGTTACGTAAAAGTAGACGCTATGCTGAGTGATTACTCAGACGGCACAATAGCCTCAGGCAGTGTTGGACGAGACTTTTACATCCCTTCACTGACTCCGGTCGGTGGCGTTGACGAAGACGCGCAATTTGATGCGCACATCAGAACTTCACGCTTTCGCTTTGCTACTTCGACGCCTACAGCTGAAGGTGACACAATTAATGGTGTATTCGAACTCGACTTCGTGGTGACCGATGGTGGTAATGAACGTATTAGTAACTCTTATCTTCCTCGTGTACGCCATGCTTATATTAGCTATAAAAACTGGTTGGTAGGTCAAACTTGGACCACTTTCATGGATGTAGGTGCACTACCCGAATCGCTTGATTTCATTGGTACAACTGACGGTATTACCTTTGGTCGTCAGGTCATGGTTCGATACACTAACGGCGGCTTACAGCTTGCACTGGAAAACCCTGAATCGACTATCACACCATTTGGTGGCGGTGGACGCATTGTAAGTGATGACAATAGCTTTCCAGACTTTGTTGCGGCCTACACCTCTAAACACGATTGGGGTTATTGGAAAGTAGCTGGCTTACTTCGCCAACTCTCTTATGACAACGCAGGCGATATCGATGCGGATGAAACCAGTTACGGCGTATCTGTAACGGGTAAGTACAAGCTTTCAAATGGTGATGACATTCGTTTCACATTCCACACCGGTTCAGGTTTGGGTCGTTATTCAGCGCTAAACGCCGCAAACGGTGCAGTGCTCACTGAAAATGGTGACTTAGAAACCATTGATACAACCGGTTATGGCATTGCATATCGTCATGTGTGGAGTGAAAAAGCACGCAGTAGCATAATGTTTTCAGCATTTGAGGCCGACAACGATGTTGCACTAACGGGTCTTGGTGTTACAGAAAGCACTTACAGCACACGTGTTAATTACCTATATTCACCAACCAAAGCCCTTACTGTAGGTGCTGAATATGCCTTTGCCCACAGAGAGGTAGAGTCTGGTTTAGAGGGTGACATGAACCGAATTCAAGTATCAGCAAAGTACGCTTTCTAAAAACGTATGGAATAAAAAACGGCGCACATGCGCCGTTTTTTTTGTTTTTACATAGTGGTAAATATAATGCCCAAGGGCATCACAAAAAATAAGCCACCAATGTATGCTGCGCCATAAAGCTTTCTTTCTGACGCGATAACAGACAATTGATACGATAACGTAAGTGGAATATTTCGCAGAACTGGAATGCCATAAATAATGACCACTCCGAGTACATTATAAATGAGATGGACCAACGCAATTTGAAGTGCAAACCCGCTATTTACACCTACTACGCCAAGTGCTGCTATGAGCGCTGTAATACACGTACCAATATTGGCACCTAGCGTAAACGGATATATGTCTAGCGCTTTTAAAATATCACTCCCAACTAAGGGCACCATCAATGATGTGGTGGTTGAAGATGACTGCACCAACACGGTCATCACTGCACCTGATGCAATGCCTGACAACGGGCCTTTACCAATACTTCTATGCAGTAATTCTTTCGCTTTACCTACCATTAATGCCTTCATGATTTTCCCCATATAGGTAATGGAGAGCATAATTAAAGCAATACCAATAATAATTTTGGCCACGCCAGGATAGATGGAGGGAAGAAACTGTAGCGATTGCGTTGCAAAATCAGTCACCGGCTGCGTTGCCGCTTTAATAGGGTTTACCCCATTAAGCCCCAATGCCTCACCCGTGTGCAGCAAGGCCACCAGTTGACCACTTAAGTATTCTAAAATACCAAATGCCATTTCAAGCGGTAAGAAAATAAGTACTGACAACACATTAAAGAAATCGTGGATGGTCGCGGCATTAAAAGCGCGCTGGAATTCCTCTTTTCGTGCTACGTGTCCAAGGCTTACCAGCGTGTTCGTGATACTTGTACCAATGTTCGCTCCCATCATCATGGGCACCGCAATAGTAATAGGCAGTCCACCAGCAACCATCCCAACAATAATGGATGTAACTGTACTAGAAGACTGAATAAGTGCGGTTGACACCATACCTATGATCAACCCCATTATGGGGTTCGATGCAAAGTTAAAGAGTTCTCTTGCGTGATCGCCCGTAGCGTATTTAAAACCGCTACCTATCATGCTCACCGCAATAAGCATCAGGTAAACAAGTAAGGCAAGTAAAAGCCAGCGCTGCCAATTGTGGTTATTATCTAATGCGGCTTGGTCGGCCAATTGGGGATCTATTGTGGACATAGTCTTTCGCAAGCATACAGAAAAACTCATAGTATGACGTGCATATTACACAAAAATGACGAGCCTGAGCTCGCCATTTTGAAGGTTAAGAAATCATTTTTTAATCGCGTATCAGAACCCTAGAGGGTACGCTCGCAATACATCGTGCACCTCTTCTAGCGTTTTTTGAGGCAGCTGCAACGAAAACGCCGCTATATTTTCTTTCAATTGTTCAATTGACGTTGCGCCAATGATAGTCGACGTTACGCCAGGTACTTGCTGACACCATGCTAAGGCCAACTGTGAAGGTGTAATATCAATACTCTTGGCAACCGCCACATACTTGTCAGTTGCCGCCTGCGCGGGTGCTTTATCTCTAAATAACCCCATGCGCTGAGCAAGTGTCCAGCGAGAACCTTCTGGTCTTGCGCCATTTTGATATTTTCCACTTAACATTCCCGTTGCCAAAGGCGACCACGGCAAGTAAGCAATATCTTCAAGTGCGCACATCTCTATAAGATATGGCCAGTCTTTAGCGTGCAATAAGCTAAATTCGTTTTGTATAGAGACAGGCTTCTCAATGTCCATCTCGCGACATAATTTAAGAAATGTATGTATTCCCCAAGGCGTGTCGTCAGACAAGCCCCAATGTTTTATCTTACCTGCTTCCAAAGCCTGCTGAATGCCCTTGAGAATATCTCGCATTCCTTCAACCTCGCGGTTGCGATCTGTTTTTGTGGGGTCGGTATTATCTGGCCAGTGTTTACCGAAATGCGGTGTAACGCGATTTGGCCAATGCAGTTGATAAACATCAATATAGTCGGTTTGAAGTCGAACTAGTGAATCGTCTAATGCGCGTGTTACAGCATCGGCTGTAATTGGCCCACCTTCTCGTATATAACGAAGACCACTTCCTGCTACCTTTGTCATCAATACCATGTCTGAACGTTTCGCATGGTTTCTTGAGAGCCAATTCCCTAAAATTCGCTCTGTATCACCGTATGTCTCTTTATTGGGTGGTACAGGGTACATTTCCGCTGTATCAATAAAATTCACGCCATTGTCTAGCGCGCAAGCAATTTGCTGATCAGCATCGCTTTGCGTATTTTGAATTCCCCATGTCATCGTGCCTAAACACACCTCAGACACTGATAAGTCGCTAGTTCCTAAGCGATTGAATTTCATGTTGTACTACCTTCAAATTAAACATGCGAAATTATTCGTATAGTCTCAATACTTTCGCTTCGCTATGACGCCTTCTTACTGGCCAATTCAGCCTCAGCACTTGCAAGCCTAGCCTCAATATCCTGGCGTGATTCCACCATCTCATTTGCTAACTCAGCCAATGATTTAAATTCAGCAAAGCCAAGCTGACGCGTATCTATTTTTTGGTACTGCCGTTTAGAGCGGCAAAAGAACATCACAAAGTTAGCAAAAGCGCGATGGAATGTCGCAAAACTCTTGATTAAAACCAGAATTAATACGATGGATGTTAGCGCTGCAATACCCAAACTGTAAATACGCACTTGTGCTTCTTGTTGTTCAATTATGGGTTGCAGAGCGCCATCGATCATTTTTAGTTGAGATTCCACATTATGAGCGCTTTGCCTAAACTCTCCGCGTAAACCCTCGTTGTGGGTAAGGCCAAATGCGGTATAAGTTGCTACAAGTTCGTTCAGCACAGTTTGATATTGGCTAAGTGCTATTAGAAGCTCACCGCCCTCACTATTTGCACTGAGCAATTGGCGACTTAACACATCTAACTGCTTTGCATACTGCCCTTCGTGAGTCAGTTGAAAGTTACGCACTGCAAGCTTCAAGTCAGTAAACAGACTTGTAGAATATGGGTTGCTAATATTTGATGTGAGCGTTTCTTCAATATCGATAATCCGCTTGCGAAGTCCCTGTTCGTTGCTTAACCCAATACGCTCTTGTAAGGACACAACTTGCTGAAAAGTGCGGCTGTAAGCATCTATAGAAACCGACAAGCTTTCAACATCGGTGATGGGAAGCTTGTATTCATTGAATGTGGGGACCAAGGTATCCAAGCGAGTGCTAAACAGCGTCGAGCGCTCGGTAAATTTCTCAAAATAACGTCTGTCGTGCCGTAACAAGAAATCTTTTTCATGTCGGCGCATTTGCAGCAAATCTTGTCCCATCCTAAGCAAGACATCACGCTGTTGATTTAGGCCAATGAGTCGTTGAGTAAAATAATGCTGACTCACTACTAACATGCTCATCCCCATTACACAGATGAGAGTCATTAACACTAAGCGAGACTTAATTGAATCGAATTTCATAAACGCGCTCCTCTAAGGAGAAACCGGGTAAGTACATTGACATCGCGTGGCTGAAAAATACGAGTCAAAGTAATGAAAAGCACTACGTTTACTATAAGTGGGAAACATGACATTTTTTATTAAACCTTCGTCGCAACTTTAAATGAAAGTTAACGATGAAGGCGTAGACTAATTAACGACGATCACGTCGTGTGAAAGGCAATATACTTCGAAAAAAAGAAAACGATAGAGGGGTGGTGAGCAGCCATTCAGCTCACTTATATTTGAATACCTACGTGAAAGTTAATACGCGGTTTTACCGGTTTTACTGCTACACAAACTTGGTCGCCGTAGTAGTTATTTGCGTAATTACACTGCGTTCTGGTGTCGCTTTGAACAGTCGCCACATTGCGGCTTTTACTTGTTAATCTTTTTAATAATGCACTCATTGTTGCTCTCCTTGTTAAGTTACAAGGATTATCATTAATCGCCCAAATTAATTAAAGTAAAACAATTAAATTAAAACAATCGATGAATACGATTATCCTTTAAACCACGGGCCTGATATAGCCAGCGTCTTTGTGGGTGAATACACATTTACAAATAACGTATTCCCATCTGGAGAAAAACATGCGCCAGCTAATTCAGTTTGCGCATGTAGTTTGGCAAAATTGTATACCTCACCATTTGGTGTAATACCACGTAAGTGGTTATCAACTATATCGGTATACTGGTCCTCGCACACCAATAAGTGGCCGTTTGGACAAACCGTAAGGTTGTCGCCAAAGTTATAAAGGTTTTTATCTTCACTTTCTAAAAAGAGCTGTAGCTTGTCAGGCCCATCAGTTACGGGAACTAAGCGCATAACCTGTCCTAGTTGCTTGGCCCCACCATTGGTACAACAAAAGTACATCTCGCCGTCTCCCCAATGAATTCCTTCACCACGCGCGAACAAGGCTGCTCCTTTTTCATAACCTTGTTTGCGTAAGTCATCTTCCGGACTTTCTGGATTCTCTAACGTCACCCACTCAACATCTAGCCACTGTGAAACGCCCATCGCTGGCTGTTGCCAATTACGTGTATCAAATTGGGGGCGACCTTTAACAACAAGTGCTTGTAAGCTACCTCCGGCTTCAAGCTTTCCGTATTCATTGGGTACAAAGCGATAAAGTAGACTATCTCCCCTATCTTCCGTCAAATACACGTATCCGGTTGTGGGGTCTACACAAGCTGCTTCGTGAACAAACCGTCCAAGGGCTTTTAGGGGCTTTGCTTTAACTGTTTTCGAGGCACTCGCAGGCACTTCAAATACGAAACCGTGATTTTTACTCACAGTACCATTGGGCGTGTCTGCCGTTTCTTCGCAAGTCAACCACGTTCCCCAAGGCGTAACACCACCTGAACAATTGCGAACGGTTCCCGCCAGACTAACAAACTCACGCTCGACCTTTTTTGTTTCGGTGTTATAAATAAGCGTAGTGGTCCCCCCGGGTAAAGCTATGCCATTGGGGTAGGTATCGTAAGCCAACTCGTTGACATGTGATTGAATGGAAGGGGGTTGAAGTTCAATATGCTTTGGGTGTAGCTCGTGATTGCGAATAAGGGCGACCTTATTTTTGGCATTGTCGATAGGAAGGCATCCCATTCCATCAGCTCTATCTGGTACATGCAAACCATCAGACATAACTTGACCAAATTCAGAAATAACCGTGTAGCTGAATCCCTCGGGCAAGTCCAATAAACCATTACTATCTGGCACTAAAGCGCCATATATATTCGCGGTTCGCATGTTGGTAAAAGAAGTGTTCTTTCCAAATGCACTGGCCGCAAGGCCTGAAAAAGCAATAGAACCAACAATAAACTGACGACGTGTAATCATGCCACTATTCCACAATTAACTTTTGCTATAGCGCTAGCATACCTCACTTTTGTTACAATATCACAATCAAACGTTAACTAGTCACTATCGGTAATGTAGGGGAGGTTATATTTTGCCAATATTCAACCGGCAACGGTTTTGAGAAATAGTACCCTTGAAAACGGTCGCAACCTTTCGCAATTAAATAGTCGAGTTGTGCCTGCGTTTCGACCCCTTCAGCGATGCATGTCACCTTAAGTGCTTTAGACATTTCAATGATAGCATCGACAATTTGCGATGCCTTGCCACTGTTTTCTTCGCATATATCATCCACAAAAAACTTATCAATCTTCAGTTCACTAATTGGCAGCTCTTTCAAGTAGGCAAGGCTTGAATAGCCTGTTCCGAAATCGTCAACCGAAAAACGAAAACCGTAACGCGCTAGTTCGAGCATGGTTTGTTTTACCAACTGTATATCTGCTACTAACGCTGTTTCTGTAAGTTCTAGCATGAGCAACTGTGGAGCAATAGCGTATTGAGTGACTTTTGACAGTAATGAAGAGGTAAAGTCTGGTAATACAATTTGTCGTGCACTAATGTTAATTGCAATACTCGCATCCATGCCCCGGCTTATAAAACTCCTTAATGCTTCAAGGGTTTTATCTAACACCACCTGCCCTATTTCACAAATAGCACGACTTTCCTCTGCAATAGGAATGAAGTCTGCAGGACTCACAATACCCAATTCAGGAGAATGCCAACGTACAAGCGCTTCAAACGATGTCAGCGCTCCATTTTGGTCTACTTGTGGTTGTAGCGCTAAGCTTAACTCATCATTCTCAATAGCGCCCTTCAACGCGGTTTTAATCGCAACATAGCGTTCAAACTCTTCAATGCCATCACTCGACACGTGACACAAGCCAAAAGGAGCAGTACTTTTTGCACGCTTAACAGCAAGTTCCAGTACATTAATGACACGCTCGAAACTCTGCTCTTTGGGGTCAAATATTGCACTACCCAAAGACGCACTTAACGCCCACTGATTGTCCTCAAGCTCAACTTCAAAATGGCGTGGGTTTAACAGCGCATTTTCAATAAGTGCGGGTTCAAAGCGTTGCAACTCTTCTTTGCGATACGTTTTGCTGGAAAGGACAATAAATCGGTCGTTAGTAAACTTGTAAAGCTCATAATCGTGGCCAATGATAAACAGCAGTTTCTCTGCAATCACTTGCAAGGCTTTGTTACCATTTATAAAACCTAAGCGAGTATTAATTTGCGCCATGTTATCCATATCAAGAAGCATTACGTGAACATATTCGTTACGCATGGCAGAGCGTAATATTAAGTCCTGAAATTCTTTTTGAAACCACTGACTATTGCGTAAATGGGTAACCGAATCGGTATAAGCCAAATTGTAGATTGTATCTTGCGCTTCAATACGCTCGCTAATGTCTCGTATAACCCCTACATAGCGCTTCTCTCCCATATCAGCACTTTCAGACAGCGATAGCTCCATTTGAAAAACAGAACCATCTTTTCGCTTAGCTGGAAGCTGTCTGCCCACCCCCATAATTCTGGCATTGCCCGTTTTCTCGTAGTGATGCATATACTTCTTGTGATTCGAAGCGTAGGGTTCTGGCATTAATAGTTCTATGGGCTGCGATATCAACTCGTCTATTGAATATCCAAAAATACGTGACGCTACAGCGTTACAGTGACAAATAATACCGTTCGCATTAACGCTTATAACTGCATCGTTAATACTATTGAGAATATTCTGAATACGCAGCGCTCTCTCTTCACTAATAGCGACTGTTTTTTTGAACTCAGTGATATCTTCAAAGGCGCCATAGTAACGTGTGGCCGCGCCTTCGCTATTTAATTGCACTTTTCCTGAGGTTCTTACCCACTTTAGCTGCCCCTGTGAATCTACAATTTGAAACTCTTGGTCGTAGGCAACTTTGTAATTTAGAAGTGTAGAAAATGCCTTTTTGATTTCCGCTTGCGACGCTAATGAATAAAATGACATTGCTTTTTGCGGTGAAATTGGATGACCAATAGGCAAACCATGAATGCGATATGTTTGTGCTGACCAGTACAACCTTTCTTCATCAGGATAGTATTCCCACGCGCCGGTGTTAGAAATGTCACTGACCTCTTCCAATAACGCTAAGTGATGATTAGTGCACATCTCCAAATAACGCTTTTGAATATGCATACCAATAAGTTTGGCCTGCGTTGCAAACCCATAAAGCCACTGCGAGATACCAGGCTGCTCAGAACAATAAAGCGCAACGAGAATACCCACGTTTTCGTTTTTTTCATTAAAAACACCTGCGCCTAAGTAAGCTTCACCATTAAGTCGTTTAAGCACGTCATCATTTGGAAACTGCGTTTGAATAGCATTTGAAAAACCACATGCCCCATGCGCTAAAACATGCTCACATGGCGAGCCCACTAAGCTATAACTGAAGTCATCGAGTGGCGCTTCTTTACTAACGCTCACAAGTACCTTAACACTTTGTTTTACGCGCACACCAAGAAACAAATAGTCAGCATTTATTTGACTATTGAGCGCAATTAGGTCTTCAGAAATACTGTTCGCATTTTGATTTACTAACGAAATGAAATCATCTTCATCGAACACTGGCTTTAGTGAGTGCATCATTTCCTCTAAAAAAGATTAGCGTTTCATTGCCAAGGCAACGTGGGGCATGGAGGGCGCTAAACCTACCTGCAATCAAATGAGATTTATTTGCATTGTATCAAATAATAAGAGTAGACGCTCAAAAAGCATTTTCAAATAGACTAACGGTACATCAGGCGAGACTAGAGCTCAGAGTGGTAAGGATGGGTTGACGGCGTGTTCCTTCCTCTCCCACCAAGCTTAATAAATGCTAAAGGGGTGGCGCTTATTCAATCTAGAACTCTCAGCTACATGGATGCAGCTGCGAAGCCGCTAATACAAAAGCACGGATGGGTTAATGGCGTGTTATTACTTTCCTACTCAAGCTTTTTGCTATGCCAATTAAAGAGGGAGTGAAATCAATATGCCGTTTCAAACCTTCCACAGCATGGATGCTGTGGCAGAGCGCCCAGGGATGGGTTCACCGCGTGTTTGAAACGGCATATTGATTTCATAACTTTTCCCGCAGGCATAAAAAAAGCGCACCTAAGTGCGCTTTTTTGGGCTTATGTTGCTAAGTCTAGATTAGTCTAGGATCTTAGATACAACACCAGCACCTACTGTACGACCACCTTCACGGATTGCGAAACGAAGACCTTCTTCCATCG
>NZ_JAJALG010000025.1:0-62282 GCF_020515205.1 Alteromonas sp. McT4-15
TCCATAAAAAAATCCGATATCAGTTACCTGATACCGGATTTTGAAGCCTTGAAAAGATCGGTCAACCGATCATTAAATTCTTAACTGATCGGCATTACAGCTTAGCTGGGCTTTTTATGTGATTTACGGTACGTACCAAGAGGGTTATTCGCCTCCAACTATCTGTACTTGAGCTAAATCAGTGTCGCCTTTAATGACTTTAAATATCGCGTCTTGAACCAGCGTACGCATACCGTCGTTGGTCGCTTGCTTTTTCATTTCAGCAACGCTGGCTTCCTTATAAACAAGCGAGCGTAACTCTTGAGTCATACCTAACAGTTCATGTACGCCTGTTCTTCCTTTGTAGCCTGTATTACCACATTCTTCACAGCCCTTAGCACGGTAAATTTCAAGCGGTGCAGTAATATTAAGTTCGGCCATATGTTCTTTGCCGTATTGACGCTCAATGAACGCAAGGTCGGTATCGGTGGCTACGTATTTTTCTTTACAATTTCCACATAGGGTTCGAACAAGTCGTTGGGCAAGTATACCCACACAGGCGTCTGAGAAGTTGACCGGATCAAGGCCTAAGTCTAAAAGTCGGGTAATGGTTTCTGGTGCTGAGTTTGTGTGAAGCGTTGACAAAACTAAGTGACCAGTTAACGAGGCTTCGATACCTGCGTGTGCGGTTTCTTTATCACGCATCTCACCGATAAGAATTATATCAGGGTCGGCACGCAAAAATGCGCGCAAGGCGTTCGCAAAAGTGAAACCTATTTTGGGGCTTACTTGTACTTGTTGTAATCCTGGCTGGGTGATCTCCACCGGGTCTTCAGCGGTCCATATTTTTTTCTCAGGGGTATTTAAGTACCCTAAAATGGCATGAAGTGTGGTGGTCTTACCGGAACCAGTTGGGCCCACAACCAATAGTATTCCATGAGGCTTTTTAATCATTTCCTCAAGGCGAGCACGGTTGTTTGGCGCTAAGTTCATCTTGTCTATCGGCATAGCACCGCCCGATGCCAATATACGCATCACAACGCCTTCACCCGCAACCGTTGGTATTGTTGCAACACGCACTTCCACAAGCTGTCCATTCATCCTAAATGCCAACTTACCGTCTTGCGGAACGCGCTTTTCCGCAATGTTAAGGTTAGACATTATCTTAATACGCGCAATTACTGCGCTGTGATGAGAATTAGGTACTTGGTTCATATCGCGACACACACCATCGACACGCATGCGTACTCGGGTCGGTGCGTTTTTCTCAGGGTCGATATGAATATCAGATGCGTTTAGTCGTTTAGCATCGTGAAGTATTCGGCTTACCAGACGAACAACCGCAGGGGCGTCATCCGATAATTCATCAACATGCTCGTCACTTTCTTCAGTAGAGGTACCAATCTCATCAAGTATGTCACTCATTTCGCCCGGTGCGCCACCACCGCTATTTTCACCTAAGTACTGCAGTATCAGGTTGGGTAGACTAACCGCGATCTCATAGGTATCGATACCCATAGCGCTTTCAATTTCCATTAACAGCGCTGCGTTATTTGGCTCCGCCATTAAAACGATAGGCTTATCGTGAGCATCAGCAATAACAGCAACGTAATTGCGCTTTAAATAAGAGACATTCAGGCGGCTGTCATTTTCGAATTTGTGGTACTTCTCTGGCAGGTAGGGAATATAAGGTACTTGGTAATGAATAGAGAGCGAATTACCAATTTCCTGCTCCGCTATGCGGTACTCAGAAATAAGACGCTGAACCAATGCACGAATATCAGGCGTTGATTCTTGCAATTCTTTTAATGTTGCTTCTTCCAAGAGGCCTTTATGAACTAAAAGGTCAAATGGATTGTTTGTACCGCCTAACTCAAATCTAAATTTGTCACCAAGTATAAGCGCAAGCGCGTTGCCGAGTTTGAGGTCTTCTTCGCTAAACGCACCGCTATTTTTATTAATAACTTGAATCACACCCATCATTACACCGGCGTTCATGATCGGCACACAAAGAATGTTTTGCGTTTTAAAATCGTTGTCTTTGTCAAATTTATCAGCAAAGCGTAAACGAGGATGAATGTTCTGAAGAAGAGATGGATTATACGGGTCGGCTACAATGATAGCTTTTTGTGAAAGCGCTACGTACCCAGCAATCGACATTGGACTAATGGGGACTTTAATTTCTAGTGTCTCTTTCCCTGTCTTAAAACGCGCAACCAAATCCTGATGCTGGCGACGACGTTGAAAAATACTCATGCGTTGCGCGCCAAACAAATCGAGTATGATTGGTTCTAACAGGCTATACGCATCAAGTAGCGTAGAGTGATTATTTAGAATACGTTTTATTTGCGCAAACGTTTGTTGGTTATCTACTACTTCCATATCTTCTCAATTCAAAGTGTTCAACACGCCCTGTATGTATGCTACGCATCGTCAGAGTTAACCGATCGTCCAATCAAGCACTTATATATAACACGAAACGAACAATACTACTTACAGATGCTTATATACATTCGTATAGACTATAAACAAGACAAGTTCGACGACGTTGTCGATATTTAACCTAAAATAACAGAATACTCATAGATTGGCCTCCTTTACAGGCATGAAGTGAAGTCACATTCTGATGAAACGCTGGCGATCAATAAATGCACATTTATTTCGTACAAAAAGCAAACTTGGCCTTGCATTACAGTCTCCTTTCTGTATAATTCGCGCCCACTGCCCAATTAGGGCATGTAATTTTTAGCCGCGACCTCACTGCTTTTAGGGTGGTTGCCGAAGTAACGGATTCATCTTTACTGATTAGCCTGTTGCTGGCGTGCTAGAAAAAAGAACAGGGTTCCGATTGGGAACCATCGGTTTACGCACATCCTTTCTTTCCGGAATTAATGGAAGAGAAAGGGTGAATTTTTTTGTTCTTTCGATTGGAGCTTAATCGATGCCAAATCAAAGAATTCGCATTCGTTTGAAAGCGTTTGATCACAAGTTGATCGATCAGTCTACGGCTGAAATCGTTGAAACTGCGAAACGCACTGGTGCTCAGGTAAGTGGTCCTATTCCTCTACCTACTCGCAAAGAACGCTATACAGTTCTGATTTCTCCGCACGTTAACAAAGACGCGCGTGATCAATATGAAATCCGTACTCACAAGCGTTTGGTAGACATCATCGAGCCAACTGATAAAACAGTTGACGCGTTGATGCGTTTGGACTTGGCTGCTGGCGTTGATGTTCAAATCAGCCTGGGCTAATAAGAGAGGGTTATAACAATGGCGATTGGTCTAGTCGGTCGTAAAGTGGGTATGACTCGCATCTTCACTGAAGATGGCACGTCTATCCCTGTGACTGTTATTGAAGCGACCCCAAACCGCGTTACTCAGGTTCGTACTGAGGAAACTGACGGTTATCGCGCTCTTCAGGTTACTGCTGGAACTAAGAAAGCTAACCGCATCAACAAAGCTGAAGCAGGTCACTTTGCTAAAGCTGGTGTTGAAGCTGGACGCACTCTAGTAGAATTCCGCCTAGAAGATAACGAAGGTGCCGATATTGAAGTAGGCAGTGAAATCACTGTTGAAATCTTTAACGACACTAAAAAGATTGATGTAACTGGTACATCAAAAGGTAAAGGTTTCCAAGGTGCTATCAAACGCTGGAACTTCAGTTCTCAGCGTATGACACACGGTAACTCTTTGTCACACCGTGCTCCTGGTTCAATTGGTCAAAACCAATCACCAGGTAAAGTATTCAAAGGCAAGAAAATGGCTGGTCAGCTTGGTAACAAGCAAGTGACTACTCAGTCTTTGGAAGTTGTACGTGTTGACGTAGAGAACGGCCTTATCCTAGTTAAAGGTGCCGTACCTGGCGCAACTGGCAACGATGTAATCGTAAAGCCAGCTGTTAAAGCGTAACGTCTGGGGAGTGAACTGATGGAATTAACATTGAAAGACGCGCAAAGCGCTCTTGAAGTATCCGAAGCGACCTTTGGACGTGAATTCAACGAAGCCCTGGTACACCAGGTAGTTGTAGCTTACGGTGCAGGCGCTCGTCAGGGTACAAAAGCGCAGAAAACTCGCGCTGAAGTTCGTGGTGGCGGTAAGAAGCCATGGCGTCAAAAAGGTACTGGCCGTGCGCGTGCTGGTACAATCCGTAGCCCAATTTGGGTTGGCGGTGGCCGTGCTTTCGCAGCTAAGCCTCGTGACTTTGACCAAAAAGTTAACAAGAAAATGTATCGCGGTGCGATCAAGAGCATCTTGTCTGAACTAATCCGTCAAGACCGTTTGGTTGTTGTAGAGAAGTTCGGTGTTGACGCACCTAAGACTAAAGCTCTTATTTCTGCACTTAACGAATATGAACTAAATGACGTTCTAATCGTTACTCCTGAAGTTGATGAGAACTTGTTCCTAGCGGCGCGCAACTTGTACAAAGTTGACGTACGTGACGTAGCAGGCATCGACCCAGTGAGCTTGATTGCATTTGAAAAAGTGCTAATGACTGCTGATGCGGTTAAACAACTTGAGGAGGCGTTAGCATGAGAGAAGAACGTCTACTGAAGGTGCTAGTAGCACCTCACGTTTCAGAAAAGTCTACTATGGCTGCTGAAGCGAACAACACAGTTGTATTTAAAGTAGCTAAAGACGCGAACAAAGCTGAAATCAAAGCAGCAGTTGAAAAACTGTTTGAAGTTGAAGTTGAAGGTGTTCGTACTGTGAACGTTAAGGGTAAAACTAAGCGTCACGGCATGTCTTTCGGTAAGCGCAGCGACTGGAAAAAGGCCTACGTGGTTCTTAAAGAAGGTCAGGACATCGACTTTGTCGGTGGTGCTGAGTAAGAAGGGGATTAGAAATGCCATTATTGAAAGCTAAGCCAACTTCTGCCGGTCGTCGTCACGTTGTTCAGGTCGTTAATCCTGACCTGCACAAAGGTGCACCTTACGCGCCTTTGCTAGAGAAAAACAGCAAGTCTGGTGGTCGTAACAACGGTGGTCGTATCACGACTCGTCACATCGGTGGTGGTCACAAGCAACACTATCGTGTAATCGACTTCAAACGCAACAAAGACGGCATTCCAGCTAAAGTTGAGCGTTTAGAGTACGATCCAAACCGTTCTGCGAACATTGCTCTAGTATTGTATGCAGACGGTGAACGTCGTTACATTCTAGCTCCTAAGGGTATGAAAGCAGGTGATGCAATCCAGTCTGGTTCGGACGCTCCGATCAAGTCTGGTAACACACTACCTATGCGTAACATCCCTGTAGGTACTGTTGTACACGCAATTGAAATGAAGCCTGGCAAGGGTGCTCAAATCGCACGTTCTGCTGGTGCTTACGCTCAGATCCTAGCACGTGACGGAAACTACGTTACCCTACGTCTACGCTCTGGCGAAATGCGTAAAGTTCTTTCTGATTGCCGCGCCACCATTGGTGAAGTTGGTAATGCAGAGCACATGCTTCGTTCACTAGGTAAAGCTGGTGCTACACGCTGGCGTGGTGTTCGTCCTACCGTTCGTGGTGTTGCCATGAACCCGGTTGATCACCCACACGGTGGTGGTGAAGGTCGTACATCTGGCGGTCGTCACCCAGTAACTCCTTGGGGTGTTCCTACTAAAGGTAAGAAAACCCGAAGCAACAAGCGTACAGATAAGCTTATCGTACGTCGTCGTAACAAGTAATAGCGAGGATTCACCATGCCACGTTCTCTCAAGAAAGGTCCTTTTATTGACCTTCACTTGCTGAAGAAGGTAGAGGCTGCAGTGGAAAAGAACGAACGTAAACCAATCAAAACTTGGTCTCGTCGTTCTATGATCATCCCAGATATGATTGGGTTGACCATTGCGGTCCATAACGGTCGACAACATGTACCTGTCATTATTAGTGACGAAATGGTCGGCCACAAGTTGGGCGAATTTGCGCCAACGCGTACTTACCGCGGCCATGTCGCGGATAAGAAAGCTAAACGTTAAGGGGTAGGAAGATGGAAGCATTAGCTAAACACCGTTTTGCCCGCACGTCGGCTCAAAAGGCACGCTTGGTTGCGGATCAAATTCGCGGAATGCACGTTGAGAAAGCTCTTGAGCTTCTTACGTACAGCCCGAAGAAAAGCGCAGCGCTAGTAAAGAAAGTATTGGAATCTGCGATTGCTAACGCAGAGCACAACGAAGGCGCAGACATCGATGAACTTCGCGTGTCTAAGGTTTTCGTTGACGAAGGTCCAACTATGAAACGTATCAAGCCACGTGCTAAAGGCCGTGCTGATCGTATCTTCAAGCGCAGCAGTCACATCACTGTGGTTGTAGCGGATAACTAGGAGTAGATAATGGGACAGAAGGTACATCCTACAGGTATACGCCTGGGTATCAGCAAACCATGGACATCTACCTGGTACGCTAATACTGCAGACTATGCAGACAACCTGTATAACGATCATCAGGTACGTCAGTATCTGACTAAACAACTTAAGAACGCTTCACTTTCTAAGATCGTGATCGAGCGTCCTGCTAAGAGCATCCGTGTAACTATTCACACTGCTCGTCCAGGCGTTGTAATCGGTAAGAAAGGTGAAGACGTAGAGAAGTTGCGTAACTACGTATCTAAGCTAGCCGGCGTGCCAGCTCAGATCAACATCGCTGAAGTACGTAAGCCAGAGCTAGATGGCCAGCTAGTAGCTGATAGCATCTCTAGCCAGCTAGAGCGTCGTGTTATGTTCCGTCGTGCTATGAAGCGTGCGGTTCAAAACGCAATGCGTCTAGGCGCGAAAGGTATCAAAGTTGAAGTTAGCGGCCGTTTGGGCGGTGCAGAGATTGCACGTTCTGAATGGTACCGTGAAGGTCGCGTTCCTCTGCACACTTTCCGTGCGGACATCGATTACGCAACCTCTGAAGCGTCAACTACTTACGGTATCATCGGCGTTAAAGTATGGATCTTCAAAGGTGAAGTTCTAGGTGGTCTACCTACAACTCAAGAGCAAGCACCAGCTGCTCAACCTAAGAAGAAAGGCCGCAACGCTAAGCGAGAGGGCTAATCATGTTACAACCAAAACGCATGAAGTTCCGTAAGATGCACAAAGGCCGCAACCGCGGCTTAGCAGCGGGTAATACTGTTGCCTTTGGTACTTACGGCCTTAAAGCAGTTGGCCGTGGTCGAATGACTGCGCGTCAAATCGAAGCAGCGCGTCGTGCTATGACTCGTCACGTTAAGCGTCAAGGTAAAATTTGGATTCGAGTTTTCCCTGACAAGCCAATTACTGAGAAGCCTCTTGAAGTGCGTCAAGGTAAAGGTAAAGGTAACGTTGAGTACTGGGTATGCCAAATTCAGCCTGGTCGTGTTCTTTATGAGATGGAAGGTGTTCCTGAAGCTCTAGCACGCGAAGCGTTTGAATTGGCAGCGGCTAAACTGCCATTTAAAACAACCTTTGTAACTCGGACGGTGATGTAATGAAAGCGACTGAACTGAAAGACAAAAGCGTAGAAGAGCTGAACGCAGAGTTGATTAACCTGCTACGCGAACAGTTCAACCTACGCATGCAGCACACAACAGGTCAGCTTGAAAAAACTGATCAGTTGAGAAAAGTACGTCGTAACATCGCGCGTGTTAAAACCATTCTGACTCAAAAGGCTGATGCGTAATGACTGAGCAAAAAATTCGTACAGTACAAGGTCGTGTGGTTAGCAACAAGATGGATAAAACCATCACTGTTGTAGTTGAACGTTTTGTTAAGCACCCAATCTACGGGAAGTTCATCAAGCGCTCTACTAAGCTTCACGCCCACGACGAAAACAACGTGTGCAACCAAGGTGACGTAGTAACAGTACGTGAATGTCGCCCATTGTCTAAGAACAAAACTTGGACTTTAGTTGACGTTGTAGAAAAAGCTGGCGTTTAATCGCTAACTTTTTTCAAAGTCTTAAAAAAGCCGCTTTCGAGCGGCTTTTTTGTTTTTATTTTACGACACGTTTGAGCGAAGTATCAGGCGATTGGGAGATTAAAGAAAAATACAGTTCACTGTAGGCTTTCATCATGGGTTCGATGCTAAATTTGCTACATACGTGCTCGAACAATGCGTTTCCTAAACGCGTACGCTTGTCACTGTTATCCATAAGGTCAAGCAGGGTTTCCGCTATACCGTCAATATCACCTGGTGCAACCATAAGTCCCGTCTTATCATGCTTAATTACCTCTGGTATACCGCCGACAGGACTCGCTATTACGGCACACTTGCTTGCACCAGCCTGCAATAAAACGACGCCTAAGCCTTCGGTATACGACGGATGAATGACGATATCAATAGAAGGCAGTATTTTGGCAACATCTTTTGAGAAGCCACATAGTTTGACATTTTTCTGTAGTTTATGACGATCAATAAGTGCTTGATAACTCTCTTGTAATGCCCCTTTGCCAAAGAGTAAACAGGTCACCTTTGGGTTTTGAGCTATAACATCCTGCATCGCTAGAATGATATCGGCTTGGCCCTTTCTAGAGATATACTGCGCGAAATTGCCAATGACGAGGTGTTCGTCGGGTATATCAAACGTACTGTTTAGCCACGCCCTGTCAGCGCCTTGAGAGTACTCGTCGATGTCTATTGCTGAGTGGATGACATCTTGATGCACTACGCCTTCGCAGTGCAGTGAAACCACTTGCTGGACGCCATGAGAAATACTAATGACTGCGTCGTATTGCTTGTATTTGTAATAGGCAAATTTTGACTCGGGATTATCAACTCGTCGAGTACAGATGGCGGGAATTCCGGTGATTTTAGCAAGTATTGCGCCCCAAACATCAGCGCCACGACGACTGTGAACATGAATGTGTGGGTTATTAAGTTGGTAGCAATCCGTTGCAATCATAAGTATTTTAATTAAATAATAGGGTTGTTTAGTAGCTCGGTCGCTTTTTCTTGAGCTCTAAGCCAAGCGACGGTTTGGTTACATCGCCATGATACAGCTTCATCAATTAACGGCAGTAACTGGTTTAATGTAGGTTGATTAAAAATAGGCTCATGGTGAGCAATTCTGTTGCGTTGTTTTCGGATTGTGTCGCAACCATTTTTTAGTGTATTTCGAATGGCAGATACCGTATTTTCCGTAGAGTTGGGAAAGATTTGTTCAATAAAGGGCTTCCAAATGCGCCCCTCATGCCTTTTTGCCAGCATATTTTCATACCAACTCAGTTTCAGCTCTGGCAAAAGTTTACCTACACCTTGATAGTCTTGGGTTAGTCGTATTAAGTCTTGCTTGTCTTTGTTGGGCAATGAATTTTGGAATACAACATTTGTTGGCCAGTCATCACCATACCGCTTTGATATGGCCTCAGAAATTGCATTCCTTAAAACGACTTCATATATGTGAAGCGGAAAGAACATCACAGAAGAAAGCTGAGCGTTCCATTCATATAGCTTCAGCGTTGTCGCAGTGCAATCCTTGCCTACTTTGTTTATTACCGCATTTCTAAACGTTGTTAGACGGCTCAGAGACAACGTATTTTCTATAGACTGGTACGGCACAAATCATTCCCTTTAATTAACCAATTGACAATTGGTGTTCAATTACTTACGATCATTAGTGAGAGCTTTGGATATCCCTGCATAAGCAGCCCACCAAAGACATAAGACTCGAACGAGCCTGCGCTTTTAGCGTGGGCTTTTTCATTTATAAATTAACATATTATCACTTAAGTAGTGATCCGTTTTTACGCCACCAGAGAATCACCACTGCTTTTCGCCGCAGGATGGCAAGCATCGTATACCTCATGCAACTTTTTAATCGCTACGTGGGTGTATATCTGTGTCGTTGATATATCAGCATGACCAAGGAACTCCTGAATATAACGAATATCCGCGCCACGCTCTAACAAGTGTGTTGCTGCCGAATGCCTTAACGCACAACAACTTCCAGACTCTGCAACACCAGATTCAATGATATATTTACTCACCAGTTCTGACATATTACATGGTGTAATGGCTCTGCCGTCTGAGCGAAGAAACAGGGTAGTATCTGAATATCGCCTTATCAAATAAGGCCGCACTTCCTTTAAGTACCTGACAATGGCATCCAGCGCTGGCTGGCCGATAGGCACTATCCGTTGATGGTCGCCTTTACCACATTGCACAGTCAGCTCTTTTTTCTCAAAATTGATGTCTTCTACTTTGAGCCTCACCATTTCTTTTCGCCTGAGCGCAGAGGCATAGAAGGTTTTCAGAATGGCTTCATCTTTAATGCCTTTCTGACCACCCATAGTAGCCATGTCGATGACTTGCTGTACCTGCGGCTCAGATAAGACATCTTTGGGCAATCGCCTTGGCTTTTTAGGCAATTCCAATCGTCCTAACAAGTCATGCGCAATGACTTCGCAAAGGTACAACTTATGTACAAAGACTTTGATGGCGGTAATGATGTTTCTCAGGGTTTCTTTCTGAATAGGCTCACCTTTCTTGCCCAAATAGTTTTTACGAGCATACAGGCGATACTCGTTGACCAAGTGGATATCAACATCTTTGATTTCGGTCACATCATAAAGCAAGCACCAAAGGATAAAGCGCTCTAAATAACAGCGTTTACCCTTGATGGTTTCGGCACTTTGGTCATGTGACAAACAATAGTCCAGATAGTACTCTAGGCAAGCTACCAAGGACTTGGGTTTGGCTTTATTAAATGCCATTGCCTGAGACCTTCTCAGCGTGATTGATTAACCGATGGACGATGTCTTTACCGTTATCAAACCTTGCAAGAATATGATTAACGTCCACAAAGCCAGCCACATTCACGCACTGGCATTGTATGCCCGTAGCGTTAAGCAATGTGGCGATGGTGAGCAGCTTAAGCTGGAAGTATTCATTGAGGTTAAACAGCACTATGACCGTTTTAACGCCGGCCTGCTTCAATGTATTCGCATGAGCTACGGTAAAGTCGTGATTGCCAACAAAGCCTAGCACCGCCTCAAAGCCCATCTGAATTACACTTATGGCTTCTAGAGGAGACTTACACAGCAATACCTCTTTCGGTTTATTCAGCAAACAGTCTTCATTAAACAGCACGCTTTCATCCAACAAATGGTAAGGACGCACTGTTGAGCCCGCTCGAATAGTAGGCCGCGCTCGTCTGCCATAGCCACCAACAATACGTCCACTCGTTATCACGGGAAGGGTAATACAACCATTAAGCAGTTCATGACCTGTGCTGGGATTAACTAAGCCAAGGCGCTTTAACCTACCGCGCTCTTGCCGTAAGGATGGCGAGTCTTTCAATAACTGGCACAACATACGATTGGTATAACCTAATTGAAACGTCTCGATGGTGTCATCATTAAAGCCTCGCTCACAGACATAACTGATAATGTCCAGTTCACCTACCAATTTTGTGCTATAGAACTGATAAACGTCGTAAAGCAGTTGTTGCTCTGACATGTCATCAACAGCAAATAGCGGGGCAGGCCTACATTTCACGCGTGATGGAATGACATTCATACATCACCTCCGCGCTCAGCCAGTACCTTGCGAATGGATTCTCCCTTAAGGCAAATTTTGTGGCTGTTGTGAACAATGCGGTCAAGCACTGAATCAGCGATAGTTTCATTACCAAAGGTCTCATGCCAAGCCGAAACGGGGTATTGTGAGGTGATGAGCAGTGAGCCTTTTTGCTCCCGACACTCAATCAACTCGAAAAGCAAATGTCGCTCATTTTTATCCATCAGCGCATTGCCCCAGTCATCAATAATGAGCACATCAATGCGGCTGAGCTTTTTTAATAGCTTCATTAACTCACCTTCCTTGTCTGCCGCGACCAGCTCTAGCAATAGGTGAG
Organism: Alteromonas sp. McT4-15; assembly: GCF_020515205.1. Classification (NCBI taxonomy): domain Bacteria; kingdom Pseudomonadati; phylum Pseudomonadota; class Gammaproteobacteria; order Alteromonadales; family Alteromonadaceae; genus Alteromonas; species Alteromonas sp. McT4-15. The sequence goes on from NZ_JAJALG010000025.1 coordinate 11,775, forward strand.
ATAAGCGATAGAAAAGCACACTCTGCTGATTACAAATCACAGCTTGCGCTAAGCGGCACGCCAACGAGGTCTTGCCCGTGCCAGTAGCACCAATGATGATGATATTTTTATTGGTACTCACCCAACTACATTCTGCCAGTTGTTTTACTTGATTAACTTTCAGTGATGGATATAGGGTGTAGTCAAGCTCATCAAGGTACACATCGGTAAATTTGAGTTTTGCCTGCTTAGTTAAGCGTGTAATCTTTCGCTCGGTGTTCAACGAGCATTGAGCAGAGAGCAGCTCAGAGAGAAACTCAAGATGTGTTTTGTCAGAAAAATCATCTGTTTCTAATATGGGTAGAAAACCGTCCAGCTTTAGCGATTGACATTGAGCATAAATGGCATGGTTATTATTCATATTGACCTCCCGCGTAATAGTCTTGGCCACGCAAATTAGCATGGGCCGTGATATTGGCTTCAGGCGTCACTTCGTAGGTTTTGGATTTGATGATAAGTTCGATTTCTGTCGCACTTACCATGTCGAATTTAAGGGCATGGTCGCAAGCGGCAATAAAGGGAATATCTCCAAATTTGTTATGCAGCTTTTGTAACACTTGGCAGCGTTTGCCCACAGGACGAGAGTGCTCATGCTTGGTTTTGGCGTAGAGGTGTTCAACGACGCGCTCTACCTGAGTTCCGACCGATTTCGCCCACGCTATATATTGTGATTTAGTTTTGCTCTTCTGTGCCCTGTGAGCAGGATGCAGATGGGATTCAATAGACACAACATTGTTTTTCCCGGTTACAACATCATGGGTGACACGCAAAATCCCTTTGTGCAAAATGTGAAGCTTATGACCTTTCACGCGTAGCTCAACATAATCATTGCGATACTCGTGGGGGACAGAATAACGATTACCTTCATAGAACACGTAATAGTTTTCCGGTACTTTAACAATACTGCGATAAGTCACAGGCTCAAGACGCGCTTTCGGGATAGGTCTTAATTGGTGAGCCTCGTCAGCATAGAATAGGTCATTACTACTTAAGCCAATGCGTTGAATCGGTTTGTCATTACGCTTTTCAACTTCCTTTATCAAATGACGGTTAATTTCTTCAACAGAAAAGAACGTTAAGTCAGTGTTCATCACTGCAAACACACTGTGAGTGAGCTCTTTAACACGGTTCTCCGCCAAAGGATTATGGGTTGGTGTGGCGACTTGGGAGGTATCAATCACAACCTCGTAATGCTCAGCGAATTCACTGGCAGATTGGCTTAGCTCAGCCAATACACCGGCCTTTTTCACCATCGATTTAGCGTTATCACAGTGAATGACCTCTGGCACGCCACCAAAAAAGTCGATTGCAGCGATGATGGCTTTTATCCAGCTAGCGGCACTCATGTCTTTGGTGGCATAGGCAAAGCGTTTCTTGCTGTAACCTAGTGTTGCTACAAAGGCATAAGTCACAACCTCTTTGCCACCCTCGGTATAGGACAATGTCGAGCCAGCATAGTCGATGAACATGACTTCACCCGGCGCAAACATCTGCAACATTGAAAGGCGTGTTTTCTTGATGTAATTGGCAATTAACTGATAAAACCGAGAACGACCATAACCTCTGTCACCGAACATCTGTTTGTACTCACAGAATTTTGTCCAAATGGTTTTGCGGTATTTCTTATGGGCTTTAATACATTCGGCTATGATTTCTTCGTAATCAGGCTCTATCTTGAAGCGCTTCTTGACAACCATCTTGGGATAGATACGACGTTGTAACTCATCATCATCCATGTCGACTAATGATGCTGTATCAATGTCAGAAGCCAATAGTTTCCGGTTTAATTCGTCAACTGTTTGGCGTGGACAATGAGCTAGTCTTCCTACATAGGTATGAGACAGTTTATTCGGTAGTAATAGAAGTCGAATTACTTCTCGTAACTTGTATGTATCAATCATAGTGTCACCTTTATTGGTTTAAAATAAAGGCGCAGGCAGCCAGAAGCGTTTCACACTAGATGAAAAACTTGACAGCTAGCTGCTTGAAACGGATACTTGACATGACAGATATTGCAAATATCGTTATCAAGTCCAAGAGTTCAAAAGTGGTCGCTTTTGGGCTCTTGGCGTTTTAGCGCCTCAAAAAATAGTAACTACTTTATTTCAACTCGATATTATTCCTCCTGTTTGGACTTATGGTCTTGATCTGATTCCATAGCTTGTAGGCACGCAGCGACATCTTCGACTTTCGCGAACTTCCCCCGTTTATTTGAAAACTGATAAAGTCTCACCGGCAAGCGACCGCGATGCGCTGCTGTGCGAATGGCACCAACGCTAGGATAGCGAAGTACGGTCGCCAACTCCTTCAACGTCAATAATTCTCCATACTTTTGTAATAGCCTTTTCAAGCAATCTTCCGAGATGTTTTTCGGCATCATCATTACTCTTATGAAACAATTGGTAATGGAGCGAAACGCTAGCAACTTTTTTGAATTTATTCTCGGTAGAGTTAATACTGATTTTCAGGATTAACTCGACTGGATGTTTTAGGATGAGTGATTTTACAAGAAGCAGAGAGATAGTGCGGACGCTTCTGCTTAGTCAGCATAAAAGACCACACAGAATTAGCAGAGTTACAGACGCACGTATTCTGAGGACACGTGTATGGGTGGAGTCCGTGCTATCCGATAACCATTTATGTCGTCGTGAATTGCAATCGGCTTTTTTTGGCGAAGAGCGTGAATCAACTGGAACCGTGCTACGCTGGCTAAAAGGCAAACAAACAGTATCCGAATCGACTGTAGAGAATACCTGCAAGATACCTAGAATTAGAGACCATAATCTGGAAGTCTTTCAATCTCCTGTCTTTCAATTGCTTGACAAAAATTTACGAAAAACAGAACTGCTTTCCTTAATCAATAAATACCAAATTTCGACTAACATAGGATATACATGGTCATTTACCTCAACAGAGAAGTTTCCAATTGATAATGATTGTAGTTATTTAATCTATGCAATAGAGGATTCAGATGCGCTTTTTCAGCTAGGGGGTGTTCATGGCTTTATGGGGATCATCATGCTAACCAGGTTGGCCGAATTCAACAACGAGTCGACGAAACACTGTTTGTTTATGCGGGACGCTTATAGGGCATTCCCTGCATTTTGCAGGAACAGATATTTCAAAAAACGTTGGAAGGATTTTTTGATGTTGTTATTAGATATCCAAAATCATGTTTATACGACTTCACAAATAATTGGACCCAATATAGAAATAATCAAAAAGCAAATCTTTGCAAAACACCATCCAACAATCCGACACAAATGGCCAAGATCACCGATTGACTATCGTTTCATGGAGCCTGAGAAGCCTTATGTAACAGCCTCTTTACCTGCATTAAGCATGACAAGTAAAACAACTCTCTTTAAGCACGAAAAACGGCTCTTTTAACTGTTTTAAATTTACTGTGATGATTAATAACTTCAGTGAATAAGCATTCTTGTACTAGTTACCAAAAATATTCTACTCAAACCAAAGTCTGAGTTCCAAGATGCCAATTATTATCGGATCTGTGCCAATAAATATTGGATCATATGCCATTTTGCATGGACTCTACAAGTGCAAAATCCACTCATTTTCAGCAGGCAGTCCATACGAACCCGGCATCGGATCCAATGCAATTCAGCAGGGCATTCCGAAGAAAATCAGCCGAAGCCTTATCTCTTGAATCAGAGTTGTGATCAAGAGACAGGCCGGAGCTGGTTTGATTTCAAAAGTGGGTGTCCTAGTTAGCTTTTACTTAGTTTGAAGAGTTCAAAATCTCTTGCATGGCTAATTGATGCCCAAACAAGTGAGCACAAAGGACATAGTTTCAATTAGTAGATATATAAGTCAATTAGTTTGAATAGTAGCCCTTTACCTTGGCGGGTCTAAATCGAACCTCTAATGCCTGTGTAGACTCTTGATCTTTTGTATAGATTTCCATCGAGAACAACACATTCGGCGAAGGTGGCGGTACATCAAATTCAAACATAATCCAGTCATGTGCATATTCATCATTGCGAATAGGCAACTTATGAAAGCTCCCTTCTTCCTTTTTGCTGACTTGGCTACTGCTTCTTCCAAAACTAGAAGAGTCTGCACCATAGGAAATTTCAATAGGTTCATATTCGACATTATTAAGTGTAAGAATACTTGAGGTTTTAATATACTGCTCCGCCCTAAAAGCTTTGACGTTTAGCTTCACAATGAAAGTCGGATTGTTGATCCTAGCATCTGAGTCTTTTGTCTTATCTTCTATGGTAAACCCTGCAAATTTTTTCTTCTCAATAATCCTATCTGCATTATTTGTCTCGAAAGATATTTCCATCACCCCATTCGAGTTAACGAAACCAGAATTATTCCATCCAACTATCTTTCCTTGACTATAAATTGTTTCCGATTTCATAGCGCAGGACGAAACAACTAGGGCCAGTAAACATAGAAGTATTCTCATAACATTATTCACCAAGGTTGCTGTAATAGTAACGATAGCTCTCAGGCCCTAAAGCCATATAATTAACACCTATAGCCGGAATTATCGTAGCTTGATTCACAAACAACCCACCAATGGTTTGCGCAGTACTGCCCCAATGATGCATTCCAATATTTCGCTCAAAAGTTCCAACAAGCACATCATGAAAAACTGCACCAGAGTTAAATCCGGGAATTTTTGCAAGTGCTTGGCTAGACAAACTTCCCTCGTTAAACGAAAGCCAACCAGTTTGAGGTGTTGATTGACCGACTACATGTGATACATCACTTGCTCTTACCCCAAGTCCGATATTGTTTGCATCAGGATCAGCAACGTCACAGATCACACAATAGCCTTTGTTACTCACATATTGATCGGATGGCTTGTAGGTTCCTGATTTTCTTGATGGAGTCTTGAATGTTGGCTTAGATTGAGTAAACTTTTCAATTGAAACACTCAAAGCCATAGCCATCCCAGTAAGCCTAGCACCTTTACCGCATGAACCTCCTGATGCTTTCCCTGCACCGCACCCTCCAGCAGCGGCAACAGCAACTCTTTTAGCAGCATCACCAAATCCTCCAACGCTACCAAAATTGGCATATCCACCAGCCGTGCCACTGATTGCGCCTGTAAATGCCCCTCTCAGTGCCCCTGTAAGAGAGCCTGTCTGCAATGCGCCTGCCACAAAACCGCCAGCGGCACCGGCTATTGCGCCTGCGGTAACTGCTCCACCAACAGAGAGACCTGTCACGAAAGTTTGGGTGGTTCCTAGTACTGTCATACTGAATCCTTGGGTCATCCCCCAACCAGCAGCCCAACCTGATGCAGCTCCATAAGTGGCCACCGAAACTGCTATCGCCACTGCCGCCTTCCAATATTTCTTCACAAACTTCTTAAGCTTCTTGAAGAAAAATCCTGATGGGTCCGTATAACTCATCGGGTTATTCAACACATAGCTGTACCGATTGTAATTCTGTGAGTTTAATGGAGCCTGAATAAACGGATCAGCCTGTAGGAATCGACCCAAGGTTGGATCGTAGATCCGACCCTTCATATGAATAATAGAGGGATTGACCGACTTAACAACGTCCAACATTCGCTTTATACAGAAGAAATCAGCCTCACCCTTGTAAGCAATTGGATGTACGCGGCAACTGTTAAATCTGACTTTACTAATGTCACTGTCATCAGTACATAACAAGTGCTGCTCAATGACACTATTTGTTTCTAGTGCCTTAATCAAGTAAGAAACTTGTTTGGCACCGCCATACAAATGACGTCCAAGTTCTATATGGAGTACGCTGTTACTCAAGTGACGTCCTTAGTCTTTACTGGAATACTTGTTATATACGGTAATAAACTGCTAAAGACCTTTTTAGGTGACAAATTTTTCATACAGTCAAACTTGGCATCACAGTTTGGTCTTCTTCTGCATGGTGCACAATCCATATCCTCAAAAAGTACATGGGTATAAATACTGTCTGTTTGGGTATAGGGGCGGGTTGATCCAAATAAGGCTACAGTCGGCTTTTTGTAGCATGTCGCTACGTGCGTCAAACCTGTATCTACGCCGACAAAGGCAAAGCAGGTGTTAATTAGGCTTATGGACTCATCTAAGCTCACTTTGCCTGCCAGTGAAACGACATCATCGTTATCAAACGTTAACCCCTCAGCGTGAGCGGCGTCTTTGGGGCCACCCAAAATCGCAATAGGCATGGTTGTTTCACTGCGTATAAGCGCTATAAGCGTTTGCCAGTGAGTGAGTGGCCAATGCTTTTGGGGGCGAGTTGTAAAGGGAGCTATAGCAATATAGGGTGTATCTAGGCCTAAGGTTGCTGCAGTTGCTTGCGCACTTTTTGCTTTATCTTCACTCACCGCGATGCACATATCATAATCAAACGCACTGATAGCATTGGCATAACGTACTTCACTTTTTGCATTTAAAGAAGTCCCATTTACGAGCGTATGAATGTAGAAAGCGAGTTTCTTGTATTCACTTGAAATGCTCGGTGACGTGGGTTTATTGACTACCTTGTTGAGTAGAATATGGCTGCGCTCTTTACTCTTAAAGCCAATACGCATTTTGGCGCCGCTGATAAACGCAAAAAACGCACTTTTGATTAGTCCTTGTGCTTCTATCGCAACGGAAAAATGTTGTTGCTGCAAGTGTCGCCTAAATGCCCATACGGTTTTACATAGCTGCCAGTACTGTTTATCTTTTACCAGTCGTTGCCAGTCTGATTTGGGCCAAGTAATGACATCGTCAACATAAGGGTGTGATTGCACAAGGCTTTTGTACGGCGCTTCAACTAGCCAAGTCAGCTTTGAATCGGGGTAACTTCGTTTAATGCTAGACGGCAAACCTGAAGCCATTACAATATCGCCTATTGCGCTTAACCGAATAAACAAAACTCGCTGATGTTGTTGTGGCATTGAAAGTCTTTTAGAGCGATTCGTGACAATAGCCAAAAATAACAACACAGTTTAGAGTCAGTTTAATGACTGCTACATTACACCGTGTAATGCTAAGGACTTAACTATGTTTGCTGCCGACAAAAACGGCTACAAACCTACTTTTATCGAAGATGTCTGTCGTTGGATATACTCATCGATTTTAACGCTGCTCATTCCCTTTGCTTTTCTGCAGTTGATGTTGCGAAGTAAAACACGTAACAAAGACTACAATCACAGACGCTTTGAGCGTTTCGGTTTTGTTGCTACACCTTCTAAGTCAGGTGGATACCTCTTTCACTGCGTATCGGTAGGCGAAGTTGTTGCCGCGTCTTGTCTTATTAAACGCATAATTGAAGATGAGCCTGAAGCCCAGATAACCATTACAACAACAACACCAACAGGCTCTGCGCGAGTGAAAGCTATTTTCGGTGACAAGGTGCATCACTTCTATCTGCCATATGACTTACACATGGCCATGGCAGGTATGCTAAAGCGGGTTAAGCCAAAAGCGGTACTCATTACTGAAGTCGAGTTGTGGCCAAATCTAATACATGCTTGTTGGAAGCGCGAAATACCAGTGATGGTGATAAATGCGCGGATGACTGATAGATCAGCGCGTCGTTACAAAAAAATCGGGAAGTTGTTTAACCCCATGCTCGAGAAGCTTTATCACATCTGTGCACAGGGCGAGCGAGACTTTAAAAACTATGCTTGGTTGGGTGTGCCGAGTAATAAACTCACGTTAACCAATAATATTAAGTTTGACCAAGTCGCGTCGCTATCAGGTGGGAAACAACATTTCTTAGGACTTGAGCATTCAATTAAACCTATCTTGGTGGCAGGTAGTACTCATGAACCGGAAGAAACCACCATTCTCGACGCAGTACAACGCTTGTGGACGCAATGTCCCAGTATGCGTGTGGTTATTGTACCGCGACATCCTGAAAGGTTTGACGTTGTGGCCAAGATTCTAGAAAAGCGCGGCCTATCTTTTGTGAGAAGCTCACAAGTCAACGACGTCGCTGATGACATTAATATCGTGCTACTCGATGAAATGGGGAAGTTGAATCACGCCTATTCTGTTGCCACATTTGCGTTTGTAGGCGGCTCGATAGCCGATAGAGGCGGGCACAATGCACTTGAGCCTGCAGCTTTTTCCATTCCCATTATGATGGGCCCACACACCTATAATAACCCTGTTATATGCGGTTACTTACAGGAACGGGGAGCGCTAAGTGTTGTGGAAGATGCTCAACAAATAGCAGACAAACTGAGTGTATGGTTGTCTGATCCTGACAAACGCTCAAAAGCAGGTAAGGCTGGGCGAGATGTTTTAGATGAAAATAGTGGAGCGCTTGAGACAACGCTAACGTGTATAAAGCAGTATTTACAGTGAAGCGTTTGCTAAAAGAAATGCCAGTTTTTCAATGGCTTGGTTAAAATTTGAACCCCGTAATGGTGCGCTGTATGCACTAAAGTGGTTTAAATACGTTGAAATCGTGATTTGTTTAACACGTAGATTTAGCTTAACATGCTGTTCTAAATGGATATTTCTTTTATGGCCTTGGTATTGCTATAAAAAGCACGACAGTGTGACAATGGTAAAACATTAACAATAACGCTTCTGGCAACGAAGCACTGTGTCACGCGTTCTCCAGGGAGAGGCCTCCTGCCGATGGGCAGGAGGTTTTCTTACTTCAAGACTCTACGATTTTCTCTTCGCTGCGCTCCGGCTCAATAAGGCTAATAATTCGCCAACCTGCTTTGGGTTCAATGCTATTGCCATTGATGAATGTATAACTTTTGCCTTCGCTGTTTATCGCGATAAGTGGCGTTGCTCTTACACCATACTGCTTACTGTATTGTTCATAAGTGAATTCATCAGAAAGCCTTGTGGTTTTCACCATTGCACCTCTTGCTATCGCAGAGGCAAGGTAGCCATATGTTACGCCCTCATCGAACAAAGTTAGCTTTTTCGCGTACTGCTCGCTTACTTGGTGACTCGGTCGCGCTGATTGTTCGTTGTTGGTTAATGCCCATACTTTGTCTTTACCTAGCGTATATTCGAAGTGATAAGCAATAAGTGGGTTAAGTTGCTTGTACGGTGACATGATCAGTACCGTGCCAAAAGTTGCTATGTCAAGGTGTCGGGCAGCGTGATCTGACATTGGGTTTCCGAAATAGACAGGAATGTCGGCCATTCTGGCTTCGCGGATAGCGTCCCAGTTTGTGTCTGCAATCGTTACATCTATTTTTTGGTTCATCATTTCAGTGGCTAAAGTTCGGTTAAACTTGCTGCCGCCGAACAATAGGTAACCAGTAGGTGCGGGCGCGCGCACTTTTAACAGTGATGCCACAGTTCGAGACGTTAAACTTTGCACTACTACCGTTGCAATAATAACCATGAACACTATTGGTACAATGATACCTGCTCCCTCGTAGCCTATTTCTTCGAGCTTCAAAGAAAACAACGCAGAGACAGCCGCGGCGACAATTCCCCGTGGTGCAATCCAGCTCAGTAGGGCCAATTCATTCAGTTTTAACCCTGTGCCTATTGATGACGCTAATACGGAAAGAGGCCTTGCGACAAACATGATAGCGGCTAACACGACCACTGAGCCCCAGCCTACATCAATGACCGACTGAAGATTGAGACGTGTGGCAAGCAATATAAAGAGCCCTGAAATAAGCAAAACACTGAGTGTTTCCTTAAATTCTAAAATATCCTCCACCTCAACATCTTTCATGTTGGCCAGCACCATACCTGTGATGGTCACAGCAAGTAGCCCCGATTCGTGCGCGACGTAATTGGACGCTGCGAATACGCCAAGAATGATTGTGAGCACAGCAGTATTGAGAAGGTAATGAGGAATTAGCTCTTTACGGATTGAAATGCCCAACAGGTATCCAGATGCAAGTCCGAGAACTGAGCCAATACCAATCGTCTTGCCAAACGCGATGAGTGTATGCGTTATTGCAGATTCTTGAGACGCTACAATAAACTCAAATACCAGTACCGCGAGCAAAGCACCGATAGGATCGATAACAATCCCTTCCCACCGTAAAATATTTGCCAGATTTGTCTTTGGGCGTACGGTGCGCAACATGGGGACTATTACCGTAGGACCGGTTACGGTAACAATTGCACCGAACAAAAATGACAGCTGCCATGACAAATCAAGACTGTAGTGCGCAGCTGTGGCAGCGACTATCCATGTAACCAATACGCCAATGGAGCATAAGTTGCGTACCATATTGCCGTGGCCTGCAATATCGCCAAACTTTAGCGTTAGCGAGCCTTCAAATAAAATAATAGCGACTGATAAGGAAACAACTGGAAAAAGTAGATCGCCAAATAGCGCGTCTGCATCAAGCACGCCAAACACTGGACCAACAACAATACCTACAATTAACAGCGGTAGAATAGCAGGCAACCTGACTTTGTAGGCAAGATACTGGCAGCCAATAGATAATAAGCCGACGGCAACAAGAGAAAGTAGCGGATCTGACAAAAGTGTGTCCTTAGTGTTTTTGTATTATTCCAATGTATATCAGCCTAAGTAATTGTCATAACGATACTTTAGACTAATGCGGTTTTATACGGCGATGTATAAAGTTTAGACCAACACACTGAAATACGCTGTAAAAAGCACCGCCTCCGTTCGTCCGTTCTGATATTATCTCAAGATACTATTATTTGGAGTTCTCGGTTGAATACGCACATTCGCTACTGTTTTGTCGTCACTTTATTTTTTACAATTGCGGCGTGTGCTATCCACTATCCACAGCCGTCTGCCGAATTGAAAATAGAAAACAGTGTTGTACTGCCACTCGTACTCGCTGAAACCTCTGGTTTATATTGTGAAGATGAGGTGCTTTATTCGTTAAATGACTCTGGTAACGCCCCTGTGGTGTTTTCGATTTCCCGCGCTGGTAGCGTAAATAGTGAAACTAGTTTGGCGCTCACTAACCGCGACTGGGAAGCTATTTCTGCAGACGAAAAAGCTTACTATATTGCTGATGTTGGCAATAATAAAGGGCGTAGAGCGACAGTAAGTATTTACAAAGTAAGCCGTAGCGACGTGAACGACTTTAGTGAACTCACACTTCAATACGCTAACAACGATCCTTCCGCTAATATGCCCTATGCCCACGATTACGATGCAGAAGCAATGGTAAAGGGGCCAGAGGGCTTATTGTTATTTTCGAAAAGCTGGCGCACCGGTGTAGCCCATGTTTATCGTATCAACGAAGGTGAATCGTCGCAGATATTAAGCCCCATTGCCGATATTGAAGGTCTGCCAGGTGTAATAACGGGTGCTGATTTTGATAAAAAGCGTAATTTGTATGTTTTTACAGGATACAAATCAGACCCCTTCGGGAATTTTTCTGCTTTTCTAGCTCAAGTATCAACGACATTTTCGGTAATTAATGTGTGGCCACTTAAGTCTTATAAGCAAGTAGAAGGCGTGTGTGTCGACTCATCTGGAGACTACTGGTTCAGTGAAGAAGCGACAGAAGGGCGACAAGCAACGCTTAATCGTGCGGTAGTGCATTGAATTAACGTCAACAAAAGCGACGTACATTACACGCACTCACGGGGTTAGTTATCACAATTAGTCTATTAGTAAAATGGCTAATACCCAACCAATACATTTCCTGTCTATACTGAAATTGTGAAGAGAGAAAGTTGTTTTCGATCACAGTGAAGAGGCAGCGAATATGCGTCGTATTATCAAGCCACTTTTAGCAGTATGTGTGTGTCCCTGTCTGTTAGTATCAACAGTGGCGAGCGCTTCTGCGGTCGAAAAAGCCGAACGTTGGATAAATCAATATACCTCTGACGACAACGCGTTTTCTGTTTCACTTACCAAAAACAAAATCCAATTTAAAGGCTGTAAGCAGAAGCAATATCAACTTGCTCTAAGTCAGCAAATTTCACCTCAGTTCAATGTAGAAGCGGTAGTGCACTATAACAAAGGGCTTTTGGATTACGGTGTCTTGTCACAGCGGGTGAGAAGTCATGAGTTTGAATTGGTCAGCTGGTGGGATAAGGGCGATTACCGTGTGGGATTGAGTCACAAAGTACGTCCTCGCCATGAAATGCGAATTCCAGTGGCTGATACAATACAACTTCCCACAAGCAGAACAGCAGGCATATATGTCGAAGTGCCATTTAAAGAAGATTCTCACCTTCTGACCATTGGCGCATTACAAGAATCGTGGGAAGCTGATGGTGCTTCCCTTACCCTACCTTGGCGAACTAGTCGCGACAACCAAGTGAAAGTGCAATACGCCTTTACCTTCTAGGTGCCAGCGCATGCGTGTCAATGTAAACGAGTACCGCAACTAGAGTTTAAAGCGACTGACTTCTGTCGATAACTCTTGGGCTAGCTCATCAAGCTTGTCACTAACACTCACCAATACCTGAGTGGCATTTAGTGTTTCTTCACTTGATGCACTGATGTCGTTAATATTTCGGCTTATATCTTCGACCACGGTGGCCTGCTCTTCAGTTGCGGTTGCTACCTGAGTATTAACATCATTGATGTGCGCAATTTCATCGGCAATATCTTGTAAAAGTTTGTCAATTTCATCGGTAGCAGATACCACATCCTCGGTACGTTCTCTGCTTGATTCCATTTGCAAAACCGCTGATTTTGAGTCTTGTTGAAACTTATCAATTTTTACCTGAATTTCATCAGTCGCACTGGCAGCGCGTTGCGCCAAAGTACGCACTTCGTCTGCGACGACAGAGAATCCTCTACCGTGATCGCCCGCGCGTGCTGCTTCAATCGCGGCATTAAGTGCCAGTAAGTTGGTTTGCTCTGAAATGCCTCTAATGGTATCCAAAATGCCGCCAATGGCTGCAGTGTGTTCATCGAGCGATTGAATAACACCTGATACATCTTGAATCTGTTGAGACAACCCCTTAATTGCATGAACAGCACGCTGAGTAACTTGTCTGCCATGAGCCGAGTTGGTAGTTGCTGTATTTGCGTTTTGCGCTGCTTGCGTTGCCGAGTGGGCTACTTCGTTAACAGTGCTTCCCATCTCGGTAAGCGCGGCGGCTGCTTGTAAAGTTTGGTCGCGTTGGCTTTTAGTCGAAAGCTCAGTTTGCTGTGACTGCTTAGCGACATCTTCTGCAGATGTTTTCAATGCATGACTAGTTTTGGCAACTTGAGAAATGGTGCCATGCAAGTGATCGATGAAGTTATTAAAGCCCTCGACCAACCGAGCAATCTCTTTTTGTTCAGGCATTGGGATACGCGAGCGCAGGTCACCTTGACCACGGCCGAGCTGCTGAAATACGTCAGCGAGCGACTCTAGAGGCTTAGTTAAACTGCCTGCGAGCCAAATACCGATAAACGTAAACGCACCCGCAATCGCTAATGCCCACAAAATGATTTGGCGGCTGCCTGCGTTGATTGATGCGTAGAGCTCGCTTTCAGGTACCTGTGCAATTACATACCAACCCGCTTTCTCGACATAGGTGCTCGCAAATAAGAGCGTACCTTCATCGTGCTCACTGGTTGTCATGGCAAAACGTTGCTTGGTTAGCAGCTTACTTGCCGCTTGGGAGTCGCTCACAGAGGATAATTTTGCTTTACCCAATAGGTTAGTGTCTGGATGCGCAATGATAGTGCCGCTACCGTCAACAAGATAAACAAAGCCTGTTTCAGCAATTTTTACGGCATTGATAATATCGAGTAATTCGTCTACAGATTTTGCAACACCCGACATCCCTCGACCGTTGACTTGCTGATAGTTTGCAAAAAGTCTGTAGCCTTGGCCGGGCTCATTGTAAAGGCTTAGTGATACAGGTTGACCAGAGTCTTTATAGGCAAAAAACCACCCATCAAACTCATCATTTTTAAGCTCACGTAAAAAGCCGTCTTGGTTCCAATATTTGTAAGTGTTTCTGTCTACAAATGAGGCCACGGTTAATTCGTTGAATGCGACTATATTATTGAGATAGCTGACTAATCTGTTTTCGCCGGCATTGTCTGCGCCAGCAGCAGACCATGCAAGTATATCTGGGTTTGACGCGACGCTATGGGCAACAGTAAGCATAACACTGGCCTCGCGATCAACGCGGTTGCCAATTTGTTGCAGTAGTGACGGTAATTGGTTTTGCTCTACGTTCTCTTTTACAAGGTCACGCGCAATCCATTGACTTATAGAGCCTACTAGTACAGCTGCTGCTAAAACTGCAACAACCAATGAGATGATAAGTTTTTGTTTTATACTGAAAGTCATGACTTTCGACCACGTTAGTTAATGCTGAAAAATGACGTGGCATTGCAGGCACCGCAACGTCCAAGGAATATCTAGCAAACGCTAGAAAATAACCACGTACTGTTATAATTATAGTTGTGTACAGTGATTTATATCGGCATGGTGACAATAAAAGTTAATCTTTTACGATTTTTGAACAGCACTCATGAAGACACGCGATAATTGTGCTTCAAAACTGACCAGTGGGTCAATAAAAAAGCCACTCAATAGAGTGGCTCTCAATAGAGTGGCTCTCACAGAGTGGCTCTTTTAGGACGTTAAGCTGACTACTCGCTATCTTTAGGTAGCGGGAAGCCACGGTCTCGCATTAGTGCGTCCACCTTGGCATCTCTGCCGCGGAACTTTTGATACGCCTCAGCGGGGTCCATCGCGTTGCGTACCGAGAATAGGTACTTAACCAATCTATCACCGACTTCTTTATCATAAAAACCACCGGGGGCTTCCATAAATGCTTCTGCGGCATCAGCGGTAAGCACTTCTGCCCACATGTAGCCATAGTATGCAGCTGCATAGCCCTCACCAGAGAAGACGTGACCAAAATGTGGAGAACGATGACGCATCACAATTTCTTCTGGCATATTTAGCTTCTTAAGCTCTTCACGCTCAAATGTGTCAGGCTCAATCTTACTCGGATCAGTCGTGTGATATTTAAGATCCATGATGGCAGAGGCCATGTATTCCGTTGTTTTAAAGCCTTCGTTGAAGGTTGCAGCCTTCTTAATTTTCTCAACAAGAGAAGCCGGAATTGGCTCGCCAGTTTCGTGGTGAACCAAGAATTGGTTAATCACTTCATCGGTCGTTAACCAGCGCTCAAGCAACTGTGATTGGAATTCTGTGTAATCGCGAACACCAGAGTGAGATGAAGGATATTCAACATCTGACGATAAGAAGTGCAATGCATGCCCAAACTCATGAAAATATGTTTCGGCATCGTCCCACGAAATTAGGGTTGCTTCGCCTTCTGCACCTTTCACAAAGTTAGAGTTATTTGAAGACAGTACGGTTTTCTTACCATCAAATGTGGTGTAAGAGCGATATGTCGTTGCCCATGCGCCAGAGCGCTTGCCTTTGCGAGAAAACGGATCGAGATACCACAAGCCAATGTGCTCACCACTGTCTTTATCTGTCACTTCCCACACTTTAACATCGTCGTGGAAGACCGGCACTTTACCTTCTTCAACAGGTGTAAAGTTGAAATTAAATAGGCGTCCAGCCACGTAAAACATTGCTTCACGCAATTTATCTAGCTGAAGGTACTGCTTGACTTCATTTGAGTCTAAATCGTATTTCGCTTGGCGCACTTTCTCTGCATAAAAGCGGTAGTCCCACGGTGCGATGGTGATGTCTGCGCCTTCCTCGTCAGCAATTGCCTGCATATCTGCCACTTCTTCTTCAACACGGGCAATAGCTGCAGGCCATACTTTCATCATCAAATCCATGGCGTTATCTGGGTTTTTCGCCATGCGATCTTCTAAGCGCCATTGTGCATAATTCTCATAGCCCAATAGCTCAACGCGTTCGTCTCGAAGCGTAAGTATACGTTTGATAATTTCGTTGTTATCGAAGTCATCAGCATTGTCACCACGGTTATAGTAGGTGCGCCATACTTTTTCGCGTAACTCACGATTTGTAGAGTACGTTAGGAATGGATCCATCGAAGAACGGGTATTGGTAATGGCGTACTTATCAGCCTCACCACGCGCTTCTGCTGCCGCTTTGGCAGCCTTAACGAAAGAGGCAGGCAATCCATCGAGCTGCGCTTCAGTAATGTAGGTGACATAGTTTTCTTCATCGGCAAGAATATTGTTTGAGAACTTCGTGTGAAGTGTCGCTAGCTCTTGGTTGATTTCTGCATAACGTTTTTTAGCGTCGCCATCTAGGGTTGCACCATTACGCGCAAAATTGTTGTAAGTCATCCACGTAATACGCTGTTCTTCTGGCGTTAGTGTTTTCAACGCATCAGACTCATATACCGCTCTTACACGCGCAAATAGTTTTTCATTTTGCGTAATTTGAGTGAAAAACGCAGAAAGCTTAGGTGACATTTCAGCTTGAATTTCACGAAATTCCGCGCTTGATTTGTTAGCACTCCAAATGCCGTAGTAAGTAAAAACGCGACTGAGCTCAGCACCAGCGCGCTCCATTTCCACAATTACATTCTCGAAAGTAGGGGGCGCTTCATTGTTCGCAATAGCTTCAATTTCTTCTAAATTGAGTGCCATGGCTTTTTCAAGTGCTGGTTTTAGATCTTCAAGTTTCATTTTATCGAAAGCAGGTACCCCACCATATGGGCCTTTAAACTCTTGAAGTAAAACATTATCAAATTGTGCTTGTTCTGTGCTTGCAGCGCTTGGCGCTTCTGTGCTGGTACTTTCTGGCGCTTGTTGTGAGCATGCGCCCAATGCAATCACTACCGCGATAGCAGTAAGCGATGTTTTAAATTTACCCATGGATATTCCTGTCTTTTGTTATGGTTTTGTACTTACGCTGTCGAACTATGCAGTACGTTATTTCGCGTTACATCGCTAAAAACGTATTGCATAGCACAACAGGTTCACTTCATCTTAAGACAATGTAAATACAAGTTAAATGTCCTTTAACGTAATTCCCTGCAACATAACGGTTTAAGTACGTTGTCGTTGTGCCATGTAATTCGTCGAAATACGCTAAATTTTTATTGGCTTTACGCTGTACGGAATTTACACTGCGCGCGTTTTTTGGTTTACCACTTCTGTGGTAATGGGTTGTTAGCCAATTTAAGTGACACACAATGTTCGAATTACTATTGCACACTTTTCCTGTTGCTTTTGCTCTCGCCTCGTTTTGGTCTAATACCGAACGTAAATTACTGCTATTAAATCTTGGGTTATGTGTCGCAATCGGATCTTTATTGGTTTTCGAGCAAGCGTGGGGTGGCGCTATTGTGATTACCGTAGCAGGGCTAAGCACCAGCTATCGTCTAATTAAACAAAAGTTACTATCGCCACTTGCAACTTACGTTACGCTAATCTCAATGATGTGTATCGTGCTCACGGTGAACAACCTAACAGGAAAGACATCTTTTATTGAAACGATGCCGGTATTCACTTTTATGGCATATCGTTTCGGTGAGCTTCACTGCAAAGAAGCAGGGCTTCGCGTTTGTATGATTGTCGGCTCGTTAAACTTCACAATTTACGGCATTATCACTCAAACATGGGGGCTGGCTATTACAGAAGCACTTTTTGCTGCCTCTAATATGTGGTACTACCTACGACTTAGAAAAGCGATACGCGTAAGTGCTGTGTAGTAGCGCTAGTGCTTTTTAGAATGCGTACGTAAACGATTTTCACGCGTAACGAAAAGAAAGGTTAAGTACATTTTTGTAGGCAGCGACATGGCAAGTCCAATGGCCATGCAGAACGCACCAAGATAAATGCCCTTAACCCCTATTTTTTCAGGAATGCCGGAATAGCTGATGATGTAGTGCCCCAGTATAAAAAGCAAAACACCACTGACCATTATCCATTTCAACACTTTTATCATGACCGTTCATTGTTTAACTACCCATACTGCTAGCTTACAAAACTCCATTGCTTTGGGTATTGATTGAGGTCATGAGTTAGTACATCGTTATGCAAATACGACTGTTTTATTGCGATGAATAATCACACGGTCTTCTAAATGGTAGCGCACGCCGTGCGCAAGTGCGGTAACTTCACAATCCTTACCTTTTCTCACCATGTCTTGTGCGCTGTCGCTATGGCTGATGCGTTTGACGCTTTGTTCGATGATTGGGCCTTCGTCGAGGTCTTTTGTCACGTAGTGACAAGTTGCACCAATTAATTTTACACCCCGGTCGTACGCTTGCTGATAAGGCTTGGCGCCGGCAAAGCTAGGTAGAAAACTATGGTGAATGTTAATGGCTTTACCTTGCAGTTCTTGGCATAGCGTGTCGGGTAAAATCTGCATAAAACGGGCAAGCACCGTTAAATCAATTTTGTACTCTCGCAACAAGGTAGCGATCTGCGCAAACGCCGCTTCTTTACCCAACGCTTTAAAGTCAACCCAGTGGAAAGGTACTTTGTACCAATCTGCAAACTGTTTCATTTGGGGATGGTTAGCGATGATGACAGGAATATCACAATGCAGCTCACCAGTATGCCAGCGGTGAAGCAGGTCAACTAAACAGTGAGACTCAAGACTTGCTAATAACGCAACGCGCTGCTTTTTGTTTGAGTCGCTCAGTTTCCAATTCATTTGATATTCGTTGGCAAGCGGGGTGAACTCTTTAACAAAGCTGTGATGATCTAACTTTAGCGAGTCTGTGCTAATTTCATGGCGCATGAAAAAGCGACCGGTTTGTAAATCGGTATGGTGGCTGGCTTCAACAATGGTGGCGTTATGGTCAGCGAGAAACTGAGATACGCTGGCAACTAGCCCGATTTGGTCGGGGCAGTCGATGACTAATCTAAATGTTTGTTGCATGGATATTTGCAAAAATTCTAAAAACAGGCCCCCTTTTTACCGCTTAGCACTGATGAAGTAAACCGCAATGGTCATACAGTACCAGCTTAAATTTGAATAACTCATAATGAATGTCGTCCTTTATTCGTCTGTTATTCCTCTGCGTAGCTTTTCACGTACCGACATAGTGTGCTTTAGTGCCCAAGAATGGCGTATGGGGTAGGTTACGCCTTGTGGGGTTGAGAGTGACTCGAACAAATGAAAAGCAGAAGCATGAACATCAACACTTGGACTATACAGTGGCAGCGGGAGTGCGTTTGTTGCCTTTCGCACCAGTGTGACGTGGGGTTTGTATTCTCTACTTTCTACCTCTATTGCAGCGCTGCGTGCCGCTTTTCGGGTGTATCTCGCCAATTCCATTAGTGCTTTGGGCGGTGAGGATGGGGCACTAAATAGAATCTTGGGACCGTTCCACAGACCTGTGACATCTAAGGTAAGCGAAAACGGCTCGCTAACAATATTATCAAGTTCGTAAACTAACGCCTCGTGTTGGCGATGGGTTATGTCGCCCAAAAAGCATAATGTGATGTGGTAATTTGCTGCCGGAACTGCATAAGGCTGTGACAAGCCATGTTTATTTGATGCAACACCACTGATGTCACTGCGCTTATTTTTACGAGAAATCTCAACGCGCTTGTCGCGCGGCATGACTTCAGGTAATGCTTTTTGTCGCCAACTATCAAGCACAAGCTTTTCGGTTGTACTTAAATCTAACCCTATAAAACAACGCATAATGTTACCTCGTTATTTTTAATCAGTGTGAAGGAAAACGTGATGAGCAAAAAACAGGTACAATAGCATTACGTAGTTTATATCACCTTTATTTTCTTTATGTTACAGCCGCTTTCACATTTGCCCGCTTACGAATTAGTTACACCACTTATACAGGCTATTTCAGCGCGTAATGTCATTATTGGAGCACCGCCCGGAGCAGGTAAATCTACCGTTCTGCCTTTAGCGCTATTACAAGCGTGCACTGAGGGAAAAGTACTGCTTATGCAACCTCGCCGAGTTGTAGTAAGAAATTTAGCAGATTACTTGGCGAAGCTGTTAGGTGAGCCTGTAGGCAAAACAGTCGGTTATCGCATTAAAGGGGAAACAAAGGTATCTCGTGATACAAAACTTGAGATCATTACCGAAGGCATTCTTTCTCGCATGATCCAGCAAGACCCCGAATTAGAGGGCACAGCCATTATTGTTTTCGATGAGTTTCACGAGCGCAGTATTCACAGTGATTTTGGGCTCGCGCTGGCATTGGAGGTGCAAGCTGGACTACGCGATGACTTACGCCTGGTAATCATGTCGGCAACACTTGATGTCGACCCGTTAAGCAATCTACTGAAAACACACAGCGACTGTGAAGTAGAGACACTTTTTACACAAGGACGTACTTTTCCCGTAGATGTTCGCTATACCAAAGATAGTCTAGCAAGTGATGTTGTACCGCGCGTTACAGACGCCGTGAAACACGCGGTAGAGGCCCACGACGGTGATATTCTTGTATTTTTACCCGGGCGAGCAAGTATCAATGCCGTGGCAAGAAATTTATCTGCGTTTATCGAACAAAGAGATATCGCACTGCATTGCCTTTATGGTGCGCTAAGTAAAGAGGCGCAGCATGCAGCGATTGCGCCTGATATACAAAAACGACGTAAAATCATTTTGTCGACCAATATTGCCGAAACCAGCTTAACAATTGAAGGGGTACGTGTTGTTATAGACAGTTTGTGGGAAAACAGCGCGCAATATCATGTTGCAAGCGACATCACAGAACTCGCTTGGCAACGCATATCGCAAGCATCTGCTATTCAGCGAATGGGGCGGGCGGGGCGCGTAAGTGAGGGAATCTGTTATAGGTTATGCAGCAAAGATAGTTTCGAGCGTTTAGCCAAGTTTAGTGCAGCGCAAATCGAAAAAGAGGATATCAGTAGCTTTTTACTTGATACTTATGCATGGGGAAGTACGCCTGATACATTGGCACTTCTCACTACGCCTTCACTTGCACAAATCAATGGCGCACAAGCAAAACTCACTCGCATAAAAGCATTAGAGCACAATAATCTTATAACGCAGTACGGAAGAAGGCTTGCGCAACTGCCGTGCCAACCTCATTTGGCGCATTTACTGCTGACTTGTTACCACGGTATTGAAGGACTGGATACACCAACCAATGTCTTGTTGAAACACGCCGCGCCATTTGTGGTCGCGTTAAGTGAAAATACTGCGGGACTAGCTCAAAACAGCGATTTACACGACGCATTACTTTCAGCAAGTTCAAATACACGCAGTCAGCTACTAAATCAAGCTAAGCGCTATGCAAAATACGTTGGTATTGAAGCGTCACAATTAAACATTGAGGCGATAGATTCAGACGCGCTTGGACTGTGTATCGCTATCGCATTTCCGCTGCAAGTAGGCTACTTGCGAAGCGCCAACGACGGACGGGCTGGCTCAACCAATGTGCTAGAGTACAAACTGGCCAGTGGCAAAGGTGCACGATTGCAAAACACCAAAGGCGTGTTAAACGATAAAACGCGAAACGGCGTTAATAATGCACAGTGGGTTGCTGTGTTGGAAGGTCAATTGCTTGGCAGTATGGTTGCAATTCGCTTAGCGCAAGCGGTGCCAGAGGCGTGGTTGAGAGTGGCATTTGAAGACGCATTTAGTGAAAAGCGCAGTGTTCGACTGAATGCTGAAACGGGGCAAATGGAAGCGCGAGTCACACAAGGATTTTATGAAATTACTCTCAATAGCTTACCCGTATCGGGTCAAGAGAAAGCGGAAAATAGCGCTTTTTGGCGTGATGCGTTGGTCGATGCGTGGATTGATTATCTCGAAAAGCTTGCAATAGAGGACTGGCCGTTAAAAGAAGAAGATTGGCAATGGTGGCATCGAGTAGCACTCGCTGGCGAGCTAAATCTGCCCCAGAGCGATGCGTACGATGGTAATACAGCATGGCCGCGTTATTTAGGGGCGTTGGTTCACAATGCTAAAGATGTTTTACAAGACGCGCTAGCACAGTGTCATTCAATTAAGGCATTGGAAAAGCTGCCATGGAAAGCAACGCTAAATAACGGATTGTCATGGCCGCAGCAAAACGCATTAGCGAAACAGCTGCCGACAACTGTCACTATTCCAACGGGGCGCAGTGCGCCGCTTTGCTATCATAAAAGTGGTGATGTGGTCTTGTCTGTTAAAATGCCGGAGATGTATTCACAAACCGCACCCATCATGTTGGCGGATGGCCGAGTTACCGTTATCTGTGAGCTATTATCACCTGCAGGAAGACCACTTCAGACAACCAGCGATTTAGGACTATTCTGGCAAGGAAGCTACAAAGAGATTCAAAAAGAGATGAAGGGGCGCTACCCCAAGCATTTCTGGCCGGACGATCCGGCCAATGCTGTGCCAACCAACAAAACTAAAAAACATATGTAGAGTTTCGTTTTATCGGTCCTTTTTATGAGGCTTTTTCATTGTTCTTTGCTTTGTCGCGTTCAAGCGTAACATCAAGCGCGGCCATGACGTTGAGACCTGGGAAGCCGTCAGCAATCATGTTGTTGGCAATTTGATAATTGCGAATGCCTTCACGGGTGGCGGGGCCGATAATACCGTCGGGCTTACCAACATCAAAGCCTAGCGCATTGAGTTTACTCTGTAGCGCGATAATGTCTTTACGGCTGTAAGCAGGCAAATCTGGTAGGTCAGCTTTAATACCTGACGCGCCAGCTATTCTATCGGCAAGCACACCAACGGCAATGGCGTAGAATTCAGAATTATTCCAACGCATGATCACGCGAAAGTTCTTATATGCAATAAACGCGGGTCCCTCGTGGCCCGCAGGAACAATCACATAGGCGTTGGTATCGCCTTCTCCCAACTCACTGCCATCTGCCTTTTGTATGCCTTGCGAGTGCCAGTCAGAAAGTGGTCTGCGATTCTTGTAGCCAGATTGCTGATAGTCAAAGTCTTTGGGGAGTCTAACTTCGCGTCCCCATCTGTAACCGGCTTCCCAACCTAAATTTGACAAAAAGTTTGCTGCTGAGGACAGCGCGTCTTCTTCACTTGCCCACAAGTTAATTTGTCCGTCACCGTCGCCATCAATGGCATAGTTAGTGTAAGCAGAAGGCATAAACTGCGTATGACCCATCGCACCCGCCCACGAGCCGACCATCTCCTCTCTAGTGAGCTGCTCACGTTCAAAAAGCTTAACGGCAACGAGAAACTCTTGTGTAAAATAGGTGCTTCGGCGTTTGTCACAGGCAAGGGTGGCTAGAGAATCAAGAACAGGCATTTTGCCTTTATAGCTGCCAAAGTTAGTTTCTAGACCCCAAAACGCAAGTAAATAGTGAGGCGGCACGCCGTACTTATCGCTTAGCTTATGCAGTAACGCTTTGTGCTTGGCATACATCTCTTTACCTTTGTTGGTACGCCAATCGGTCACTCGCTTACTGAAGTAGCCTGGAAATGTTTGTACAAATTCGGGCTGACTGCGATCCAGCTCAATAACACGATCTTGATGGACAAGGTGGGGAAAGATTGCGTCGATAGTCGTTTGGCTAACCCCGTCTTTTGCCGCTTTGTCTGCAAGTGCAGCTGTACATGTGGAAAACTGTTCATTGGCCAACGCAGTGTTAAGCGACATGCAGCTGACTAACAGTGCAATCGATGTGCGCAGCTTGCGACGAGAATGCAAAAGTCGAGAAGAAAAAGAAGACTGAAAAATTGAGCGCATAGTACCATTCCTGTGTTGCGTTATAGCATGCTATCGCATTGTGACTGTTAAACGCGAGTAAAATTCACTTGTGCTTTTAAAAGCGATGACGCGTATACATTGGTTGTTTCGTTTTATTGAAAGGCTCATAGCAAAAAGTTGTTGCTGGTGGGTCACAATGGTAATGTTATACAGACATTCTTCTTCGCGCTTAATTCGCAAGTATAGCGATAGCATTCACAATCTCTTCATGGCGTTTTCTTGTGGCAAAAAAACAATCTACTCGTACTTCATCAGCTAAAAAATCTTCAACGGAAAAAGAAACGAAGCGTTCGCCCAAGCGTCGCTGGTTATTTACGCTGTTTTGGCGTTTATGCCTTGTGGTTTTGGTTGTAGTGGGCGCTTACGCGTTTTATCTAGATGCCCAAATCAAGCATTCATTTTCGGGTAATAAATGGGAGGTTCCTGCCCAAATATTTGCTCGTCCATTAGCGATAAGTAAAGGCGAAGAAATTACACCTCAAGAAGTTATCGATGAGCTTGAGTTGCTTGGCTATCGCAAGGTTGCATTTGCCAATAGCAGCGGTGAGTACAGTTATCAAAATAAGGTGCTTAATGTGCAGCGCCGAGCGTTTCAATTTCCCGACGGCGCAGAGCCGTTACGTCATCTAGTCGTTACATGGAGTGGGGCGCGTATTGGGGAAATTTATGATAAATCACAAGACAGGCCTTTTGGAACAGTAAGGCTTGAGCCTTGGCTAGTCACGCGTATGACCAGTGGCTCGCACGAAGATAGAATGCTGGTTACCCTCGACACTATCCCAGACATGCTACCGAAAGCCCTTACGCTTGTGGAAGATAGAAATTTCTATAATCACCATGGCGTTGCGCCGCTTTCTATTTTGCGAGCATTAATGGCAAACATTGCTGCGGGGCGCACGGTACAAGGCGGCAGTACACTCACCCAGCAGCTAGTGAAGAATATGTTCTTAACGCGGGAGCGCTCAATTGTGCGAAAGGCCAAAGAAGCGTTAATGGCGGTGATCATAGATGCACGTTACAGTAAGTCAGAAATTATCGAAGCCTACCTCAACGAAGTTTTTTTAGGGCAAAATGGCGACATGGCTGTACATGGATTCGGGTTGGCGAGTTACTTCTACTTTGACCGTCCAGCTAACGAGCTCAGTGTGCCAGAAATTGCAACTTTGGTTGCGATTATCAAAGGGCCTTCTTATTACAATCCACGTAAGTACGCTGAGCGCGCCAAAGAGCGTCGTGACCTAGTATTGAGAATGCTATTTGATGAAAATGAAATAAATCGGCAGCAGTACGAGCAGTACATTAATATGCCGCTTGGATTGGCAAGTGGCGCAAGCTTAGCAAGCGGAAAACATCCAGCATTTATGGAGCAGGTGCGCCGTGAACTCAACGACATTCTGGCTGAGCCTAGTTTGCGAGATTCAGGTGTGAAAGTGTTTACGACCTTGGACATTGTTGCTCAGCGTCGTGCAGAGAAGTCGCTGGCCGGAACACTCAATGGCTTGCAAAAAGACAGAAAAGTTGAGTTACAAGGGGCTATGGTGGTGACCGATAGCGCCAGTGGTGAAGTTCGCGCTATCGTTGGCGGAAAAGACTTTGAATTTAAAGGCTTCAACCGCGCCCTTGAGGCAAAGCGACCTATTGGTTCATTAATTAAGCCAGCCGTTTACTTGACTGCACTGGAAGATCCGACGCAATTTAATCTGGCAACGCCCCTCGCTGATGAGCCTATTACCCTTGAAAGCAAAAATGGCCAACAATGGTCGCCACAAAATTACGACAAAACGTTTAGAGGGCAAGTGCCATTACTTCAAGGGCTAACTGAGTCGCTGAACATTCCAACGGTGAATTTGGGTATGCAAGTAGGGCTTGATGCCATTGCAGATACCATCGAGCGCTTAGGAGTCACCGCGCCATCAGAGCGAGTTCCTTCGTTAACCCTTGGCGCATTTGAACTTACACCGTTTGCCACTAACCAAATGTATCAAACATTGTCTAATGATGGTCGTTACATCCCGTTGCATACCGTGACATCGGTAGTGACAGCAGAAAATGCGCTGTTGTGGAAGAAAGCCGAGTATTATTCGCAGCGCACCGATGAAGCCGCAACGTATCTTCTGAACTATGCGTTGTACAAAGTCACAACTGACGGCACCGCAAAGCGTGTAGGCGCTAACTTTGGCAACATCAACATGGCTGGCAAAACGGGGACTACGGACGACTATCGCGATAGTTGGTTTAGTGGTTTCGATAGAAATAATGTTGTCACGGTTTGGGTAGGTAACGACGATAACCAGCCTGTGAATCTTACGGGGGCTGGTGGAGCATTACCGGTATTTATCAATTATATGCGCTCTCAATCTCCCAAGTCGCTTTCCCGCAGATTCCCAGAAGGACTTGGTATTGCTCACTTTGATGCGCGCAGTGGCGCGGTAGTCGTGGCTGGCTGTGCGGGTAGCTTAAGTGTGCCTGCGATATTAGATGTATTACCGCCACCGCAACAAGACTGTTCTGGCCGTCCGGTTAAAGATAAGGATACTAAGAAAGAAAAAAGTTGGTGGGAACGGATCTTCGGATAAAAAAAAGCCCCAGTAAGAAGATAGAAAACACAATCACTTGGCTTTAGTGGATTACTCGGTGCTTTCTATCTCCCTCTGGAGCACAGGCCCAGGGAAGGCAAAGGGAACAAATCGTTATCGGTCTGGCATCTTTTTCATCGATATCCGTTTAAGGCGTTTTCAGTGCCCTTTTTGCAAAAACAGTCGTGCTGTCGAAAACAAAAGGGCGCTAACCATAAAGGCGATAAAGGGGCCAAGTACCAACATAAATAATGTACTGGCGGTTAACATGGCAAATTCCTTATGCGTCGTTGTCGTTTACGCTAATAGGCTCAATTGGTGTAATGGTAATCTCAGCCACTAAGGTATTTTCTTCACTTACCTCTGGCTCAAATTTGTGACTTGCAGTAAGCACGTCATAGGTCACACCTAGTTCCATATTTTGCTTAACATCCATAACTGCACTTTCTACCATGTAGTCGGTGTAGCTTGTTAAGTTATCTTCGTGAGCAAAAGCAGCTGCACTCATTACGCTAGTGGCTAAAGTCAATGCAGTGAAAAGTTTGCGAGCGGTAAACATAATAATCTCCAAAATAAAAAGTTAGACACTGCACTGAAACATACTGCGTGGCAGCTATCGTATTGCAAAGGTTTCGATATTAAGTCGTTATCAATTAACAATTAGTTTATTGCGAGGGATGTGCCAATTTTTAAAATTCAATTAACTGACTGATAAATATGGTTTTATTTTTTAAATGAAAATTTATGTGATAGTTAGACGAAAGGCTAAAGACTAAAATTTAGTTATTTTGAAAAAGAGTTGGTCAAAACGGCTAAGTGGAAAGAAAGTATGAGTATTTGACCTTAAAGTAGGTAGGTGTATTGATAGGATATACAGGGGAGATTACATGGATAATTAGGGGGAATGGCGTCGCGATTACAACGCCATCATAGCAACTTAGGCCAGTTGCTTAGCTTAACTGCTAGCGTTTCACTTTACTTGCAAGAGCAACAAAAAGGGTGATGATCGTACCTGCGACTATGCCCGTTATGCCGTCAGCTGCAATAGACATAACTAACGACATAGAGGGCGCAAGGCCGACAAACCAGTCAGTTATATAGTGCAAAAAGCCAATACTATGGGTCAGTATGCCTCCACCAACTAAAAACATAGCGACGGTACCGACAACTGCGAGGGTCTTCATAAGTGCTGGTGCAGTTACAAGTAATGCCCGTCCAATAAAACGTTGCACACCATTCATTTTTCCTGTGAGTGATTTGCGCAACATATATAGGCCCACATCATCCATCTTAACCAGCCCTGCAACCAATCCGTAAACGCCAAGCGTAATCGCTAAACTTAACGCAATAAGTACCCCAATTTGGGTCGTTAAACTGGCATCGCTGACCGTACCAAGGGCGATAACAATAATTTCTGCTGACAAGATGAAATCTGTACGTATGGCGCCTTTTATTTTTTCTTTTTCAAACGCTACCATGTCAACATCTTCATGGGTGAGCGCCTCAATTCTTGCTTCGCGGTGTTTGACTTCTTCTTCGTGAGGGAGATATTTATGCAGCAATTTTTCAGCGCCTTCAAAGCACAAATAAAGGCCACCCAGGACTAATAAGACGGTGATCAATGAGGGAACGAAAGTGCTGATGGCAAGTGCGGCAGGCACGAGTATCGCTTTATTCAGTAACGAGCCTTTGGCAACTGCCCATACTACGGGAAGTTCTCTATCTGCTTTCACGCCTTGTACTTGATCAGCATTAACGGCGAGATCATCACCTAATACACCAGCAGTTTTCTGTGCGGCAACTTTCGACATAGTGGCAATGTCGTCCATTAACGTAGCAATATCATCTAATAGCGCGAGTAAATTGGCTGCGGCCACGGTAGTTTTCCTTGTGTCTTTATTATGTCTAAAGCATACGCTTTGCCGCTCGTCGTTGGCAACAGACATTTGATATTTGCACTGGCTATGTCTTATTGCGAAACTGCACAACATCTACATTGTTTGCAATAGCGCGTAACCTTGCCATGCCTGAACACACCATTCCATCATTGTCTATTCGCTCGTACACCAAAACCATGCATAGTCATTCTCATGAATATTATCAGTTGGTGTTACCAATAAATGGTCACATCGAGATTGGCTTAGATAATTTTGATGGGAAAGTCGGGGTAGGTGAAGGAGTATGCATCGCGCCTAACGAAGTACATACTTTTCGAGCCAATGAGCTGTGCAAATTTGTTGTTGCAGATTTACATCGCGTGCCTGACGGTTTTAAGGACAATCTGCAGCCTATTTTTCAAGTTAATGCGCCGTTTCAAGCGTTTTTGAACTTTGTCGATATTCAGCTCAACCATTTTACAGACGATGCAAGGCACGAAGTCATTGCTCTATTTTATGCTTTGCTTAGCACATCTCAAAAAGGCGCAAATACGGATAAGCGCATAGTTCCTGTATTAAGCCACATCCATCAAGATCTCACACATAAACACGACTTAAAAACCTTAGCCGACATCGCGTGTATGGGAGAAACGCAATTTAAGGTGCGCTTCAAGCAAACAACGGGATTGAGCTTACGCAATTACTTAGTAAAAACGAAGATGGAAAAAGCGAAAGCCTTATTAAGCAATACTGATACCCCTATATTAACGGTGGCACTGAGCGTGGGGTATGACGATGTTACGTCGTTTACGCGTCGCTTCAAAGCCTACTTTGGCCAGCCGCCAGGTTATTATAAGCGCTCATAACTTCTCTATACCGTTTGTTTTTCGTTTACTATTTAGTCTACTATGGCACCAGTTTATTCAAGGAGAGATTGTATTGGTGGTTCGTTGGTTAGTGTTAAGTAGCTTGTTGTTAGTGAATCTGTCTATGGCTAATACTAACGCTGAAGAGTCCCTTGTTGTTCTTTCAGGCAACACACCTGTTTTTAGCGAGTTCCAAGAAGACGGTACGGTTGAAGGGTATTCTGTCGACTACGCGCGCGCTATTCTCACTGCCGCAGGCATTGATGCTGAAGTAACGCCATTGCCCTTCGCTCGTTTGATTGAGCGAATGAAACTAGGAGAGCGTGTCGTCGCAACGGGGATAGGGCGTACCGCCGAGCGAGAAAATAAGTTCTACTGGCTGGCCCCTCTTACGGCAAATGTTATCGGTATTTACGGCGCAAAACCTATCAATTTAACTGCGTTGGCCAGTCAAAATAAAACCCTTCTTGTTTCTGTTATGCGTGGTGATTATCGAGCCCAGTTGGGGCGCGAATATGCACAATTTGAGATGGTCGAATACGACACTTGGACACAAGCCATTGATGCAGTACTGACAGGGCATGTTGATGCCGTGTTTTTCTCTGAATTTGGCATGGATGTCATTTGTAAGCAGAACGGCCTTGACTGCACATCACTATCAAGGCAGCACACCCATGATATTCAATACAGCTATATTGCAATGCCAAAGACAAAAGCGAATAAGGCAATGGCAGATAGACTGACCAAAACGGCACGCGTTTTTGCTCAAACACCAGCTTTCGATGAACTCGTTCAACGTTGGCTGCCAAAACTGACAACAATATCCGCAGACGCTAATGAAATTGAAGGTGTGATTGCGTTAGGTAGAATTGAAAAAGATGAAAGTAATGTTTCGCACCTCTGGGTTATAACGAACTTAGAACCTTTGTTTAGCGAGAGAGGGCCGCGCGGTAAATTAAAAGGTTACGCTATTGAATTGGTGCAAAATATATTGCAGCAAGCCAACTTGCCGACTGAGATCTTAACGGCGCCTTGGCAGAGAATTTTTGTAGAAAGTTCGATGAAACCCGATGTTCTCGTTTTTTCTTTAGCGAGAACGCCTGAGCGCGAAGAAGCGTTTTATTGGATTACCCCTATCACAGAAAATGCCTATTCCATGTTTGTACGGGCAGATTATCAAGGAGATGCGACTTCTTTAGAAGACTTGCCTAAAGGCAGTCGCATTGCTGTGTTAAAGGGAGACTTTCGTCAAGAGCTTGTAAAAGCGGCTGGTCACATAGATGTGACAGAGGATTCCTGGGACAAGGTGGTAATGCAACTCACCAATGGTGGCGCGGACTATCTGTTTTTATCTGACGGTGGCGCAAACATTATTTGCGATGGGCTCAATGGTGCCTGTGAAGGTTTCAAAAAGTTATTTACTTATCAAAAAGCAACAACGTATTTAGCGATGTCGAAAAAAGGCACTAATCAAGCGTTGGTTAACAAACTTAAGTTTGCCGCGGATAACTTTAAACAATCTGACGAATACAGAGCCCTTTATTCAAAGTGGCTTGAAGCATATTCAAAGAAAACGTCACTCAACATGTTTGAACAAGACGGCGTAATTGTTCTGGGGCAATTGGAGTAAATGATTAACGCCCCTCATTGGGACGTTTTTTAATCCGAGCGTCAATAAACCTATTAGGATCACCCAAATTGGTGCATTGAAGCGTACCGCCAGTTATACCGCTAAGTACAGCCAACGTTTTAGCCGCGCTGCTGGTACAATCTACCCGTTTTACAGGACGCGGCGGCATAGCCTGCTCGTCATTATCCTTTCTGGGATCAACAATCGTAGGGTGCGTTTTATTGTGCTGATACTCTCGGGCAGCATCGACAGCTTCTTGAGCAAGTTGATCATTATTGTAGGCATCAAAATATTGTGAAGCTGCCTCTTTGGCTGAAAAGTTGAACTGTCCTGCGCGTTGATTAGCATTTGACGATGATGTCTCAGGCAAACTTGTTGTAGGCGCATTAGTTTGTGGTTCTGTATTTGTTTTGGGTTTTGTTACAGGTTCTTGTTTTTCTTCAATAAGGTTTGATTGTGTGGGCTCTTTTATTTCCGGAACTGGCACGTCTGTATCATCAACTTTTAACGGTTTTGGCATCGATGACGCTTCTTTTTCTTGTACCTTAGTGTCTAAAGGCGGTGCTGTTTTTCTTGGGATATACAGCACCGCATTTATCGGCTGAGCGTTTACCTCTTTACTGACCTGCTCGCGCCTTTTTTCAAGTGAGTATTGCGACAGCACGATGACTAAAGCAAACCCTAAAACATGCACACACGATGACACAAAAAGCGACTTCCACGTTGCTTTTTTAGCCGTGTTGCGGACTTCCATATCGCGCTCTGGCGCAAAAAAAATATCAGTGATCGTCGTCATAGTACATAACTGACATCAGCGGCAAACAAATAGTTCCCGCCTACACTCGTCTTACTTATTAGTACGCTTATCCCACTTCTCTTACTTCGCGCATCATCGTTGGGCAAATACGCTTGTGTGCACAGATATGGTGCAATGTTTTTTCTGATAGAACGCATGAGTATGATTATCTATATGATTTATATGAATAATTATTTATGGCATGGCTCTTGGTTTAGCTTAGCAACAACAAGAAACACGCGAATAGCACAAATAACCAAAATAAACTGGGAGCATCTCATGAAACTAGTCACAGCTATCATCAAGCCGTTCAAGCTAGATGATGTTCGTGAAGCCATTTCAGAAATCGGTATCGACGGTTTAACCGTGACTGAAGTGAAAGGCTTTGGACGTCAAAAGGGACACACAGAACTATACCGCGGAGCGGAGTATCAGGTGGATTTTCTACCTAAAGTCAAACTGGAAATTGCAGTTCAGGACGACCAAGTAGAGCGCCTGGTTGAAGCCATTGTTGGCGCAGCCAAAACAGGCAAAATTGGTGACGGCAAGGTATTTGTTTACGACCTTGAACACGCCGTTCGTATTCGAACTGGTGAGTCGGATAGCGACGCGCTGTAAGCCACAACGAAGAATTTGCGGAGAACACAATAATGGAAATCACTTTTGAACTTGGGTATGCGCTAGATACCTTTTACTTTCTAATTTGCGGTGCGCTAGTCATGTGGATGGCTGCGGGCTTTGCTATGCTTGAAGCAGGTTTGGTTCGAGCGAAAAACACCACTGAAATTCTAACTAAAAACGTTGCACTATTTGCTATCGCTTGCACCATGTACATGGTTTGTGGCTACGGCATCATGTACGGTGGCGGCGACTGGGGTCCTTTCCTAAGCGGCATCATGGGTGACGGCGCAACGGGTGTTGCTGAAGACCCAGCAACCTATGCACCTTCTGCCGACTTTTTCTTCCAAGTAGTATTTGTTGCAACGGCAATGTCTATTGTATCGGGCGCAGTTGCTGAGCGTATGAAGCTTTGGGCATTCCTAGCGTTTGCGGTAGTCATGACAGGTTTCATCTACCCAATGGAAGGCGCTTGGACATGGGGCGGCGAAGCCGTATTTGGTATGTATACACTTGGCGACCTAGGTTTCTCTGACTTTGCAGGTTCAGGTATTGTTCACATGGCAGGTGCTGCGGCAGCATTAGCAGGTGTGCTTGTACTTGGTGCACGTAAAGGTAAATACACTGCAGATGGCAAAGTAAATGCTATCCCAGGTGCTAACCTTCCGCTAGCTACTCTAGGTACATTTATTCTTTGGATGGGTTGGTTTGGTTTTAACGGTGGTTCTGTACTTGCTACAGCGACTGTTGAAAGTGCAAACTCAGTAGCCATTGTATTTATGAACACTAACGCAGCTGCTGCGGGTGGTTCAATTGCAGCGTTAATTGTAGCGCGTATCTTATTCGGAAAAGCAGACCTTACTATGGTGCTTAACGGTGCGTTGGCGGGTCTTGTAGCAATTACTGCAGAGCCTTCTACACCGACGCCACTAGAGGCAACACTATTCGGTGGTCTTGGTGGTATCCTTGTAGTACTAAGCATTGTTGGTCTTGATAAGCTTAAGATTGATGATCCAGTAGGTGCAATCTCTGTTCACGGTGTAGTAGGTCTGCTTGGTCTTATCCTTGTACCTTTCACTAATGACGGTTCAAGCATCACAGGTCAGCTTATTGGTGCAGCGACAATCTTTGTTTGGGTATTCGTAGTAAGTCTAGTGGTATGGCTAGTGCTGAAAGCGGTTATGGGTATCCGTGTAAGCGAAGAAGAAGAATTCGACGGTGTAGATATGAGCGAGTGTGGTTTGGAAGCATACCCAGACTTTACAAGCAGCCGTTCGTAAGTAAGTTACGATTAGGCAACACGACAACAACAATAATAATGCCTACATTACTTCACTTAAGCTCCGCATCTGCGGGGCTTTTTTCGTTTTAGTATTGGTATTAGCCGTATTGTGACAATAACGCTACACTAGGGTGGGTATGATGAAGAAAAAGCAGAGCTTTTCATTCATCGAGTTAGGTGTAGAAAAACAATAATAAGGGTGCCTTTTGCTATAAACGCTCACCTAGTGTTTACGTATAAGAAAAAGGTGCTGTTGCTGTTAAGGGGAAACTATGGCTTTAAAGGTTCGCTTAGTCGCGGCATTACTCGTATTTGTCAGTGTATCTAACCATGCATACGATCGAATAACAGGCGAACCCTTTGCCAGTCGTTCTGAAGTTATTGCACAAAATGGCATGGCCGCTACCAGTCAACCTTTAGCCACGCAGGTGGCGTTAGATATTTTAAAACAAGGCGGTAGTGCCGTTGACGCTGCCATAGCCGCAAACGCCATGCTAGGTCTTGTCGAACCAACGGGCTGCGGAGTAGGTGGAGACTTATTTGCTATTGTTTGGGATGCCAAAGCGCAAGAATTAGTGGGTTTAAACGCTTCTGGGCGCTCTCCTAGGCAGTTAACTAAAGAGGTATTTGCAGAGCGCGGCCACAACACCATTCCTAAATTTGGACCCTTACCCGTATCTGTTCCAGGCGCCGTTGATGGGTGGTTTAAGTTGCACGAGAAATTCGGCAAGTTGCCAATGTCCACGTTGCTGACCCCTGCCATCAAGTATGCGCGGGAAGGCTTTCCTGTGTCTGAGCTTATTGCCTATTACTGGGAAATGAATCACGCGCGAATAGGCCATTACGATGGCTTTGCTGAGACCTTCTTAATAGATGGAAAGCTACCGAAAAAAGGCGACATATTCAAAAACCCTGGCCTTGCGGTTACCTATGAAAAAATTGCCACTGGAGGCAGAGATGCGTTCTATAAAGGCGATATCGCTCGCACTATTGATGCGTACATGAAAGCTCAGGGCGGCTTTTTGTCATCCCAAGATTTAGCATCGCATACTTCTGACTGGGTAGAACCTGTATCGGCTAATTACAGAGGGTACGACGTTTGGGAGCTACCGCCAAACGGTCAGGGTATCGCTGCACTTCAAATTTTGAATGTACTCGAGCGCTACGATATTGAAGGCATGGGATTTAACTCTGCTGACTATATCCACACCTTTGTAGAAGCGAAAAAATTAGCGTTTGAAGACAGAGCAAAGTTTTACGCAGACCCTGCATTTAATGACATTCCCGTAGATTGGCTTATTTCAAAAGACTATGCCAAAGAAAGGCAAAAACTTATCGATAATGAAAAAGCAGCCATGCGTGTGGATGCAGGTATTTATGAAGGGGATACCATCTACCTAACCGTTGCCGACAAAGATGGCAATATGGTGTCACTTATTCAAAGTAACTATCGCGGTATGGGGTCTGGAATGACGCCGCCGGGACTGGGTTTTATTCTTCAAAATCGAGGTGAAATGTTCACGCTAGAAGAGGGGCATTTTAACGAGTATCGCCCCGGTAAAAGGCCTTTCCATACCATTATTCCTGCTTTCGTTACCCGTAACGGCGAACCTGTGATGAGCTTTGGTGTGATGGGCGGTGGTACACAACCGCAAATGCATGCACAAATCATTGTGAATATTCTCGACTTTGGCATGAACTTACAAGAAGCTGGCGATGCCCCGCGTATTTTACACAGCGGCTCAAGTAGCCCGACGGGAGCGCTAATGATGGATGGCGGATACGTAAGTCTAGAATCGGGGTTCAGTGAAACCGTCCAGCGAGAGTTAATGGAACGCGGGCATAAATTACAACGTGTAGTAGGCGCATTTGGCGGCTACCAAGCCATTGCGTGGGACAAGCAAAAAGGTGTTTATTTTGGGGCGTCTGAGAGTCGAAAAGATGGACAAGCAGCGGGCTATTAAGCACACTAGTTAAATAAAAGGCATTGCAGCACACGCGGTAAAGGGGTGTACCGTTTAGTGGCTGGTGTTTGTCTTAAAATAGGGCGTAAGTGAGCAGTAATGCCCTATATAAGCTGGGTATACACACTTTAATAAAAATAAGAGCGGCAATGACACAACCACAAAAAGGCATTTGCGCGGAACCTAACCTACACGCACAGTATTTAATGCTGAATGTTATTGATGATGACAGTGAAGCAGTAAGAGCCAAACTGTCTCGTGTGTTAGATATTTTCGAGCACTTTGAAAACGAGCATTATGAAGCCATGGTGACAGGCGTTGTTGCCATTGGCACTAGTTATTGGACTGAAGTGTATCCTGGACTTATCCCCGTAGAGCTAACGCCGTTTCCTGATATGCAGTGCGAGGATAGAAGTGCGCCCACTATGCCCTGCGATATCTTTATTCAAATTCGTGCTGATAGATTGGACATTTGCCATGCCGTTGGTATTGAGGTAATGGACTTACTGCGTATTCACGTTGAGCTGGTTGAGCAAATTCGCGGCTTTCGCTACCTTGATGGAAGAGATCTAAATGGTTTTCTTTATGCTTCAGACAATCCGCGGGGAATGAAGCGAAGACAAATTGCGGTGATCGGCGAGGACGATCCCGACTTTGCGGGTGGTAGCTACGTACACGTGCAGCGCTATCGTCATGATTTGCGGCGTTGGGCAAGCTTATCAAGTCGCCAGCAAGAACAAGTGATGGGGACTACTCAAGAACATAATTTGGTAAGTAGCGAACAATCTGCTTCATCACACAACGTGCGAGCAAGTAGCGCAACGCCTGATAGCGATGAGCCACGTCTGATAAAACAAGGCATGCCGTATGGTGATATGGCGTCACAAGGATTGTTTTTTGTAAGTTGCAGTGCAAGTGCCAGACCATTTAAAGATATGTTGCATAGCCAAATTTATGGTAATGGCGAAGGTGATTATGACCGTTGGTTGGACTTTACTAGCGCCGAGACTGGGGCGGCATTTTTTGCGCCTTCTATTGCCTTTATACGACAGCAAGCCAAGCTATCTCACGATTAGTTATGTATTTAGTCGAGAGCAAGATACAAAAAAGCCCCGACATCGGGGCTTTTGCGTTTTTACTTCAGCTTTAAAGCGTAGCGAATACTTTATCCGCTGCCGCAAGTGTCTTTTCGATAATTGACGCATCGTGGGCTTTAGAGACAAAGCCTGCTTCATAAGATGCAGGGGCTAGATAAACGCCTTCATTTAGCATGCCGTGATAAAACTTATTAAACTGTTCAGTATTACAGTTGATGGCCTGCTTGTAGTTAGTCACCTTCTCCACATCGGTAAAGAAAATACCAAACATACTGCCGGCAATATTCGTGGTTAAACTAATATTGTGCTTATCAGCAATGGCCTGAAAACCATCAACCAGTGCCTGCGTGTTCTCAAAAATAGAGTCATACAAATCTGGTTGTTGAATTTGCTGCATGGCAGCAAGACCAGCAGCCATTGCTACGGGATTACCTGATAAGGTACCTGCTTGATAAATTGGGCCTGTTGGCGCGATATGGGTGATAATATCTTTGCGGCCACCAAAGCAGCCTACTGGCATGCCGCCGCCGATGACTTTGCCTAAACACGTAAGGTCAGGTTTTACGTTGTAACGCTCCTGTGCACCACCGCGTGATACGCGAAAGCCAGTCATCACCTCATCAAAAATAAGTACGCTGCCGTATTCATCACAAACCGCACGCAATCCTTCCAAGAAACCTTCAACAGGAGGAATGCAGTTCATGTTGCCCGCGACAGGCTCAACAATAATACACGCGATATCATCACCGTGAGCGGCGAATACCTCTTTTACGCTATCTATGTTGTTGTATTCAACCGTCAATGTATGCTCTGCCACATTGGCAGGCACGCCCGGAGAGCTAGGTACGCCAAGGGTAAGGGCGCCAGAGCCAGCCTTTACAAGCAATGAGTCGGCGTGACCGTGGTAGCAACCTTCAAATTTCACAATTTTGTTGCGGCTGGTGTAACCACGGGCCAAGCGAATAGCCGACATGGTCGCCTCGGTACCCGAGTTCACCATGCGAACCATTTCCATTGAAGGAACCAGTTCGCTTACCATTTCAGCCATAATAATTTCAGCTTCAGTAGGTGCGCCAAATGACAATCCATTATGAGAAGCGGCAATAACAGCCTCACGAATTTTGGCATTATTGTGGCCTAAAATCATTGGGCCCCAAGACTGAATATAGTCAATGTACTGTTTGCCATCGGCATCCCACATGTATGCCCCGTCAGCTTTGGTGATAAAGCGTGGCGTGCCGCCTACGGCCTTGAACGCACGCACTGGTGAATTAACGCCGCCAGGGATAGTTTTTTGCGCACGGGCAAAAAGGGCTTCAGATTTTTGCATGTAATTACTTACTCTTATTGCTGTACCAAACCACGTCGCGTTCGTATTTCGTCACTAAGTTTTCAACACCTAGCGTTAACGCAAAAAGTGCCATTCTTACCAGCACACCGTTGTCGGTTTGCCTAAAAATGGCAAGGTTTGGATTGAGGTTTAGATCGTTATCCAATTCATTGGCTTCCATACGTGAGTCTCGCGGAAGTGGATGCATAATAACGGTCTTTGATTGGAAGTGTTTGGTGTAAATAGAATGATTAAGTCTGAATTTACCGCGATATTTATTGGCTTCTTCTTGCGACGGAAAGCGCTCTTCCTGGATACGGGTTTGATAGCAGATATCAGCATCCATATTACCTTCTAATGTCTCGGTAATCGTAAGCTGATGACCCGCGTTTTCTATCGCGTCAATGACCGGCTGCGGCATGGCTAATTCTTTTGGCGAAATGAGTGTAAAACGCACGTTTTTAAACAGGCACAGCAAGCGTGATAGCGAGTGCACCGTTCTGCCATAACGCAAGTCGCCAATCATGGCGATATGAAGGCCATCAATGCCGCGGCCGTTGTATTCTAATTCGCGCTGAATAGTGAACAAATCTAGAAGCGCTTGAGTTGGGTGTTCGTTAGCGCCATCCCCGCCATTAATGACCGGGACACGACTGCCTTCTGCGAATTCAGCAACTGAGCCCGCGGCAGGGTGTCGCATGGCGATAATGTCAGAATAGCCGCTTAGAACACGGGCGGTATCATAAAGTGATTCGCCTTTGGCCAGCGCCGAGCTTGACATGCCAGTAGTCTCTCTTACTTCACCGCCAAGTAGATTGAAGGCTGTGCCAAAGCTCACGCGAGTTCGAGTACTTGGCTCAAAAAAGAGATTACCCAAAATAGCACCGTCGAGTACGGTAGTGCGCTTTTGACGTCGAGCGTAGGGTTGCATGGAATCGGCAACTGAGAACACTTTCTCAATGGCCTCGCGATCGAATTGATTAACCGAAAGAATGTGGTTACCGGTAAAGTCAGACATGAGTCACTCAATCATCAACGAAAACGGCGCTAGTGTATAATACGAACACCGCTAAGTCATCATGACAATAGGGATAAATAGTGCAAGCTTTGCCAAAAAATAAGCGCAAAGAGTGATAGGTGTCAAAACCCAGTCAACACTGGCTTATTTGGCCTGTGACATATAGTGCGTAAATAACAAATTCACTTTCTCTACCGCTCGAGCGACGTAGGGCTCGATATCTTGTTCTTCCATAGGTGCTTGAATGCCACACAGCATCATGGTGTGAAATTCACCTTTCAACAATGAGCAAAAGTCGAGTGCAAGTTCGTGAGCGCGAGCTTTCGTAAGCTTTCCCTGCCCGTATTGTTCAACTACGTCACTCAGTGTTGCAAGAGACGCTAGCGGCCCTGCTTGATAAAACAGCGTTGCAACATGCGCATTATTAACGGCTTCGGCAATAATCACTCTAAACATGGCAACCGCTTCTTTATCTTGTAAAAGGCGTACAAACTGTGCGCCCACTTTTGTCATACACTCACAAAATGACAATGCACCTGAAGAGGCTTCGATAAGCTGTTGAGTATCAAGCTGATAAGAGCGACATTTAGATGTGATAGCAGCCTGAAATAGCGTGTCTTTGCTTTCAAAATGCGAATAAACAGTTTGTTTAGAAACCCCAGATGCTTTGGCAACCGTATCCATAGAGGTATTGGCAAACCCGTCTTTTAAAAACAAACACGACGCAGCATTTAAGATCAGGCTATTTTTTTCTTCGCTTTTTGGTCTACCTTGCTTTCTGGTGGTTGCCACGGTATCTCTCTTAAAATTAATAATAATCAAACTGGACGGTCTAGTATTTATATATTAGCATAGTATTAAGCGTATGCAAGAGTATGCAAACGTCGCTAAACACACATTGACGATTGTTGATAAAAGCCGTATCAACATACAGTTAGGTCTTAAGAGCGTGTATTTGTTGCCGATAAGAAACACATCGCCTCGGGAAAAATAAAGGAAAAGTTATGACTGCTGCGCAGGTGCCAACGAAAGGCGGCCATTTTAAACTTGTTATCTCGATTTCTATTTTTATTGCAGCACTGGTTATTTTGCTCATGATGGCAGGCTTTGGAAATGCCACGCAAACACCAGAAGCGCGTATTCCAGTAGCAGTTTCAACGGGTACAGTTCGAATTCAGGAAGGCTTCGATACCCCCGTGAATGTATTTGGGTTAATAGAATCACCAAAAGCGACGTCTTTGTCCTTTGATGTAGGTGGGCAAGTTGTCGCCATGTTCGCAGAAGAAGGGGATATGGTTAAGAAAGGCGATGTGCTAGCGCAGCAAGACATTGCACGTTTAAAAGCACGTCGCCAAGAACTACAGGCCAGCCTCACAAGGGCAAAAGCAGACTTGGCACTAGCTAAGGTTAACAATGAGCGTACCGTATCGCTTGTTGAAAAAAAGCTAGAATCAGCACAGCGCCTCGATGAGGCCAAAGCAAGTTTAGATGTGTCAAAAGCACGCCTGACCGAAATTGAAGCGGCGATAAATTCACTAGATGTGGAAATAAGCAAAGCGGCATTAGTATCTCCATTTGATGGTGTGGTAAATCGACGTTTCTTTGATGAAGGCAGCGTTGTCGCGGCAGGTAGTCCGGTTCTTGGGCTGACCAGTATTGATAAATATCAAGCAAGATTTGCTGTACCAGCGGATGTAATCGATCAATTCGATGTTAATGAGCCAGTGTTAGTGCGAGTCGGGAAAACTGATGTTGCAGCAACGATCACCCAAGTATTGCCTACCAGAAACGTGCAAACACGCACCGTCGATATATTGGTTACCTTAAATAGCAATGAACTTGTGCGCCCCGGCGATATGGCTATTTTGTCTGGATTTCGTTCGCATGAAGAAAAAGGTGCATGGCTGCCGGTAAACGCACTAAGTAATGGGCTTAGGGGCTTATGGCGTGTTTTTGTAATCACTAATGATACACAATCTAAGTTGGAAGCACGGGTTGTTGAGGTTGTTTACACCGATGGCAATAATGCGTTTGTCAGAGGCGCGCTGAAAGACGGTGATATTTTTGTCAACGAAGGCACACATAAACTCGCCCCAGGGCAAATGGTGTCTCTTCCAAGCCAACAACAAGCTGGGGCGCGTTAATGAATCCTTTTAGCCACGAAGGCGATAAAGCCTACCCTTGGTACACACTGTTTTACCGACGAGGGCATTTATTGGTACTGAGCTTAGTTATTTTAATAACGGCTGGCTTGTCGGCATTAGGATCATTACCTCGCATTGAAGACCCCCGAATTGATACGCGAAATGCACTTATTATTACCCAATACCCAGGGGCTTCTGCCGAGCGTGTCGAAGCGCTTGTGAGTGACGTATTAGAAGACAGGTTGCGTGAAATCTTTGAGATAAAAGAAGTGAAATCCACATCTCGCGCTGGTATTTCCGTTATTCTCATTGAAACGCAAGATTGGGTTGATAATAGCAATAATGAAGAACTCTTCAGTGAAATTCGCGACGCAATTGGCGCAGCTTCATCCTCGTTTCCAGAAGGCGCAATGGCGCCGGTTTTTGATGAAAAGCGCGGAGCCACCGCATTTACTTTACTTCTGTCACTGCGCGCTACCTATCCTGACACTACACCTATCACCTTGACGGCGAGATTGGCGCAAGAGCTTACTGACAGGTTGCGCAATGTTAATGGCACCGAGTTAGTGCGCGTATATGGCGAGCCTTCTGAAGAAATTAGCGTGAATATCGACCCGGTTAAGTTGGCCGCGACGGGCTTAAACCTACAGCAAGTGAGCGTCTTGATAAGTCGGGCCGATCCCAAACTTCCCGCCGGTATGCTTAACAGTGAACAAAGTAACTTGCGTTTTACCGTTGGAGAGGGGCTAGACGGCGTTAATATGATTGCGTCTATACCACTGGTAAATAATCAGGGACGTTACTTACGCGTAGAAGATATTGCTACTGTAACGCGAAGCTACACCACGCCTCGCAATGAAGTTGCATTTCTAAACGGCGACGAATCAATTTTCGTTGCAGCTCGTATGCAGCCTTCATTGCGCTCTGACGTATGGACTAAGAATGCATTGGACGTCGTAGATAAATTCAATGCAGACTTTAGCGGTACGCTGCAGGCCACTGTTGCCTTTGAGCAGAATGAATATACTGCTACACGCTTATCCGATTTATCGATGAATTTATTAATGGGTTGTGCTGTAGTCATGCTCGTCATCCTTTTGTTCATGGGGTTCAGAGCCGCATGGATTGTTGGATTAGCGCTACCATTATGTGCCGCTTTCGCGTTGTTTAGCCTTAGTTTTTATAACGAGCAAATCCACCAAATGTCGATTTTCGGCATGATCATCGCAATCGGTTTACTTATCGATAACGCGATTGTTATTACTGATGAGATACGAATAAACCTGCAGGATCCTAACCTTACTCGTGTTGGTGCAATGGCGAAAAGTGTGTCACACCTATTCGCTCCACTGCTTGCCTCAACGTTAACTACCATTTTAGGCTTTATGCCCATCTTTTTGCTCGATGGTAATATTGGTGACTTTGTAGGGCCTATTGCAATTAGTGTAGTCATGGCATTAATCGGCTCTTTGTTTATCTCACTGACGATTATTGCTGCATTAGCTGCGCGATTTTTACCGAAAAATGACGGTGCTTCACTCCAATCAGCAGCATCAACGTCTTGGTGGAAAGTGGGTATTCAAACCCCTTCATTGAGTTTCGCATTCAGTAAGCAATTAGGACGATGGATTAAACAACCTTTATTAGTTTTACCGCTAGTGAGTGTGCTTTGTTTATCTGGCTTTGCGTTGTCATCAACCCTTGCAAATGTGTTTTTCCCAAGCGCTGATCGCGATCAATTTGAAGTCTACTTGTGGACCAAAGAAGGAAGCAGTATCGAGAACACCACCCACTATGTAAAACGTATTGATGAAGTCATACGTGCCGAAAATGGCGTTGAACAAGTGAGTTGGCTGGTGGGCGGTTCTGCTCCTTCGGTCTATTACAATCAAATGATGACCCGTGACAACATGCCTTATTTCGCCAATGCTGTTGTTACGACTGATACGGTTGAGAGTGCGGCACACTTAGTAGGCAAGTTGCAGCGAGACTTGGATATCACTCATCCTGAAGTGCAGATTGTGGTGCGTGCTTTTGGGCAAGGTCCACCCATTGCAGCCCCTGTTGAGGTAGAGATTTTTGGACCAGATCTCAATATTCTAAATGGCCTTGGTGATAAGGTAAGAATGTTGATGTCTGAAGTCGACGGCATTTCACAATCAATTGCCAGTATATCTATGGGCGAGCCCGAACTTAAAGTTAACACCGATAGTGACAATTTATCCTATCTTGGCCTGACGCTTTCTGAGTTAGCGAGTCAAATGCAAGTTAACTTCTCAGGCATTACGGGCGGGTCAGTACTGGAAAGTACCGAAGAGATCCCTGTTCGTGTGCGTATCGACAAAGCCTTTAGACAAAATGTGGCAGGTGTGGATGCGATGCCAATCCCAGTGGCAGGAGACAATGCTATTTCATGGTCACCGCTAGCAGCGGTAACCACGCTATCATTGCAACCTGCTACAAGCAGTATCACGCGATTAGATGGTGAACGATTAAACCGTATTCAGGCATTCTTACTGCCAGGCGTACCCGCTATCGACGCTAGCAACCAACTGCGCGATCTGCTAGAGACTCGGCTAGTTTTACCCGAAGGCTACCGTATTCACCTAGCCGGAGACGCGGATGAGCAGCAACAAGCGTTAGGCAAACTTGCGACATATGCACCCGTGCTTCTCGTACTTATGGTGACAACACTTATTCTTACCTTTACCAGCTTACGTATGGCGGGTGTTATTGGGCTCGTTGCTATTTTATCGGTAGGACTAGGTATGTTCAGCTTGTGGCTTTCAGGTTTACCTGTTGGCTTTAATCCGTTGCTAGGGTGTGCAGGTCTTATTGGCGTGGCCATTAACGGTTCAATCGTCGTTATCGCAGCAATAAATGCGAATCCTCAAGCGAAGCGTGGCGACACTAAAGCCATTGTCGAAGAAACCATGAGTTGCAGCCGCCATATACTCTCAACTACCTTCACAACAGTAGGTGGTCTTATACCTTTGCTTCTATTTAGTGACGGAAGCTTCTGGCCACCACTAGCGGTTGTGCTGGCCGGTGGTGTAGGTTTCTCGGTTATTCTTTCTTTGGTATTTACACCAACGATTGTTGCGGCTTTTCAGCGTTACCGTCACCGCAACGTGGTGGTAGCTTAGCCGATAGAATGGGTGAAAAAAGCACATAACCTTTTTACGCAATCGGGTAAACTACCCATAGTCAGCA
Source organism: Alteromonas sp. McT4-15 (assembly GCF_020515205.1). Taxonomy (NCBI): domain Bacteria; kingdom Pseudomonadati; phylum Pseudomonadota; class Gammaproteobacteria; order Alteromonadales; family Alteromonadaceae; genus Alteromonas; species Alteromonas sp. McT4-15. The sequence goes on from NZ_JAJALG010000025.1 coordinate 55,693, forward strand.
AACGTACAAACGGGTGCGATTAAATGAATGTGTTTAAGCGTTGGTGGCATACTGAATGCGTTAAATGTAAGCGCATTAGGTTGTATGTGGTGTGGGCCATAATTATGTTGGTAGTGTATTTTTATGTCTGGAAATAGCGAAGCCTCTATTTACATAAAAGCTGCGTCTAAAAGTAATGGCATTACAAGCTTAGTCATTGGTGCTGTGGGCCTGATAATTGCCGCCCTATGGCTATCTTTTATGCCTGATTGGCTTTTCTTAGCGGGCATTTTCATCACGAGTGCGGCGCTGGTATGTTTGCTCGTTGGCTACTTCAAACTTCGCGAGCCAGACTACAGTCTTGAGATAGCGAAAGACTACATAACTTATCAGCATCGTTTGGGGAGTTGGCGTATTCACTGGGATAATCTGCAACGTGCAGATTGCCCGAGAGTGCGGTACGGACTAGAGCATGTTCCGCTGGAAACTGTCGGCTTTAAGCTTAAGAGTTATACTGATTTTTTGCATACCATTTCGCCTCGATTAGCGACCCATCTATTGATGGAGCAGCGCCCTCTTTTAATGCAAAATACAGATGAAAATTGTGCATCTGGTAGTTGCTATGAGCAGTCCATGTTTGACGATAAACAATACGTAATGGAAGATGGAACGGTTATCAATGGCATTAAAGCAATGCTGGCGCACCGTATGGTTGAGCTTAGAAAACGTCTTGGGTTCGATATTTTTATTGCAAGCTCTGAATTAGACAGAGACGCGCAAGACTTTGCGCGTTTGATTGCGTCTTGCCAACAAGCAAGACAGCAAGACTAATGGCACTAGTGAGTGCCATTATTTTCAGAAAGTACCTTTTCCGATTCTTTTATCAATTCAGGGATAAGTGATTGAACCTCCTCAATCAATTCACGTTTAAGAGCGCTTTCTAATTCACTTACCAACTCCTGTAACCGCGGCAATCCAGTGTAACAACAAGCTCCGTGCAGTTTGTGCACTTCGGCTTTAAGACCCGTGAAATCACGCGCGCTCCACATAGACTCTATGATTTCAATGGCACTTGGCAGTAATGAAATGAAGTTTTCTAGCAGTTCTCTTGCGGTATTTTGGTTTTGATTGGCACGCTTTAGTGCAAGTTGCCAATCGATAGAGGGGAAGACAATATTGCTAGGCTCAACGTCATGACACCAACTTTTTATCAAATCGATCAGTAGCTCAACTTCAATTGGTTTTGGCAAATAATCATCCATACCCGAAGCAAGCAGACGCTCTTGCTCTTCCTTAAAGGCATGTGCAGTTACCGCAACAATAGGCGTTCCCATATTCAAAGGTGACTTTCTTATTTCTCGCGTGGCTTGCAATCCGTCCATCCCTGGCATTTGCACATCCATTAGAATTAAGTCGAATTCTTGAGTTTGACACTGATTAACGGCATCTTGACCACTAATCGTCGTAGTAAGCGCGACCGGCGAGTTGTCTAACCATGTATGCAACAGTTTTAAGTTCATTTCCATATCATCAACGGCCAACACTTTTGCCCGCGGCAGAATCTCGATACGTTCCTGCATCGCATTTTTGACGGGTGTGCTTTGCTGATGAACTAAGTTATCCAATTTGGTTAACGTCATCGGCATTCTGACCTGAGAGTAAAAATGTTGAGGTAGGCTAGGATACTGTACAAAAGGTTCTGGACCTGAGTACCACAACACCCGTTTTTTAGCAGGAAAATGAACGAAGCGGCTAAGATAACTATCCCTATAAGCCAGTTTAGACACTGGCACCGTCGCCATCAAAAAGTCATATTGGTCATTGAGCGTTGCGAGGAAATCTAACGACTCAACCGAAATGATATTTGCGCCTAGCGCGCTAAGCATATTGGCGCTAGCGCGGCGAGTGGCAGGGACTGGATCGAATAGCACCACGCGCTTATTTTGCCAGTCTCCATCTGAAGATAGCGAAAACTTTTGACTGAGTTGGTTCATGCGCAGCGAAACGCAAAAAGTTGAACCCTGGCCAACTGTACTTTTAAGCGTGAGTTCGCCGTTCATCAACCGCACTAACTCTTTACTAATGACCAAGCCAAGCCCAGTACCTTGATAGCTTCTGTTAAGGGCATCATCAATTTGCGAAAAGGCACTAAATAGCTTTTTACGATCCTGACGGCTAATTCCAATACCTGTATCTTCAACGGTAATGTTGAGTTCGTGAATACCGTGTGGAAGAGAGCGGCCATGTACCGCGAAGCGAATGATGCCGTGAGAAGTGAATTTAAGCGCATTGCTCAACAGGTTATTGAGAACCTGCTTAATACGAAAAACATCGCCTATAAGCTTTTCTGGTAAAGGCCCTAAGTCGAAAACAAACTCAATACGTTTACTGTGAGATGACTTCGCCATAATAGTGACCATCTCTTCGAGTAACTTGTTAGGGGCAAACGGTTGATTATTGATTTTAAGCTTACCCGCTTCAATTTTTGAAAAATCAAGCACGTCGTTAACAATGGTTAATAGGTTATCTGCCGCAGTATTGACAATGCGTACCTGCTCTTGTTGGTCAGGCGGTAAAGCGGCATTATTCAACTCCTTACTAAAACCCAAAATGGCGTTAAGAGGCGTTCTGATTTCATGACTCATGTTAGCAAGAAACTGCGATTTCACATTGCTTGCTTTAATTGCATCCTTACGGGCAATATCTAGACGTGCGTTTTGCTCTTCAATAAGTTCCATATTGTTACGCAAGTCGTTGGTCGCTTGCTCAACTTCGTTTTCTAACTGACTGCGGCTTTTCTCCATTAGCGCGAATGAGAACAAGCCAGACTCTAAGAAAACGCCCACTTGGAAGCAGTACGTTGTAAAGTCGTTTGACGGCAGCACGCCAACTAAACTCAACATGCCAATAATGGCGCCAGTGGCGAGCATCGTCCAAGCAAAAATAAAGTAGCGCGCGGGTCTGAACTTATTGAAAAACGCCTCAAAACCCGCAGAAATATAGCTTAAAATGGCGATAAGCCCCACGCCATAAACCAAGTTGTTTTTCCATATGGGGGGAAGTAAATCAATAAAGCATGCCACCCCTGTGAGTACTTGGCACACAAGCAATATCTTTATAATTGGATGCGCAGTAGGTGCATTCTCTTCAGTTTCTAAAAACGTGACGGTGAACAGGCCTGAACTAATGCCAATAATAACGAAAATGAGTTCACTATGACCGACAAGCCATAATGGGATCCCTGAACTAAATATTAAGTGAGTATGCCCTCCCCACACAAACTGCCATAGAATAACCGCAAGGATATAACCGACGTAGGCAATCAGACTCTTTTCTTTCACGCCGAAAAACAGTGCTAAGTTGTATACTGCAAGAATTAATAAGCCGCCGTAGAACAAACCCCACAAGAGACTGTCCATCTGAAAGTAGCTGCTATGCAATGGTTCAGCTTGCACTCTTAAAGGCGCAATCAAACTTGAGGAGCGACTTTCTATGCGGATGTAGAGTTCAATAGGTTCACTATTATTAAGCTGGACGCGCAGCGTGGGGACACGAAAACGCTGCTCTTTCTGGGCTTTGCCTTGATGACTTTGCTTTATGACTTTGCCGTCTTGTACGACGTAAAAGTCAACGCTATCAAGTTGACTAAAGTTAATTGTGAACACCCAGTCTTTTTCATTCGATACATTGGCAACACGGGTAAGTAGCCACATACCATTATTGCGAAAGCCAAAATTTGGATTGTCGTGGGGGTGCATCAAAAAGTCATTACGACGGCGTGACACGTCGCTAATGGTGAGTTGATAGTCTGTTTCGAACAAAAAATACAAGGAGTCAGATAAATCGAGAGTGCTCTGTTCGTCAAAAAGCTGCTGAATATGTTGTGCCCGAACCAACGACGACATCGTGATACACGCAAGGCATGCTAATAATAGTAAAACGCGAAAATAGTGCTTAGTCGTCATGATTTATTCTTTGTATTTCTAGGCTCTACCCTTTTTCGTATTAAACCACTGTCTTAGTGTAATGACAAAGTCTATGGTAAAGGCCAACGTACTCAGCTTAACAGTTTGTATAACAAGGATTGCACCTAAACACGGTTTACCCCACAATAAGCTAGCGGGTAATTGCGCTAAAATATCTGCTTAGTAATAATAGGTTCTTGCGAACACTTCAGTATAAATAACAAAATGAATAAACATCATGAGTGACGAGATCATCATTAGCCGCGACGGGGTAGAACAACTACCTCTGCGACGTTTCACCGAAGACGCTTATCTTAACTATTCCATGTACGTCATCATGGATAGGGCGCTTCCCCATATTGCAGACGGCTTAAAGCCTGTGCAGCGTCGAATTATTTATGCGATGTCAGATCTTGGCCTAAGCGCGAACGCAAAGTATAAAAAATCGGCGCGTACGGTGGGTGACGTGCTAGGTAAATTTCATCCTCATGGTGATTCAGCTTGTTATGAAGCAATGGTGCTCATGGCTCAGCCATTTTCGTACCGTTATCCCTTAGTTGACGGTCAAGGCAACTGGGGAGCACCTGACGATCCAAAATCATTTGCTGCGATGCGTTATACCGAGGCAAAGTTGTCACGCTTCGCGGAAGTACTGCTCAATGAGTTAGGTCAAGGCACGGTAGATTGGGTCCCTAACTTTGACGGTACCTTAGAAGAGCCGAGTGTATTGCCAGCGCGTTTACCCCATATACTTCTTAACGGCGTGACGGGTATTGCCGTGGGCATGGCAACGGATATTCCCCCGCACAACGTGAGAGAACTTGCCAATGCGTGTGCCATGCTACTTGATGACAGCAAGGCCGAGTTAAAAGATGTGCTTGAGCACGTAAACGGGCCAGATTATCCAACCGAAGCTGAAATCATTACACCGAAAGCGGATATACAAAAACTGTATGAAACAGGACGTGGCTCAATAAAAATGCGCGCTGTATATATGGAAGAAAATGGTGATGTCATTATTACCGCACTTCCACACCAAGCGTCAGGAGCCAAAATTCTTGAACAAATAGCCGCACAAATGCAGGCGAAAAAGCTACCGATGGTAAGCGACCTTCGCGATGAATCGGATCATGAAAACCCAACTCGTTTGGTCATCACGCCTCGCTCTAACCGTGTTGATGTCACACAATTAATGCAACATTTATTCGCCACCACCGATTTGGAGAAAAACTATCGTGTGAATTTGAACATGATAGGACTTGATGGGCGTCCACAAGTGAAAGACTTGCGCACTATCCTGTGGGAGTGGTTGCAATATCGCAAAGACACGGTGACGCGTCGTTTGCAGTATCGCTTAGATAAAGTGCTTGCTCGACTACATATTCTAGAAGGTTTGTTAATTGCGTTTTTAAATATCGATGAAGTTATCGAAATTATCCGTACTTACGATAAGCCAAAGCCAGAATTAATGTCGCGTTTTGGCTTAAGTGATAAACAAGCAGAAGCTATTCTAGAATTGAAGCTTCGTCATCTTGCGAAGCTCGAAGAAATGAAAATTAAAGGCGAGCAAGATGAATTGGCAGCAGAGCGTGACAAGCTTCAGCAATTGCTAGGATCCGATCGTCGCTTGAAAACGCTGATTAAAAAAGAAATTCTCGCTGATGCCGAAAAATACGGTGACGACCGTCGCTCACCAATTATAGAGCGTGGCGAAGCAAAAGCCCTATCTGAAAAAGAGCTAGTACCTGCTGAATCAGTCACTGTTGTACTATCTGAAAAGGGATGGGCGCGTTGTGCGAAAGGGCATGACATTGATGCAGAAGGCTTAAGCTATAAAGCGGGCGATGCTTACTTATCGAGTGCTGAAGGTAAAAGTAACCAACCTGCGGTCTTTATGGATACATCAGGACGTACCTTTGCTTGCGATGCGCATGGGCTTCCATCGGCCAGAAGTCAAGGAGAGCCGCTAACAGGGCGCTTCAGTATTGTCGGCGGAGAATCCTTCGAACATGTCATCATGGCGCAGGATGAAACTAAGTTCTTAGTCGGCTCTGATGCAGGCTACGGCTTTGTGGGTACGTTCAAAGATATGGTAAGCAAAAATAAGGCGGGTAAAGCGTATTTGTCACTGCCCACTGCGGCCAAAGTGATGAAGCCTACTGCTGTGTCTAATCCTGAATCTGACTGGTGTTTGAGTATTTCAAACGAAGGTCGTATGTTATTGTTCCCGCTGAAAGACTTACCAAGCCTTGGGAAGGGGAAAGGGAATAAGCTCATCAATATTCCTTCAGCCAAGGCGAAGTCTCGCGAAGAATTTGTCAAAGTACTGACCGTGGTGCCTGATGGTGCGTCTATCAAAGTATCAGCAGGCAAGCGCAACATGACGCTTACTGCGGACGATTTAACCCATTATCAAGGCGAACGTGGACGTCGCGGAAATAAACTTCCACGCGGCTTACAGCGTGTAGACAGCGTTGAAGTGGTCTTCGAGGAAAGTGATTCTTCAACAGATGACTGAGTAAACCATGCATAAAAAAGCGCCGATACAGGCTAATGCCGATCAGTTAAGAAAAGTTTTAGCGATCGGTTGACCGATCTTTTATAGATGTAAAAATCCGATGAGCATTTGCCATCGGATTTTTTTAT
>NZ_JAJALG010000026.1:0-59499 GCF_020515205.1 Alteromonas sp. McT4-15
CATAAAAAAATCCGATGGCAAATGCTCATCGGATTTTTACATCTATAAAAGATCGGTCAACCGATCGCTAAAACTTTTCTTAACTGATCGGCATTAGCCGAATGGCTGCTTTTTACTCTATAAATCAGTTCATTAATACGAAAGAATAAGTGACGTTTTGTTGTATAACGTCGCACTTATGTCTATAACTTAAGCTATCCATATTCAATTTCATTCCCGTGTGCAGTCGAAATCGTATTCGTTCAATCATCTTGATGAGTTAGTCGCACAGCAATCGTCAATTGTTGAATTTGCGCCTTCTCTTCTTATCGTTTATGCCGCGCCTTCTTTTTTTGAGAATGATGACTTGTACAGTGTGCTCAAAGCGCTCAATATCAACTTTATTGGTTGTAGCACCGCGGGTGAAATAGTTAATAAGCAGGTATCGAACAATAGTATTTCATTAGTTGCTATTCGCTTTGAAACCAACGCAAAAGTAAAAATTTACACCCAACGCATTGATGATATGTGCACATCGTTTGAAACTGGCGTTGCATTATCTAGAAGCATTGAAAAAGCTGAATTAAAAGGTATTTACTTACTTTCGCCGGGGCTAGGTGTAAATGGCTCGGCTTTAATAAATGGCCTTTCTAAGCACTTGCCTGCTTCAATTGGAGTAAGTGGAGGTCTTGCAGGTGATAACGGTGATTTCAACGCCACCTATGTACTTGGGCCTGAGGGTATAAGCTCGTCAAACGTGGTCGCCGTTGGATTTTATGGTGAGCATTTACAGTTCGGGTATGGCGCATCAGGTGGTTGGCGTTCGTTTGGCCCTGCTCGACAAATAACGCGAGCCAAAGAAAATGTACTTTGTGAATTAGACGATAAACCCGCGCTTGATATTTACAAACACTACTTGGGTGAGTATGCCAAAGATCTTCCTTCAATTGGTCTACTTTTTCCGTTTGAGAAATTATCTGAAACAGGTCAACCTACGGGCCTGATTCGCACAATATTGGGTGTTGAAGAGAAAGACAAAACTCTTGTTCTGGCAGGAGATGTCAGTGAACACCAATACCTTCGACTAATGCATGCTTCCAGCGATGATCTTATCGACGGCGCCACTGCTGCGGTAAAAATTGCTACTTCAAATTATTCAGCGCAAGACAGCCACCAACTTGCATTAATCACTAGTTGCGTGGGCCGCAAGTTAGTCATGGGGGACCGTGTTGAAGAGGAGATTGAAGAAGTAGAGCGCTTTTTGCCGCAAGATACCGCTATCGCTGGGTTCTATTCCTACGGAGAGTTGTGCCCATTTAGTGATGGGGCGAAATGCGAACTGCACAATCAAACCTTAACAATCATGTTGCTGAGGGAAATAGTTTGAATTCGCTACTATCTCGTCAGTTGAGAAAAGCCTTTAACATCGAAAGCGAAGAGCAACTTACTGCTTGGCTAGCGTCACTGAATACCGACAATGACGGGACTACAGATTTATCTTCTACGGCGTTAAAGCAGGGATTAGCCCTACTCATTCCTCGTATCAACGAAAGTTACGATTTTCACGAACGCGATCTTAAATTAAGAGATCGGAGTTTACGTTTAAGCTCAGATGAATTGATGTCTGCTAATCACAAAATTAGGGAGGAAAATAAGCAACAGCAAAGAGTCATTGAAAGTCTTCGTCATTCGGTAAACCAGTTGCTTGTCGAACAAGGTAAACCGCCTATTGACGATGACTTTACGAATCTGCATGAACTCTCGAGCCTGATCCTCGAGCTCATCAATGAACAAAAACGACTGGAGCATAAGCTAAAAGAAGAGCAAGCATTCCATCAGAGTATTACCGATAGTATTGGTGAAGGTATCTATGCGGTAGATGGCAATGGTAAAGCGCGCTTTTTAAATCCGACTGCGTCTAAACTGTTGGGGTGGACATTAGAAGAGCTTCAGCAGCATCGCTTTCACGATACCGTTCATTATCAAAAAGAAGATGGCACACTGCTAGCGCGCGACAATTGCCCCGTGAATCTAACCACTAAGAAAGGCGAGATTTACCGCTCTTACGAAGATGTATTTACCAACAAACAAGGAAAAGTGTTTCCTATATCCATTATTGCCGTTCCTTTGCTTGATAAGGATGGTAACCCTAATGGGCACGTGGGCGTTTTTAACGATATCAGTGAACAGCGCGCAAATGCCCGAAAGCTCCAACAGGCATATGAAGAGGCGCAAAAAGCAAACAAAGCGAAAAGCGAATTTCTTGCGACGGTAAGCCATGAGATACGAACGCCGATGAATGCCATTATTGGTTTAACTCATTTGGCTTTAAATACACAAGATGCTGCTACTAAACACGCTTATCTAGAAAAAGTACAAGGCGGCTCTAGTTCGTTACTTGAACTTATAAACGGCATTTTAGATTTCTCTAAGGTGGAAGCGAACAAAATCGACATCGTTAATGAATCATTTTCACTTTCAAAGCTTATTGAGAAATTGGGGCCCATTTTTCAAGTAAAGGCCAGAGAAAAGCACTTACAGTTGCTATTTGATATTCGGTGCTCACCTAATACGCAATGCAAAGGCGATAGCGATAAAATTTATCAGGTGCTCGTTAATTTAATTGGTAATGCAATTAAGTTCACCGAAACGGGATACGTCATGTTAAAAGTAGTGAGAGAACGCCGTTTTGTTACTTTTGAAGTGCATGATTCGGGAATGGGTATTAGTGAAGAAAACAAAGTAAAGCTATTTAACGCTTTTGAGCAAGCAGACAATACCATTTCTAGACGTTATGGCGGAACAGGACTTGGGCTAACTATTGGAAAGCGACTTGTTGAATTGATGGGGGGAGAACTTACATTAGAGAGTACGGTAAATAGCGGGAGTATCTTTGCGTTCACGCTAGACTTGTGTGAGGAAGACAGCACTAAAGATATAACGAATAATGCCCCTCTACCAGTTTCAATAAGCGAAAATGTGTTATGCCTTACCGCTGGATGTGAAGTAGAGTTGGGAGTCAGTGTTTTACATGATGCATTAACGCGAATGGGTGTTACATGCAGCACCATTGACATGGAAAGCGAGCAATTGCCTCAATTTGCAGCTCAGGCGATGGCATTCTTGCCTGATAACGATAGGCTCTGGAAACGCTTTTTAAATTTACTGCGCTTTGGTGATTTTGACCATCTCAATCTTCGCACCATCATCAGCCCACTGAGTAAGCTTGATGTTAAAAAGCGTATGGGTAAACAGTATAAAGAGAGTTTTAATATACTCGAGCTCCCTTTTACCGACTCAGAATTAATCCCCTGTATATCACCTAGCAATGAGTCACGGGCAACGACTAATGAACAGGGACTAGAGAGCAAATATTGGCGTCGCAAACGTTTGGGCGGTAAACGGGCGTTAGTGGTTGATGATGATCTTATTAGCTTGGAGATCAGCCAACAAATTCTCATCGACCACGATATGGAAGTAACTACTGTCACCAATGGTGAGCAAGCCCTTGAACTCTGCCAGCACGTGCACTTTGATGTAGTACTTTTAGATTGCTTTTTACCCGGCATTGATGGATTTGAGGTAGCCGAAAGGTTATCACAAGCTGACAACTGGTTTACTCCCATTATTGCCTTAAGTGCCGATGAGTCTTCGCAAGGTCGACAACGAGCCTTGATAGCAGGCATGTGTGAACACCTTGTAAAGCCCGCTACCCCCGATGAAATTGTCCACGCCATCGATATGCACATTCATGCTGGATACAAGGAAGTGAGTGCTACGCATTGTGATGACCCGAAGTTAGACCGTATGCTGCAATTTTATAATACCTACCGTCAGCCTACTATTATGACCAAGCTGTTAGATTTAATGACAAAAGAGGACATTAACAGTACATTGCTTGACGATTTGTTAGACGACGCAATTGAAATTGGCGCGACAACACTCGCTTTGTCATTAAAGAATATTTTGAAGGGCCCCTCTATAAAGCATCTCACTTTCGCAGAACGCGTATCAGTGATGTCAATGCAACTTGATACCACCTTTCGTTTAATTGCACACTCTATCAACATGAAACACACTACGCACGTAGAAGGAACCTATGATAAGACGAGCGTTAACAAACTCATAGACTCCATTGTTGAGCTGCTAAAGGCGTATGATGCCGAAGCCATTAATCAAATAAATCAACTTGCTAGCGACATGCAAGATACTGAGTTTAGTCACAACGTTTCAGGCATTAAACAAAGTGTAGGGATCTATGATTTTGATAGTGCTCTTGATGCAATGTTGCAACTAAGAGAAGACATTAACCATGAGTGACCATAGTAGAGCAGGTCAGTCCGATTTTAGTATACTTATCGTGGACGATGAACCGGCGAATATCGACATTCTTTTGGGGATTCTAAAGCCATACTACAATGTAAAGGTAGCCCCCTCAGGCCCTATTGCACTGAAAATAGTACAGCAGTTTCCCCCTGACCTGATTTTACTTGATGTAATGATGCCAGGGATGGACGGTTTCGAAGTATGCCAAAAGCTTAAAGCTGATCCCTTACTTTGTAAAATTCCCATCATATTTGTAACGGCCCTTATCCAAGGTGAAAACGAAGAGCGCGGTTTCTTGGAAGGTGCCGTCGATTACATCACCAAACCGGTATCACCTAGCATTACGTTAGCGAGAGTTAAGACTCATCTTGCTCTCGCTCATCAAATGCGTACTACTGAAAGCTTAGTGCAAAAGCGCACAGAAGATTTATTAAGAAGCCAACAAAGCGCAATAAGCATGTTGGCAGCTGCGGGCCATTATAATGATACCGACACTGGGCATCATATTTGGCGAATGGCAGCTTACAGTAAATGTTTAGCACTTAAATGCGGATGGTCTTACGAGCAAGCGTCACTGTTAGCACAAGCTGCACCGATGCACGATACGGGCAAAATTGGAATTGCAGATAGCATATTAAAAGCACCTAGAAAACTGACCGATGATGAAATGGAGATTATGAAAACCCATACCACTATTGGGTATACCATTTTATCTCAGTCTGATACGCCTTTATTTAAGATGGCAGCTGAAATTGCTTTATATCATCACGAGAAATGGGATGGCTCAGGTTACCCAAAAGGCCTAACCGACGAAAATATCCCCCAAAGCGCGCGAATAGTGGCGATAGCGGATGTGTTCGATGCGTTAACCATGAAGCGTCCATACAAAGAGCCTTGGAGCTGTGACGCCGCTTTTAGCTATTTGGAGAAGAATGCCTGCAGTCATTTCGACCCTTGTCTTGTTGACGACTTTCTCGATGCTAAGGCAGAAATTTTGGCGACGAAGGAATACTGGGATAAATTGGAAAAAGAAGGCACTTTACCGTCTATTGATAACTTTCTTCCACAGACGGTTTACTAGTGCAATGAGTAGTCTCTACGAAACACCACGCTCAAATAAAAAAAGGTCACCATTTGGTGACCTTTCTTGTAATTATTAACAGGGCAAAGACTTAGCTTGCACCTAGCTCTTGAGCAATCGCATCAGCTTGACGCTTTTCGCCTTGAACGAACTGCTTCCACTGCTGTGCCATCGCGCGGCTCTTCTGGTGTTTTTCAGCCTCAGCTAACTGATTAAGTGCAAGTGCATATTGCTTCTTATTATAAAGTGCCATGCCCTTGATAAGGTAAACTAGACCAGGGTTGCGCAAATCACCTTTTTCAACGGCGCGATCGGCAGCTGCTATAGCATCGTCAAAGCGCTCTTCATTAAGTAGAATTTGTGCAAGTTGCGCATCCAATTCACCGTCTTCAGAAAGCTCTGCTGCCTGCATCATTACAGGGATCGCTTTATCTTGCTCTTTCGCAAGTGACCAGCTTTGACCTAGAAACTTCAAGTTACGCAGATTTTTTTCAAGTACGCCTTCATTCATGGCTTGCTCCATCAACTTTGCGCCTTTGTAAGGTACGCGGTGATAGTAATAAAGCTGCGCCATGTTAAAGATGTCAGCTGATGTTTCAACGAAGCCGCGCTGATACGCCGTTTCCATGATAGCAAGCTGCTTGCGTTCTTCACCGAGTTCGCCGTACATACCAGCAAGCTGGATCCAGTACTTAGGCTCGTCGAACAACTTGACCATTTTAATTAGAACGTCTTTTACCTTTTCAGGCTGTTTTAGTTCATAGAAAATAGCGCGTTGAAGTATTAACCAACCTTCGTCAGGGATCATACCTTCAGCTTCATGGTCGGCAACCGCTTCTGAAATCCAAGTAGATGCTTGCTCATATTGCTTATTTTGATAATAAGCCTGCGCCTTAATCACTTTGTTTTTAACTGGAATCGGGCCAGCATTCAGTGATTCCCAGCGCTCAAGGTACGTGATAGTTTCGTCGTAGTTGCCCTGCATTAAATTAAGCTGCGCTAAGCTGAAAAGCGTCGTCATTTCAAACTTTTCAGGAATAGGCTGCTGCTCAACCACCTTTGCAAACGATTCTAACGCCTTTGCATAGTCTTCGTTGTTGTAATAAATGAAGCCGAAAAAGTTGTACATCATGGCTTTTTCGTAAGCGTTCATAGAGTGAGACTTATCTTCCACTTCTTTCAAAATGGAAATAGCTTCTTCTACATCGCCAGCTTCATCTGCTTCCGTTTGTGCACGAGCCAGCTGCTCATAAACCTTGCCGCGTAACGTAGGCACACGACGGGTTTTCTTTTCACTGGCTTTTTGCTCTTGAGCTACAGCGTCAGTTGTTACCAACATGCTAGGTACAGATACTACGGCCGATGCAAATGCAAACGCCAGAGCACTAAGCAATGTATTCGTCTGTTTTCTCATCATGTTCTGTTACCCATCAATTTGGAACGTAATACGGTTTTGAACACCCGATACTTCGGTAGCTTCACCATTTACCACACGAGGCTTGTATTTGAACTTCATTGCCGCATCAATTGCCGCTTGTTCAAAAATACCTTGTGGGTTGGCTTCTACCACGATTGGGTCGCGCACCGCGCCTTGTTTGGTTACCGTGAATTCAACAATAACAAAACCTTCAATACCGCGCTGAAGTGCGCGTCTTGGGTATACTGGCGCCACCTTAACAATTGGAAGGTACTCGCCGTCACCAGACTCAAGAGCCAAACCACCCTCAAGTGAGATGTCGTCGCCCACTTCAGCACCAAAATCCATTGACGTACCTTCAGCATCTGGTGAAGGTGAGTCCATTTGAGGCTGCTCCATTTGCGGGGGCGGCTCTTCTGGCTTAGGTGGCTTTTTCGGCTTACGATCTTTCTTCTCAACCTGTTCTTCTTGCTTAACGCGAACAAAGTCAAGCACGCTTCCCTTAGGCGGCTCCGTTAGCGCGCTGCCACCCATCTTGATAAGCGATTGCATCAAGAAGAACAGGCCTAACGTGATCGCAAGGGAAATAACAAATGCGATTAAATATCGTGGCATGATTTATTGCTCTTGGGCTGCAATCGAAACATCGTAAACGCCAGCGGCTCGCGACGCGTCCATAACCTTAATCAGCGTTTCTGTTGTGGCTTTTTTATCAGCTTGAATAACAACAGAACCCTGCGGGTTTTCTGCGCGAAGACGCTCGATGTTCGCCTGTACTGCGCGAACGTCGATACGACGCTTATTAATCCAAATTTCGCCTTTATCAGAAATAGCGATAAGAATGTTAGCGCGATCCTTTTTCACAGCCGTTGCTGCTTCAGGACGGTTAACATCGATACCGGCTTCTTTCACAAATGACGCAGTCACGATGAAGAAGATCAACATGATAAATACAACGTCCAACATGGGCGTCATGTCGATGTTTGCTTCTTCCTCATCGACTAGGTTTTGAAAGTGCTGCTTCATAATAAATACCTTACCTTAATACCGCGTTGGTATTAACGTTGAATAATCAATGCATCCTCAAGATGCGTGCGTTCTGACTTAACCATACGGGTTAACCACGTAGCGGCGAATACGCCTGAAAGTGCGCCAACCATACCCGCCATAGTCGGGATAGTCGCTTTCGATACACCTGAAGCCATTGAACGAGCATTACCTGAGCCCGCAATTGCCATTACATCGAACACTTCAATCATACCGGTTACCGTACCCATCAATCCCAGCAGCGGACAAAGCGCTACCAACGACTGGATAATGGGAATGCTGCCGTTTAGGCGCATGGTCAGTTGTGAAATTGTTTTCTGACGTACTTGTTCAGCAAACCAAGAAGAGCGATCGGCACGTGCAGTCCACATTGCAATCGCGTCTTTCTTTGCTTGTTTATGCCAAACCATCAGATACAACGCACGCTCGAGGATCAAAAGCCACATAACGAATATCAGCAGACCGATGACCAGGAGAACCTGGCCACCTGTTTCTGTGAAATCGCGAATTGCTTCCAGAAACTCGATCATGATTAGCCTCGCTCAGCGCGCTCTGCAATTACGCCAGACGCTTGTTCTTGTAGGATGTACACGATGTTCTTAGAACGCGTGTTAAGCATTGCATAAAGCAGTGTCATTGGAATCGCTACAACAAGACCTAGTACTGTTGTTACAAGTGCTGTTGAGATACCACCAGCCATCAATTTAGGGTCACCCGTACCGAACAATGTGATTGCTTGGAAGGTGTTGATCATACCGGTTACTGTACCTAGTAGACCCATAAGCGGTGCTACAACAGAGATGATCTTGATAATAGTTAGGTTACGACCTAGCTTAGGCACTTCGCCCAAAATCGCTTCAGTTAGGTGAAGTTCAAGTGCTTCAACATCAGCGTTTGGATGCTCGTCACGTACTTTAAGTACACGGCCAAGCGGATTGTTTGTGTTAACTTCTTTGCTCTTAAGTTGCTTATTAACCTTCATGCGGATAAGCGACAGTGATACAAGACGCTCAAGCGCTAGTAGTAGACCAAACGCACCAACGATAAGAATGATATAACCTACTGGACCACCTTGCTCTACACGCTCTTGAAGGTTAGGCGCTTGAACAAGTAGACCTAGAATAGAGCCACCCGTTGGATCGATACCAAACTGAACCAGTTCACCGTTCGAGCCTTGTAGCTCAGCAGCAGAACTCATGTAACGGTCAGCAGGCTGACGTACAAGTTCAGATACAGTGCCTGTAACACCGTTGTACTCTAGGTATTTACCATCAGCAACAAGGGCGAAAGGACCTACACGCACTACAGACTTATTCACTTTCTCGCCACCGGCTTCAACAACGTCAGTTGTGAACGTGGTTACTTTGCCTGCTTCTGTCATTTCACGCTGCATTTCAAACCAAACGCGCTCAATTTCTTCAATTGACGCTAGTTTTGAACTTGAACCCATGTCTTGCGCCATCTTATCAAGGAAGTCGGCACGGCCTGGGATTTGAGCAGAAACCACAGAGTTATAGAATTTATTTTTAGTGTCGCCGGCAATTTGCTGCAACACACCGAAAAGTTCTTTAAGTGAACCAAGACGCGTATCTAGCGCACCATTAAGGTCAGCTAATTTAAACTCGTTCTCTTCGAATTGTGTTTCAAGCTTTTCAGATTGCGCAAGCATCTGGTCACGCTTTTCGCGCGTTTCGCGAAGAATACGGTCTTGCTCAGCGCGCTGTGCTTGGAAATCACGCTCACGCTGCTTGTTTTGCTCTGACTGTGCGAACTGGCCTTCTTCTAATTGCTTAAGAAGCGCATCCAAGTCCATTGCACGGTCGCTTTGTGCGAAAGCACCAACGCTGATGCTAAGGGCTGCTAGACCAACAGCGATACGTTTTACTGTGTTAAACATTCTCATCAACCTCTTAGTCTGTAATTGCCACTGGCAGCATTAGCAAGTCTGGAGCAAGTTGCTTCTTCGCCATGCGCAGACCTTTAGTAATTTGTGTACGGTAGCTGCTATCAAGCTCTTCCCACTGACGGGTTTGCTTGTTCCAAACACCTTGCATGCTTGCATCGCGTGTTTGATACATTAGCGCTGTACGACCAAGACGTAAGAATTCAACGTCACGCTCTTGACCGTTAATAGTGTGAATACCGCTATACGCTTCCATTGTGCGACCGTAGTCCATTTCTACTTGGTACGCTTCCATTACGCGACGGAACTTTTCAGATGCGGCTACATCAGCACGGTCCATCATAGCGCGAAGATCTGCAACGCGGTTGGCGCGCTCTTCTGGAAGGAAAGGTACGTCAAGTGCAACAAATTGCTCAAGACCATCAATCATGCGCATCATGAGTGGCGTAATTTGACGCTCAACGACAGACACTTCATCGATTGCGGCGTTTAGGTCAGCCATTTCTTGTTCTTGGCTATTGATCTGCTTACGAAGCTGAGAGTTATAAACCTCAAGACCTTCGATTTCTTTCATCAATGTTTTGAACTGTTGAAGTTTGCTGTCAATTTGATCGGTAATACCGTTGATTTTCTCTTGCGATTTTGCCGCTGACTCGTTTATTTTCGCTGCCTCATCGACAACGGGTTTTAAGACTTCATCGTCTTGTGCAAGTACTGGTGTCGCAACTAGCGCACCTGCAACAAGCAAAGCATTGATAAGCTTCATACATTCAAACCTTTAAAGTTAAAAGAAATCGGTTTTATCCGACTATAAATTTCTGCGCGTAGGATAGGAGTTTTCTGTGACAGTTTTATTACGAAACTGTCATAAATCGACCAAACAAAATAAACAACAAAAAAAGGCCGCGTAAATTGCGGCCTTTTTAATCCAGTTAGATGTTAGAAGTCATACTTATATGACAATCTAATCCCAGTACCACGAGTTTCAGACCTTAGTAAAGTATCGTTAAATTCAATTTCACGATCTTCTCCAAGGATATTCTGAACACGAAGTGTGACAGTGCTATTAAAGTCTGGATAGTACTTATAAACCATATCAAGTGAATGGAATGGTTGCTCGTAGTTATCGTCAAAGCCGTCGATACCAGCGATCAAGATTCGCTCACCGAATACGTTGTATACTAGTGAAGTAGAATGTTCTCCGTTATCAGAGTCAAAACCTAGTTGTAGATTAAGTACATACTGTGAGTGACCCGTCATACGACGCTCTACATTAGTAATAGCTGCAGACACGCCTGTTTGCTCTACGATATTTTGACGGTCTAGTACGATTTCTGAATCACTGATAGTGACGTTACCCGTAGTAAACAAGTTGTCCCAAATACCATCGCCTATAAAGGCTAGGTCTTGTAAGAATTCAACTTCAACACCGTAAACCTCGCCTGATTCAGCGTTTGCAATACGAATAAGCGGCGGGCCATCCTGAGCAGGAGACTGTACAGATTCGATTGGTGCTTCCATGTCTTTGTAGAATAGGCCGACTGACAGGTTATTGCCTGCTTCACGGTACCATTCCCAACGTAAGTCGTAGTTAATGATATCCGTTGTGCTTACACCTGGTGTCCCCGCAATTGGAAAGTTAGTTAACGGGTCCAGGTATGTCGCTGACGATACTTCACGAAGGTCAGGACGAACAACCGTTTGACCAATACTGGCTCTTAGCTGCATATCGTCTTCTAGGAAGTAAGTCACTGCAAGTGCTGGATAAAAGCCATCTTCTTGGAATGCTAGTTGAGAACGATCTGCTTCATCGCTTAAATCAAACTGGTTAGTACGAGGATCTAATGGTGCCACTACCTGACGGAAGTCTTCCCAACGTACACCACCAGTGAAGCGCCATTTATTATCATAGAAAAAATCAGCTTCAAGGTAGTAGGCATCGATTTTTTGACCTGCCACATAATCATCACCCGCAATGGTTGTATCACGGATAATTGGACGGCTAGACAAAGATAGCGTGTCTAAAACACTGTCGCTGAAGATTTCTCCAAAGTCGTTACCATCTAATATTGAACGGTCTTCAACACCTAGTGTATTGATGTCAAAGCGGCGGTTTTCGGCACTACGAGTTTTCGTAACGAAACTTGCCCCCACTTTATATTCCGTTTCCCACTTACCGAATGACATTGGATAAGTCACGTTATAGCCAAAGTTTTCTAAGCGGTCATGAAGATTTTGGAAAGTATAACGAGCCGCAGTTTGTGCATCTGATAAGAAAATTTCGTTTTCATCATCAAAAATGCCGTCTTCATTCGCATCTTCCATTACGAAACGCGCGTTGAAGTTACCCGGCGCATAGCGTACTGAGCGACCCAGTGAGTAAGTCCAGTCAATACCCATGAAGTTTAATTCTGGGATAGTGTGCTGACCTTTAAGCTGATTGGTATATAGCGAGCGCTCTTCATACTGAACATCGATATCTCGAATACGCAAGCCTTCCGCTTGGTTCAAGTTTTCGGTGTTACCGAACATCTCGCGAATTTCATCGCGTGTATCATTTAGTACAATAAGACTGTAATCAATACGATGTTGACGGTTATAGTCTACACCCAGTGTTAGTAATGAAGACCACGTCACTGTTTGTTCAGTCCCCTTAATGTCGTCGAAGAAGCGAACATTAATAATGTCGTCACCAACTAAATCAGGGTCTTGTAGTTCGTATTCTTCTGATGAGCGAGTCTGCGCAGAATAACGCGATGTTACTAGAAAACCAAAACGCCAGTCTTCATCATAATCGTAGCTGTCACCATAAGTTACGTTAAAGCGCATGTCAGGGTCGGCCGACGTTCTTTCGAGGCCATACTCTCTATTAACACCTTTAAATAAGGCTAATGCTTCTTCTGGCTCTAAATCGTCCAAGAAATTCTTTGAGTCCCAACGTTCTTGAATAGCATCAGAAGCTGCACGTGTGCCATCGTCTTCACCCGTCCAATCGCGACCACCACCAGCATAATCAAGAACATCACCTGAGTTTTCCGTGTCAATACCAACGGCGGCAGATACGTTAAAAACTCGCTGTGTAGGAATAGATTTCAAGCGGATATTTACGTTACCACCACCGAATGCTGCTGGCATAGACGGTGAATACGATTTTTGAACCGCAAGGCTTTCAATAATGCTCGAGGGGAATAAGTCAAGCGGAATTACGTTACGTGTTGGATCAGGACTTGGTACGATGGCGCCATTTAGCTGAGTAGATGAATAACGCTCACCCAAACCGCGAACATAAATGAAACGACCATCTACCAACGTTAGACCAGTTACACGACGAAGCGCGCCAGCTGCATCACTGTCACCTGTGCGAGCTATTTGCTCAGCACCCATGATATCTGCTACGAATGCTTGATTTTTACGTTCTTCCATTACTGCCGTTGCCGTGCCTTTCAGGCGTGTACCAGTCGCGACAACTTCCTCAATCACTTCTTCTTCATTTGATTGAGCGAAAGCCATAGACGTTGGAAGCATAATGCTCATTGCAACGGCTAAGCTGATGGGTTTTAGAAGAAACCTGTTAGCAGGTCTGTTCATGATGAACCTCTTTAGAAAGGAATACTTTCACGAAAATATTTCGTGTTTTACAAACTTAAAAGCAAGTGCGCCACTTTTGCAACGCACTTGCTTGTTTTAGCTATGCGAACTGGGTCTCTTATTCAAGACCAACAGTCCATCCCGCAGTCCAGTCGTTATCAGCGTCTTTTACAGCGCCGATAAAGTCTACTGGAGAGAAGAAGCTGTCTAACGTCGATACGTCCGTCGCTACAGTTGCATCTACTGTGTAGATACCGTTGAGTACTGTCGCAGTGTTATCAAGTAGGCTGTTACCTGTTTGTGCGGTAAACCAGTCTTCTTGGCTGAAGTCACCAGAATCTTTGATGTTTTCCGCACATGCTAGTACCGATGTCTCAAAAGTAAGTTGTGGGTCGTTAGTACCGTCCATATTAGCAAGAAGTGTTGTATCACCATCGCTTAGGTCAGCTTCGAAACATTCACCCATACCCGCTGGACCAGTAACTACAAAGTTATACAACTGAGCGTTAGTTTGGTCACGAAGTAAAACACCTTCTGAATCAGAGTCAGCAGTATCGAACTCGTTACCAATAATAGTCATGTTAGCAACCATTGGGTTAGAGAACGCAAGGCCGTCACCGCCGTCGCCGTCACCTTCAATAGCGCGGTTAGCATCAGAGTTGTCTTCTGCGTGCTTAACTAAAACAAATTGTAGTTTGCCCTTGTAACCGTTATCCCAGTCGACAGAGTCATCTTGGATACCTGTTAGCGTAAGATACTTAACGTTTACTGCACCACCGAAGAACTCAACACCGTCATCTGCGTTTTTGTGAACTTGTACATACTCAACAGTAGTACCAGAACCCACACCGCCAAACGTAATACCGTTTAGTTCGTTATCTGGTGCAATTTCAAAACCACCGTGCATTACGCGAACGTAGCGAAGTGTACCCGAGCTATCTGTATTGTCAGTTCCGCCAAACACTGCACCTTCTTGTGCACCTTCAACTTGAAGTGAACAATCCGTACCGTCTTGAGGACACTTAGTAGATTCGCCGTTACCTAGAACGATCATGCCGCCCCATTGACCAGCTTCACCCGCTTCAAGGCCGCCAACAACGTGGTCGCGTGATGTGAAAGTGATTGGGTTTTCTGCAGTACCGTTTGCATTGATTTCTGAATCACGGCTAATTACTAGGTAGTCATTACCAGAAGCACCGTAAACGGTAACGCCTGGTTCAACAGTAAGGGTTGCGCTGTTTTCTTTGTCGCCACCTACGAATACTGCACCTGAAAGCGCGTAGAAGTTACCTTCTGTAAGCGTTAGGTCAGACGTGATAGTGCCAGACACTTCACATGTAGTAGTTGAACCGTCTACTGGCGTAATTGACGTTGTACCTGAAGGGCAACCAGAAGCAGATTGTGCTAGTTCGATGTTACCGCCACCAAAACCAAACGCCCAACCTTGACGCCAATCTGTTTCGCCAACAGCACCAACGAATGTATTCGCTTCAAAGAAAGTATCAAGCAATGTAGATGCGTCGCCACCAGCAGTAAGAAGCGCGCTTTGTGCTGTAAGTGTGCCATCTGGGTTCAGACCAAGGTTTGCACGATCTTCAAAAGCGATTAGCTGGTTGCCATCTTGGCCAGTGAACCAAGTTTCTAGGTCAACTGCACCCTCTGGCGTGTTGAACGGCTCCGAACATGCAATAGCTGAGTAAGTCATAGTTAGGTCACCGTCAGAAAGGTTAGCTTGAACCGTTTCGTCTGTGTCCATCTCTAGACACTCACCCATACCTTCTGGGCCAGTGATAAGGAAGTTAATTAGGTTAGCGCCAGTTTGGTCGCGAAGAAGCAGACCTTCAGAGTCAGCGTCAGCTGTGTCGAAAGTGTTACCGATAACTGTCATGTTAGCGATCATTGGCTTAGAGAATTCTAGACCGTCACCACCGTCGCCGTCACCTTCAATACCGCGGTTGGCATCAGAGTTGTCAGCGGCATGCTGAACATAAACATACTGAAGCTTACCTTTATAACCGTTGTCCCAGTCTACTGAGTCATCTTGGTTGGCAGTCAAAACTAAGTGTTTCGCGTTTACCGCGCCACCGAAGAATTCTACACCGTCATCAGCGTTGCTATGTACTTGTACATAGTCAACCTCTGTACCTGAACCAACACCACCAAAAGTAATACCGTTTAGTTCGTTGTCT
Source organism: Alteromonas sp. McT4-15 (assembly GCF_020515205.1). Taxonomy (NCBI): domain Bacteria; kingdom Pseudomonadati; phylum Pseudomonadota; class Gammaproteobacteria; order Alteromonadales; family Alteromonadaceae; genus Alteromonas; species Alteromonas sp. McT4-15. The sequence goes on from NZ_JAJALG010000026.1 coordinate 15,531, forward strand.
GGTGCGATTTCGAAACCAGCGTACTTAACAACAACATATTTAAGGATACCAGAGTTGTCTGTATCGTCAGTACCACCGAATACCGCACCCTCTTCTGCGCCTTCTACTTGAAGCGCACAGTCAGAACCATCTTGAGGACACTTAGTTGAGGTACCATTACCAAGAATAACGACACCACCCCATTGGCCTGCGCCAACTTCATCACCAACAACGTCGTTGAATGAAGTCATGATGATTGGAGCAGACGCTGTACCTTCTGCCTCAATTTTCGAATCACGGCTAACTACAAGATAGTCTGCACCAGTTCGACCAAAGATTATTGTACCTTCTTCTATAGCAAGCGTTACACTGTTTGCTTTGTCGTTACCAACGAAAACTGGACCTTCTAGCGCCCACACCTTATCGTTCGTTAAGGTAATAACGCCCTGGTCGTCAGCATCGTCAGCAGTCAAACGACCAGAAAGAACACGAACTTCAACCGTTTGGCCAAATGCATCAGAAACTTCACCACTTAGGAAAGAGCTTACTTCACCAGGTGCAGTATCGGTAGAACCATTGTCACCACCGTTATCACCACCGTCAGTGCCACCATTGTTGTTTGTTGTGTTGTTAGTAACACTGTTATCAATATCACCTTCGCTGATATTGATATCGCCGCCACAGCCAGCAAGCACGAGTGCAGTTGCAATCGCTGAAGCTTTGAAAAGTTGCTTAAGTTCCATGTGTATCTCCAAGTACGGTATTTTTATGGATTTAGAAAACGCGGAAACTTTACCTAAGGTAAATGACACATTTGTTACATTACGGCGCTGTAACAAAAGTTTCATATAAAAAATGTAATTTTGGACTAGAAGAGTATAATTTTTTTGCTAACAGACGTTCTACAGAATTGATTTGATGATTGTTTTTTCATTTCCTGTATAAATCACATTCAAAAACAGAAAATAGAAGCACGCTCTGACTCGACCAAAAATTCATTTTGGCCTAGAAATAAATACTGAAAAAACTAAGCTAAGCCCGTTAAATATTGCACAAATATGACAGTTAGAATTCGGTGTATTCAAATGTAGAATTACTTTTCCAGCATCACAGAGCTACTCAAGCAATCGACGCTGCCTTACTAGCACGTCGTCTCGAATAGGAAAGTAACCATCTCTCACAACCTGTCGCTGTCCTTCCCGCGAAAGAATATAACGAAGAAATTCTCGCTCCAATGTCGGTAGTGACTCACCCGGTTTTTTATTGATAACGAGGTAAAGAAAACGCGCAAACGGGTAAGTCTCATTTCTTACACTGTCTATGGAAAGTGGAATAAGCGTATCTAACGAGTCTCCTAATGGCAATGCGCGCACGCCTGCTGTTTTATAGCCATAGGCGGCATAGCCAATAGCGCCTGTTCCGCTGGCCACCGATAGCACCACTGATGCAGAACCTGGTTGTTCGTTAACGGTATTCTTAAAGTCGCCATCACATAGCGCCATTATCTTAAAGAGCCCGTAAGTACCTGAAACCGAATTACGACCATATAGGCGAATGGGTGAACGGTATTCTATGTCATTCACGCCAAGTTGAGACCATCGCTCTATCTTATCATTACCACCACAATAACGGGTCTCAGAGAATACTGCATCCACCTGTTCTAGCGTCATTCCGGTCAGCGGGTTACGTCTATCAACGAAAATAGCGATAGCATCCATGGCCACTTTTAATACTGTAGGTGGGTAACCGTGTACACGGGTGAAATCACGAATTTCGCTGGGCTTTAACTCGCGGCTCATAGGACCGATAGTCGCAGTACCCTCAATAAGCGCTGGAGGTGCGGTTGACGAGCCAGAGGCTTGAATTTGAAAGCCAACTTGCGGATAGAGTGTTTTAAATTCTTGCGACCAAAAGGTCATTAAGTTAGCGAGGGTGTCAGAACCCACAGAGGATATTTTCCCTGCAACCCCAGGAACGCGTTCATACTGGGGCACATCATACGCTTGCTGCGCGGCGTTTTGATTCTCTAGTGCAGCGTTGTAATTAGCAAGAGCATGTGAATGAATAAATAAAGGCAACAAAACAAAAATTGTAGCGAACCAATGGCGGCCGTGTGTGTTTTTTCTTGTTTTGTCCGACATCAAATCTCCTGCCCTGCTACACATTTTCAGCAATTAATTCACTGTCTAGTACAAAAGAAAACTTGCTGCCTTCACCAAGGGTACTAGCAATATCCAATCGCGAATTATGATGACTAAGTACATGTTTTACAATGGACAGACCTAATCCCGAACCACCTGTCTTACGAGAGCGGGCCTTATCCACGCGATAAAATCGCTCGGTAAGCCTATTTAAATGGTTCTGCTCTATACCATCACCATTGTCGATGACAGAAAAGTGCACGCCGTCAGGCTTGCGTTGCCAGTACACATTAATTTCGCCACCCGGCGGTGTATAGTGCACAGCATTGAAGACTAAATTTGAACACGCACTGCGAAGCTCCGTTTCAACGCCGAACACATAAAGCTCTGGGTCAATGTGAAAGTGGATTGTATGCTGCTTTTCCTTGTTCAAAGCTTGTGCTTCTCGTTCAATTTGTGACAAGACAGCAGGAATATTGACTACGTTTTCGTAAATACGCTCTGAGCTTGCCTCAATGCGCGATAGAACCAATAAGTCTTCAATAAGATTTTGCATGCGGTGAGTTTGCGATGTCATCTCTTTCATTGCTTTGTGCATGAACGGGTCTGAATCTTCGTCCACCGGCAAAATTTCCAGATAACCATTGATTACCGTTAAGGGTGTTCTAAGTTCGTGAGATACATTGGCCACGAAATCCTTCCGCATTTCTTCTAGTTGAGAAACGCGGGTAATGTCCCTGGCAATTAACAGAAGATGCTCGTCGCCATAAGGCATTATACGGTATTCAAACGTTTTATTCGGATTGGTTGGCGAAGGGACTTCTATTGGATATTTATAATTACCCGCATGGAAATACTGGATAAACTCAGGGTGTCGCAGCAAATTATCGATTCGCCGGCCAGAATCTTGAGGCCACTTCAGCCCAAGATCTAATCGTGCAAGACGATTACACCAGATAATACAGGCTTTAGAGTCTACGACTACGGCAGCATCAGGCAGAGCCTCAGAACCTTCACGAAAGCGCTTTACAAGTTCACCGAGCTCTTTGCGCTTGTTTCTATTACGGCGCTGCAGGTAGTAAATACCCTCATAAATGTGCTCCCAAACACCGCGTACAGTGGGAGGCGACATCTTACGGCTGTGCCATAGCCAGCGATTAAGCTTATACAGATGCCAGTAATTAAACAGCAAAAGTAGCGTGGCACCTACTGCAATAGCCACTAACATGTCATCCAAGTACCACCCCACCAATGCAAAGACCAAAAGGAAAAGCACTAGGCGTAAAGAACTTCTCAACCAAGAGAATGGGTAGTACATGAATTAACTCGTTTTATTGTAAGACGTAAATACAAGGGAATGGTGCACAGCACGCCATCCCCTCAAGCTTAAAGCTTAGTGGAAAAACGGTAACCCGCTCCTCTCACTGTTTGGATCATAGCATCATGACCGTGACGAGAGATAGCTTTGCGAAGACGTCTAATATGCACGTCTACCGTTCTGTCTTCTACATACACGTTTGTACCCCATACATTATCAAGTAATAGCTCACGGCTATATACGCGTTCTGGGTGTGTCATAAAGAAGTGCAGCAATTTAAATTCTGTAGGCCCCATGTCTAACGGCTCATCATTTGCCATAACGCGGTGGGATACTGGCTCAAGTTTAAGGCCGTTAAATTCAATAGGTTCTTCACTTGAAGTCGGTGTAACACGACGCATTACTGCTTTAATACGCGCAACCAACTCTTTCGGTGAGAAAGGCTTAGTGACATAATCATCAGCACCAGCGTCTAGACCGCGGATTTTATCTTCCTCTTCTCCACGGGCGGTTAGCATAATAACAGGGATATCCCTTGTGAACTCGTGCTGTTTAAGGCTCTTCGCCAACTGCACACCACTTCCTCCTGGAAGCATCCAATCCAATAGAATGAGATCCGGATAAGGCTCACAAATTTTTTCCTGCGCGATGTCGAAATCTTCAGCTTCAATAATATTAAAGCCAGACTGCTCAAGCACAAACTTAAGCATTTCACGGATAGGCGCTTCGTCCTCAACCACCAACACTGTACGAGACATCGATATTTTCCTGGTCATGTTAAAACGCCGTTATTATTAATGCGGTCTGTGACAGTTTTATTAAAACGATTACATAATTGTGTCAAGTTGAAGACGTAAATTTGTCAACACTGCAGTGGCACTACAAAAATACGAGACTGAACAAACTAGACTATTGTTTAACCAAAAGTTTATATTCAGAATCTTGTTTATTAAACCGTTTACGCATATTCTTGGGAGTGTATTGAGTAATCGATTTGGAACAGGGGTGTGTTTATCGATGGCTGCCGTAAAAACAGGGTTGTCTAGGAAACTCTTAGCGAGAGTACTGTCGGTGTATTTTTCATTGACACTGATTGTGACCGTCGGGCAGATCTTTACTGAATACCTTAGTACCAAAAACCATGTTGAGGGTGAGCTACAAACCCTCAAAAATACCTTTTCATCCAGTCTGACCCGAGCACTTTGGGAACTTAATAACGATCAAGTACGTGCCATCGCGGAAGGTTTGATGTCTTTACCTATTGTCGAAGGGTTACAAGTGCGTGGCGAGAATGGTAATTATATTGCGGAATATGGTATTCGCGCGCAGCGCTCCCCTAATCCTGTTGATAGAGAAATGATAGAAGATCACTCAGGTGGGGTCTTCAGCTACAGCTTCCCTTTGGTGTTCAAATTTTCAGGCCGTGAATCTACGGTTGGTGATGTAACCCTCTATTCAAGTTTCGATACGATATTTAGTCGTATTGAAGTGGGTGTGTTTTTCTTAATTGGCAACGCGTTAGTTAAAACAACTTTCCTAGTATTTTTATTTATGACCGCATTTAGAACCATGCTGTCAGAACCCTTGCAAAACATCACCGAACAAATGGGCAACTTCGACCCTCAACATCCAGAGGAGAGTAAGCTCAGCATTAAATTGGACGATGATAATGAATTACTCCAACTTAAAGAGTCTTACAATCAGGTTATTGATGACTTAATTGTATCCAACAAACGGCTTCGTGATGCACAAGATGAGTTGACCCTGGCCAACAAGAAATTAGATGACCAAAACCTTATTCTTGAGCAGGAAGTAGCGAAAAAAACAGCATCACTTTCACAAATCATGTTGGATTTGGAACAACAGAAAGATGAGTTGATCGCCCACCAGCGCGAGTTACGTCAAGAGAACGAAAACCGCCAGTATATTGAAGCTGAACTGCGAAAACGCAACGAAGAGCTTGCCAGTTCGATGGAAACACTGCATCAAGCGCAAGAGCAGCTAGTAGAGTCAGAACGCATGGCATCGCTTGGCGGTTTGGTTGCTGGCATTGCGCATGATGTCAATACACCACTGGGCGTTAGTGTCACTGCGGCGAGTTTTTTACAAGAGCGTTTAACCAACTTAAAAACAGATTTCGAAGATAAAAGTCTTACCAGTAAAAACATGACAAGCTTTATTGATGAAGCAGAGCAAACAGCGTTTTTGCTTTTGAATAACCTTGAAAGAGCGTCTGACTTAATTGCAAGCTTTAAACGGGTTGCTGTGGATCAAACCAGCGAGTCGGTTCGTGAATTCGTACTCGGTGATTACATTCAAGAAATCATTCAATCGCTTCAACCTAGCTTTAAACACACAGAGCATACCATTACCGTTAATTGCCCAGAAAACCTCGTGGTGAATTGCGCACCGGGCGCCATAGCTCAAATCGTCACTAACATGGTAGTGAACTCTATTACGCACGGCTTTGAAGATAAAGACGCTGGCACTATTAAGCTTGAAGTCACAGAGCAAGACGGTTATGTGGTTATCGACTACTGTGACGATGGACGAGGATTGTCTCAAGAAGAACTTGATAAACTGTTCGATGCTTTCTACACCACCAAACGTGGTGAAGGTGGGAGTGGCTTAGGTACGCATATTATGTACAACTTGGTTACCCAGTCACTCAACGGTCAAATTGAGGCTCACAGCACAAAAGCACAAGGCCTTCGCTACATCATCCGCTTTCCGTTAGGCGCGAGCACTGAGAACGCCTAGCACACCCTAACACTCACTGTAATTCCAATTGCACCAAGGGGCGTACATTGCTACGCTTGCGCCCCCTTTTTATAAGAGACAGCTTACACTATGTGGTTTAAAAACGTTAAAGCCTATCAGATTACTCAACCACTATCGTTAGATGACAGTGACCTAGAGCGCGCATTAAGTGAAAATGCTTTTCGTCCGTGCGGTAGTCAAGATCTTGCCACTATGGGATTTGCCTCACCGTTCTCACAGGCGGGAAAAAACGGCACTATGTTTCACGTAGTCCAGCAGCGTTACTGGATAACGCTAAAGAAACAAGAGAAAATCTTGCCCAGTGCCGTGGTTAACGCTGAACTTGAAGAAATGGTGGCCAAAATTGAAATGGAAACCGGATCACCTGTTGGCAAAAAAGCAAAAGCGGACTTAAAACAAGAAATACAGACACGTTTGCTGCCCCAAGCCTTTACAAAGAATAGCTATACACATGGCTACATTTCACTTGCCGATAATCTCGTAGTTGTTGACGCATCTTCAGACGGAAAAGCAGAAGCCTTTTTAGCAATGGTGAGAAAGGCGATAGGCTCTCTACCCGTAGTGCCTTTTACCCGTAGAAGCCTTCAAAGTGAATTAACGCACTGGGTAACAGAAAGCACACCTGAAGGGGTAAGTCTTTTAGAAGAAGCTGAATTTAAGTCTACTGATGATACTGGAAGCGTGATCCGCTGCAAAAATCAGCCGCTAGACAGCGAAGAGATCACCATTCACTTAGATGCTGGCAAACTCGTTCAAAAAGTCGCCTTTGAATATGCAGAGTCTTTAACTGCTATTATTTGTGAAGATGGGGCTATCAAACGCGTCAAGTTCACCGACCGCATTAAAGAAGAAACCGCAGATGTGCCAAAAGATCAGGTTGAGGCGCGCTTAGACGCTGAGTTCGCGTTAATGTCTGCAGAAATTACAACACTGCTTAACTTTTTGCGTGACGCGTTAAACCTTAACGATTCAAGCTTGTAAGTGTTCTACGAAGGGTAGTGAATAACCGCAATAAAGTGAGTTTCTCCTACCTCATCTCGATAACCGTGGGGTTGGTCGGCGTGCAATAAGCACTGCATACCTTCCTCATAGGTTTTCCAGCAACCATCCTGCAATATACTTAAACGACCTTTAGTAACATGAATATGTTCAGTTACACCGACTTGGTGGGGCGGTGAATGTTGCTCGTGACAACCTGAAAGTCGTAGCTCAAACATTTCAAATCCCGTTGTCGCGTTGTAACCAAACAAGGTTTTCACTTGCATGTTTGGGTCGTTAACAAACCTATCTTCATCGGTGCCATTTGTTGTCGTTGCTTCACTATTTTCGCTAGCCAGAAACGACGAAAATGAGGTGGCTAAGCCCGCGGAGATTTTCCATAGTGTCGCTATCGTTGGACTTGATTCTCCTCGCTCGATTTGACCAAGCATTGCTTTTGACACTCCCGTGAGTGTGGCCGCTTTGTCTAGAGACAGGCCCCGCGCCTTTCTTAAGTCTCGTAAACGCGTAGCAATACGATGAGAAAGTGGGCTTGTAGTATTTCTCGACATACCCCTATTAAGTCCTATTCTTTTTTACTTGTGCGTTATAGCGCACAAATGCTATTTTATTATTTGTACGTTATAGCGCACACATTATTTTTTGTCGAGAGATGATGATCTAGCAAATAGGACAGTATTTTTATGGGCCAGTGGAAGTTTAGTCATGTTAGTGCAGGGTTAACTGCGGTAACCGTTGGCTATAGCAGTGCAATCGTTATCGTTATTGATTTGGCGAGACGTGCTGGGGCAACTGAAGACATGGTCGTCAGTTGGTTACTGGCACTTGGATTGGGTATGGGTTTGACGTGCATTGTTTTTTCTTGGCTTACTAAGATGCCTGTAGTAACAGCATGGTCGACACCCGGTGCGGCTTTTTTGTTAACCACGGTTGAGGCTTACAGCTTATCTGAAGTGATAGGCGCTTTTGTACTGTGTGCCCTCTTCTCACTTATTACCGCGCAAAGCCGCGCGTTGTTGGCGCAAATAAGTCGCATACCTTCAGCAATATCATCGGCCCTGCTTAGCGGCATTTTGCTGCCTATTTGCTTGGCCATCTTTAGCGATGTAAATAACTCGCCAGTATTAGTAGCGCTTTATCTTGCGGTTTATCTAATAGGAAGCCGCTGGTTTGCGCAGTACCTTATGCTGGTGCTACTTCTTATGTCTGTCGGCCTCAGTTTTTACCTACAACCACAGACCTCACTATCTTTTTCGATGCCAACACCGGTGTGGGTCACTCCTGAATTTAGTCTCTCATCAGCGGCTGGACTTGCGTTTCCTCTTTTTCTGGTGACCACACTGTCGCAAAACTTACCGGGCATTGCTATTCATCATGCCCATGATTACAAGCCTGATCACAAGCCAATATTATCTGGTATCGCCATTACTCAAGGCCTTCTTGCCCCATTTGGTGGCTTCACATTTAATCTAGCCGCAATTACCGTAGCCTTATGTATGGGCGAGCACGCTGACAGTAACAAGGACCAACGCTACAAGGCAGCCATCGCAGCGGGTGTGGCATACTTATTCATGGGACTTATTGCGTCGATTGTCGTAACGCTTTTTGTCAGCATGCCAACTACTATTATTCATTTGCTTGCTGGGCTTGCGCTTCTTGCTACATTGCAAGGTGCGCTTTCACGTAGTATGGAGGTGACAGAACATCGCGCGCCAGCAATGCTAACATTATTATGTACTGCGTCTGGATTCAGCTTATTTTCTATGACATCCGCTGTGTGGGGGCTGCTTCTTGGCTTACTGTTACTCTTCCTACAAAAAAGCCGATGCTAAGACATCGGCTTTTTGCTAATCAAGAAAACGACCTTGTTATAGGAAAATTTGTTTCGCTGCGCTTGATAGCTCTTCAAATTCGTCAGAGTGAAGTTCACCCATATCTTCCACTACACCACGCTGAATTGCCAGATTTAGCACCGCGTCTTTTTGGCTGTCAATCGCGCCTGACAATGCAGCGCCTACGCGTACAAAATCAATATAGCTAAGAGATTCTGGAATGTAGCTTAAATCTTTCCAATTTTTCGCAACATTAACGAAGGTATCACCAAAGCTCCACTCTTGCATGATACTAGCACCAATGCGACCTGCTAACTTGTCTATCGCCACTTCTAAAAATGACGGGTTCGCAAATACTTCTGGATGACGTTCAGCTTCAGTGAGAATAGGCAACACACCAATGTTGTGTACCAATGCTGCCAATGTCATTGTGTCCATGCTCATTTCACGCTTTTTTGTGCGCGCGATATAGAGCTGAAGTACAGCCATTGAGTTCGCAACAATATTCACTGTACTTGCCCACTCTTTTTGCAAGTACTTAGCAACAACGTCATTTTTTGAAACGAAAAGTTGCTCCATTGCCAATGCCGTAGAAATATTCTTAATTTGTCGCAAACCAATTCGAGTTACAGCCTGACTAATTGACGTTACTTTAACACTACGTCCCATGTAAGCACTGTTGGCAATTTTGATCATACGTGCCGTTAACGAAGGGTCTTGACCAATAACGTCGCCCATCGCATTTAAGTTAATATCAGGATCATCTGCTGCTTTTCTAACTTTAAGCGCGATAGCAGGAAGTGTAGGAAGGACGAGTGTGTCGTTATTTATTTTTTCAACCAAAATCGTCGAAAGCGCGTTCTGTGTAGACATATTTTCTACCCTTAGAAAGTTCCTTGTAGCCCGAAACAGGCAACGTGTTGCTAAATCATCTACCAATCCAAAAACAACGAAATAACATCAACTTGTTTTCGGACATCACTATGTATGCGGTCAGCCTTATTCGCGTGTATTTATTCAACAATACGAATTGCACAGGCCATTTTTTGTTTTAGTATTTCTATCACCATACTATAGTAGCGATAGAGTTTCGACCAACTAAATTGCAAACAAAACAGCATATTTTTCAAGCAGAATGAGCAAAGTTGACGGTTGGTGCTGCTAGCCTACAAGACTTTTATTACGATTTGTTGATTCTCTGCTTATGCAACCGCTTGTTACTTTAGTACGAGTATAGCTAACACATGGCAAATCACTATTGATATCGCGCAAATTTTTTTCATACTTTTGTATGAAATCAAACGCATAGCATGTCAGTATGAATGTATTAGTTGGGAAGCCCCCGAATAAACAACAACCGTTAAGAGTTAATATGAAAATTACAAAACTAACGACTATTACCCCTATCGCAGCGGCGGTAGCTGGACTATTTTTGCTTGGTGCCTGCAGCAAAAGCACAGAGACCACACAAACTGAAAGTACACAAACGCCGGTTGTAACTGAGCAAGCATTGCTTGTAGATACGGCTCGCTTATCGATATATCACCCGGTTGATTTAACCAGTGACCTTTCACACCTTAGTGAAAATCAAAAACAGATGCTGTCGCTGCTTATCGACGCATCTCAAATTATGGATGATCTGTTCTGGCAACAAGCGTTTTTCGAAGATAAAGCGACTTTTCTAAACGCAATTAAAGATGACGCAGTACGTCATTTTGCCACAATCAACTATGGCCCATGGGACCGTCTAAATGGCGATACGCCATTCATCAGCGGATATGATGATAAAGCAATGGGCGCTGAGTTCTATCCCCAAGACATGGATAAGGCAGAGTTTGGCACCGCGAGCTTTAACGATAAAGCAGGTCTTTATTCTATGGTTAAACGCGACGAGGCTGGAAAGCTTTACGCAGAACCCTATTCAAAAGCGTTTAAAAGCGAGTTAATGAAAGCGTCAGATCTGTTAAAGCAAGCATCAGCACTGGCTGAAGATGAGAGCTTTAAGCAGTATCTTCAATTGCGAGCAGAAGCCCTACTAACTGATGACTACCTTGCGTCAGATATGGCTTGGATGGATATGAAAACTAACCCAGTAGAGTTGGTTATCGGACCTATTGAGACTTACGAAGACCAACTGTTTGGCTACCGCGCGGCATTTGAAGCCTACGTACTTGTAAAAGATCTGGCTTGGAGTGAAAAACTTGCCAAATACGCGGCTTTTTTACCTGAACTACAACAAGGGCTACCTGTTGCACAAGCCTACAAGGCTGAAATGCCAGGTTCTGATGCAGACCTTAACGCTTATGATGTCATTTATTACGCGGGTCACTCAAATGCTGGCAGCAAAACCATTGCGATTAATTTGCCTAACGATGAGCGCGTGCAACTCGAAAAAGGCACTCGCCGTCTACAGTTAAAAAATGCGATGCAGGCGAAGTTTGATAACATCCTTGTGCCTATCGCTAATACACTGATTGTGCCAGAGCAGCGCGACCACATCACCTTTGATGCGTTCTTTGCCAATACTATGTTTCAAAATGTTGTTTAAATATAACTGTTATTTATTATATGTTGACAAAAGCAACTAAAGCCTCATAATAAAATGGTGTCGCCATTATGTGTTGTAGGGTATGCCAAGAAAAAATCCACTCGCTTCAAAAAACGCACAGGAAAAAATATCTAACCCGCTGACTGTTTCTTGTGGATCACCTATTCGTCATCAGGACTCACTGGACGGATTACCTGTTGTAGAGCCATCAAGCTCTAACACTGAATTTAGCTTCTTGAATAACAAAGGAAAGACAGAGACGGTTTGCCTAGACTTTGTGACAAAAATGGAACCTAACAGCATTCCAGTAAAAAACAAAAGAGGTAAAACATATCTAACTTGGTTCTATGAACTTTATCAAAAATCGCCTAATGACGCCCTAACGTTAACTAGAATATACATCCACCTGAGAAAAAATGAAGGTTCTCCCGATCACAAGAGGCGTGCATTCCAATGGTTAGCCCAGTATTTGATAAACTCTGGCAAACGTCTTACATCCGTAGAATATAAATCTCTTGAGTCTATTTATGAGGCTAACTGTGAGATTGAAAGGACAACTTTAAAAACCACATTCAATATATTGATTAACGTTCTGTGCTTGGTTCCCAATCTGAAAGACAAAGTGAAGGTATCTATTAGGCATTACGAACCCCCCAACGCTCTACAAAGTAAAAATAGATTAAAAACCGCAGAGGAGCGGATTAAGAAAAGTAGGATTAATAATGACTACTCAGAGTATGTCATGTTTCAAATATACGCTTACACCAATGCTTGCTTGATGGAAATAAAAGAAGCAAATACTAGGTTAGAGGTCTTACTAGATTCCGGCAAACAAAAACGCTTGTTTACCCCAGAAGGGTTACGACTTTTTAGAAAGCTTATTAACAGTGGAGATATTACCCAGTATGAGGAAGCTCTTGATATGGAGCTAATCGCATATCGCCACTGCACTAATGCATTGAAGCAAGTACTTGACTCTCAAATGAATGAAGAGCATGTCGGAAAAATCTTAGAACATATTGAAAATTTCGAATTCGACAAAGGGTTCAATCTTCTCCCAGTACAACTAAGGAGAAGTTCAGATGTTAAGTACCTTTTTGAGGACATATTGAAGAATGGGGTTGCTGATAATAAAAAGTCACTACGCCCATTCTTGCGAGCCTTTGCCAAGGTTAATTATCTAGATATACAAAGCATTCTTACATCAAGAATTCATCAGCATGATAAATGGAGATGTTACAGGGAATACCTTTCAAGCTCATACGTTACTTATGAGTTGTTCTATGGACCAAGAAAGGAGAAAGAATTCATCTTTGCTGCCCACGCAGATCCCTTTCATCATGTTCTATTGGGAGAAAGTGATAAATTTGATTTCTTAGTAATTATACTGCTCCTTTGCGAATCTGGACGCAATCTAGAAGTTGCGACAAACCTACCCTATGCCGTTAACAATATCGACAGTCAAACTCCAATAATTGATGTTAGTGCCCCTTTTGCTTCTGAACCATCTTGCTGGTTGACTAGTTTTAAAACAAGAGGTCATGTAACAGGTAAGGGAGCGCAAGAAGAAGATATTGTAGTACCTTATGCATCTGCATTATTCCAGTACCTATCGCTGTTAGACAATATTAGAAGTTCATTATTGACCAACAGAGAGTTTTTTTTCTCTATCAGCAAAACAAAAATGAATAGCTATTTACGTGATTTTGCAACGTTTGCAGGTATTAAAGATAAAAATGGAGAAAAGTTAAAACGGTTGCAGACTCGAAGGTTTAGAAAAGTCTGGTCTGGAGAGGTGCTTCTTCAATATCTAGAGGGTGTAGACACTAAAGATGATCTGATTAAGGCTGTTGCAGAGGATTTAAGAAACTCGATACCGTTGACGTATCTCCTCCAATCAAGCCGCACTGAATCCATGCTTGCAAGCGCCATTATTGGTTTACAAATGCGGTTTCTTAGTGAGCATCAGAAACTTGCTGCACAACTGAAACTTGACGGTGAAATTCCTGATGAACGCAATAGAGAAAAAAGATTTTTATGTGATTGCTTAGATCCCAGCAAACCAGACTATAAACCTAACTTAGAAGTTGCATATTGCCGACAGTATGATTCATGTTTGGGCTGCTCCAGAGCGGCTGTGTTTGATGAGCACATACCGAATATTATTTATCGATGCTTTCAGTATGAGCAGCTACTTAGAGAGAGCCGAGACCTGTATATGGCTCACTATGAAACAAAGCATGAAATAGCAATAGAGGCTCTTGAGCGGTATAAATCAAAGGCAGAAAACGGTCAACAAAAACATGCCGATGCCTTTAAAATTGCGCTTTCAGATTGGGAAGATGAACGAGTCCAGCGCCTTCCTCCGCTGATACACCCAAGAATCAATAATCTAAATGTAATACAAACAACGAGAGTAAGATGATGTCCGCCTCACTCGCACACAAGCAAGTTCAATTCAGTGATTTCTATGATTCTATATCACCAGAAGAAAAGTATGATTTAGGGAAGAAGCAGTGGGAAGCAATGAGGAAAATAGAAGCTGAATTCAATAGTAAGCCTATGACACAATTTGGAAATGTGACCTTCTCTGCTGACAAGTGGCCAATTTCAAGTAGAAGAGGCCCATTTACAGGCTTCAATTGGTTTAATATACACAGAAACGATACATCATATTACCCTCTCGTGTTGATGTTGAAGCTCTGCTTATACCATAGAGTTGAGGTTCAAAAGTACTCTGCCACTTCGTATGAGAGGGTTGTTGGCTTTGCAAGAACTTTTCTACCCTATCTAAAAAACACACGGGTATTATTCGGCAGAGAAAACTCGCCGATAGTCCCTGCCGAATTCGTAGATACAGAAACCATTGAAAAATGGTGCAAAGATCTTGTTGTTAATGGTGCTAAAGACGCTGATGTCTGGAGATATTGGCAAAGCTTGATCCTAAATGGTTCGAAAACACTTCCTCCAGAACTATCATTCCTGATGTTCGACTTTAAAGTACCTTGGGCAGGAGTTGCGTCTTCTGGCGAACCGTTAACCGCAGAACAGAGATACTTAAACAAGTTATTAGGGAATGATGCCACAAGAACATCTGTCAATTCTTACAAGCCATTTTCCGCGAAATCAATTGCACTCTTAATAGACAACGCAATACCCATTTTCACCAATCATGCAGACTCATTTATTGAGATATTTGAAACTTTTGCAATGTATTTTCCAGTTGGAAAAAGTGGCAAAGAGGCATTAAAAAGCAGTGACTTCTGTGTAAAGAGTTACAAGCAAAAAATGCAGGAAGTAATAGAGAAACACCAGAACGTCCTGAATCTATTTCCTGATTCTTCAATCCCTTCAGATGTAGTAATAAATGACAATAATACTACTAACCTCGGAATTCTATGGGTTTCTGATCTTCACAGGTTATGCGTTGCAGCATCAGTTTGGATTATATTACTCACTACAGGACTGAGGAATGTTGATATTCGAAAATCGTTACTAAGAGATTGCGTTGTTCCAGATCCTGAAGAGGATCTTCTCAGCTATCTAGTTACTGACCTAATAAAAGTAAGTATTATCGATCATCCAATACCAATTCCACCACTAACAATTCAGGCTATTGAGTTTCTGAACAAAATTAATCTTGCACCTGTGCACTCCCCTTGTCTGGTAACAAGAATTTTAGGTATTAAACAAGTGAAGAGTTGGGATTTCTCAACAGGTTGGCAACTAAGTTGCGCATTAAGGGATTTTGCAAAAGCATATGACATTGATCTTCTCGATGACTTAGAAGAAGAAGATAACCAAGAGGGTGTAGCTCACAGGGCGCGTGTAACACTAGCAAACTGGATTGGTACAAACTCCCCGCTGGCGGTATTAATCGTAAAAAGATTGTTTGGGCATACGAACGAGATTATGCCCGACCATTATTTAAGGCATAACAAGGCAGTCATAGATGAAAGGGAGAAAATCCAACGTCAAACCTATGAAGATCTTAGCGATGAAGTAAGTGAGGCTATAGTCGATGGCAAGTTCTCAGGAGGATTGAAGCGGAAGATAGTTGAAGATTTACAAGAAGTTAAAGAGAACTTGCGTTGCAAAAACAGTTCTTTGGTTGGTGATGAGCTTCGAAAAACACTCAAAGAACATATTAAAAATATTCTTATCAAGCGCTTATCAAACGGTGAATCTCTCGGTCTGCAAACCCCTCTTGGGTTTGTGTGTATGCGAAACCCACAATCAACCAAACCTGCGCCATGTTCAGCCAAGTCGCAGACCCAAAAACTCAAGGATTCAGAGATAGGAAAACGTTTTATGCGTGCGCTACAAGCTTCAACATTGCCGGATCTAGGGAATTGTCAGGGGCCAGAGTGTCAGCACTCGTTACTCTTAGACAACCCAGTAACTCAAATGCTGTTAGAAACGTTTCACTATTACGCGAATTACCTTAGAGGCGTGGGGACATTTCGAGTAAATCACTTAGACACTGAGGCTCAAAACTTTATAAATCTTTACTACCCTCCTTTGAAAGATGTCTATCCAGAGATCGAAAAAATCGTCATTGATGGGGACATTCAATAATGAGAAATTCTCTGCACAAGACTCATGCCGAAAGAATCGCAGCTATTGAAAAGGTTTTTTTGGAACAATCTGCAAAAGCCATATCCCAAAACAAAATCCGGGGTGTTGCCACAATGCAAGTCATTTGTGACTTAGCACAGGTGGATAAAACACATTTATATGGACATACGCCATGCTCAGAAGATGAAGCAAAAGGATATGCATCTTTATTGGGTCGAATCCAAAAGTTTAACGAAGACTTTGTTAAGAGGAAAAATGAAACCGTCAGGCAGGGACTGACGACTGAAGATCAGTTGAAAGAAGCAAGAGAGGAAAATCACACGCTAGCGGCAGAAATAACAAAACTTGAAGCGAACTACGAGCTGTTGTTACAACGCAATAATACCTTACTAGCAAAGAACACCCAGCTTCAAGCATTAGCCAATTCTGATCTTACACACGAGGAAAAAATCAAACCTTTATTAGATGTCACAATCAATATTATTTGCCCAGATGACCATCTAGAGCGTGACGGGCGCTATAGATTTAATAATGAAAAGAAGCGAAATGAAGCTTGGGCTAACGCAAAAAAAGAATTCATAAAGCTGATGAAGCGAAATTTGCCACAGAGGGTATATTTGCTCGTTGGACCACCTTGCTCAGGAAAATCATCATGGGCAAAGAGTAAAAATATCAATCCTGACCGCCATGCGGTTATCGTCGATACGACAAACCTGACCGCAGGTGAGAGAGCAAGCTGGGCGATACTGACTGCCAAAGCCAATGACGTAAAAATTTGCGTGGTTCGTTTTGTTGTTGATGAGATGACTTTGAGATCCCGCAATATGAAGCGTCACCACAAAATGCTTGATGAAGATGTTCTTGAAGAAAAGATAAAAAGGCTAGAAGAAGTCGATCCAGAAGTGGAAGTCGTTGATGAAATGTTGTTCGTGAGGTCTGATGATGAATGATATACCTGAGCTGATTAGAAAGTATGATAATGAGGGATTAGGAAAGCAAGAGCTTGGCAAATTGCGACGGCTATTACTTGAAGATCTGCTTAATAATATTGTCAACGACCTAGACAATATCAAGCAATGGCTCGACAAAAAAGAAACCAAGTTCGACACGTCCAAACTTGCCAGTGCAATAGGTTATGACACAAAACCACACAACATCAGACAATCATTCAAAGGGTTGGTTAAACAATACGAGGGAAACTTACCAGAGGGAGTATTAAAAGGCTCAGCAAAAACCAACACTGAAATTCGTGATGAGAACATAGCTGAATTTGCTGCTTTTTTAACAGAACGGTTAGGAGAACCTGACTATGAGTGGCCAAAAAATCTAAAAGGGTTTCTTTATAGAAAGGGAATATGGGCATATTTCCTTGATGTTTCACCTGATGAAGTAAAGTCACTTCCTTCATTTTTTAACAATGATTCCTCCATCGAAGATCTGCTCTCAAGTATTGATATTAAAATAGCAAAAGGAGAGGTAAAGACACTCAATTATGAACGAGAATCAGCATTGGATGAGATGTCTGAAACAATGGGAAGTTACGCCTTATCTAGCCTGCGCCAGAAACTCAAAGCCAAAACTGAAGAAGTCATCATGCTTAGAGAGGAGTTGGAATCGACAAAACTTGAGCTAGAGCAATTCAAGCAAAAAGAACGCGCAAGGCTGTCTCCGGGCAAGAATGCATTCAAGCTTGGAGGCATTCATTAATGCTAACAAGCAATCAAATCATCGGGACTGTTTCACAGGTTTTGTATGGAAACATGTCGCAACAAATCATTAAACTGAATACGTCGAGAGCCTCTGTTAAGGTGGTAATTAAAAACCCTGATGAGTTGGTTGAGCTAAATGATCATATTGCAGTAATTGGCTCCTTTGAGCATCACTCAAAATATGGAGAACAATTCCTAGCAACGGATATTAGCCACTGTGCAGTCACACAAGAGCTTATCAGGAGTTTCTTGATGTCTTCCAATGGCATTGGCGAAAAGACTGCTGACAAGCTCATTAGGCGCTTCAAAGACAACCTTGTTGACCTTTTGGAGCGAAAAGATGTCGATAGCTTAATAGAACATAATGATGTTTCGAAAGCTGCTGCTGAACTGATTTGTCGTAATTGGCACAAACAAGCAGGAAAGATTCAACTAGTTCAATTCATGGAGCACGTATTACAAGATACCAAGCCAATGCAGAGAGCCAAGCTCTTAACCATTGGCAAAAGAGCATTCCAGTATTACGGTGAAAAGACTGCGGAAAAGTTAAGAGAAGATCCTTACCGAATTTGGTCATTCAGTAATTTTAAAAGCGCAGAACTTCTCGCGAAAGCGTTATGTGTGCCTGATGAAGATGAAAGACGAATCATTTGCGCCTTAGAGGATGCTTTATTCAGACAATTAGACTCCGGCCACACTCGCTGTAAACCATATTTATTTATTGATAACCTCACGAAACTAATTGGAGAAGAATTAGTATCAAAAGCACTCTCCATTGCATTAGATGAGTCTAAAAAAGAGCACCCCAGAATTATCGTTACTGAGCCTGAAAACGAGATTTTAACGGCAACGCAGAAGCTACATACAAGTTATTTCGCCTTACCTGCGTCTGTCATAATGGAGAACTACATTAAAGATCAGTTGTTGAGCAGAATTAAACGGGGGATTATTAATATTCAGGTGACAGAAGAAGAGCTTGATGACTACACGATATCTGGAGGCCATAAGCTTAGCAAAAAACAGCAACAAGCGGTAAAAACAGTGCTTAGCAACCCTATATCTTGTGTATCTGGGGGAGCAGGCACAGGCAAAACTAGCGTGTTATTTTGTGCTCATGAAATTATTACTCATGCAGGCAATCAAGTTTTACAAGTAGCACTATCAGGCAAGGCATCCAGACGGCTTGCGCAACAGACTGAGCGTGAAGCGATGACAATTGAAAAGTTGCTTAAAATTGTCAAGTGGGAGCCGGAGTATCTAGATCAATTCCCTTCACCATTAATCTTAATAGACGAAGCTTCTATGGTTGATTTGCATACGATGTATCGTTTGCTAAGGATATTGGAAGGAAGACCCGCAAGGCTCGTCTTTGTTGGAGATAGAGCACAGTTGCCACCTGTAGGTCCCGGTCTTATTTACCACAAGTTAATGGAATCCAACCTCGTACCGAGAGTTGAACTCACTGAAAATTTCAGATCTATCCAAGATATCAATAACACTGCTGTCGATATCAAAAAAGGTCATACACTGGAGTCAAAAAAACTAGTTCGAATTGTAAACTGCGAGAATGCGAAAGAAATGGTAGAGATCGCTAAACGTGAGTATGAGTGGAACTTAAGCGCTAAATCCCTCCATGTTATTGCAGCTCGAACTCGCACTGTTTCAGACATTAACATTAAGCTTCATGAATCAATTACCCATACTCGCAAAGTAATCCCCTCTGCACCAGAATTTAGAGAGGGTGATGCGGTTGTATATAAAGCCAATAACGCGGAACTTGGTATCGTGAATGGCTCAACAGGCGTTGTTACTGGCGGTAACGAAGATCTCATTATTGTTCGCTTTGATATTGAAGGGTTAGTGTCAATCCCAAAAGAGTCCATAAGAAATGAAAATGCCGGGGAATACCTTTTACAACACGGTTATGCACTAACTTGTCACAGCGCCCAAGGAAGTGAGTTTGATGTTGTTATTGTTGTTGTCGAGGATATGCCTATGGTTGAGCGTTCATGGCTTTACACTGCAATCACCAGAGCCAAGAAAAAAGTCATACTGGTAACCACAAACAACAGTATTCAAAAAGCGATAGATCGCGGTTTCGCGGCAGATCAAATTGAAGTGGGGTTTAAGTTATGAGCAATGTCATTCAATTAAATCCTGACGCTTCAAATCAATCGAAGAATAGTGCCGAAAATAGTGTATCAATTCAGATTCAATCAAAACATGAAGTAGAAAAGATACGTCGGGGAGATAGTGGATTTCCTATGATCTTTATAAAAGGAAGAGGCTATCTACATCGACATGCAAATGGATTTCTTCTTGCAAGATATAACTATCCCACATTTATCAATGAAGAGCTTGAGCAAACCACACTTGCAACGATACAAAATTACGCTGATCACATACGTCAATGGTTAAATGGGTGCGCTTTAACGGATACCTGCTATCTGCATGCTGACTACGATTACATGATCAAAATCCTTTCAATACTAAGAGAGAATGGTGTTTCTGAAGACTCTCTCAGTCAATATATATCGACATGGCGATTATTCTATCAGTACTTGGATAAAAAGGAGGTGCCTCACAATATGGTGCTTCCTAAAAAAATAAAGAAAACTAGGATGCTGGAGGAGGCAGCACAAGCTGGCGATTTCCTTAACTACACTCGTAAAAAGAATAGTCAGACCGTTACACAAGACCCTTTAATTGACGCAAAACGAAAAAAGAAACGCTCCTCTTACATCTCTCAAGTATTAACCAAAGAACAGATGCGTGAACTCATCAGTGAACTCAGACAAATTGATCCAGTTTATGGTGTTATGGCAAAAGTCCAGTTCGACACATGCCTCAGAATTAGCGAACTGGTGAAGTACTTTCCTCATACTTCTAATGAGCTTAACCCAGATTTTAAAAGCTATGGAGAAATGCATATTGAAGGTGAATTACAACAAAAGCTCAAGTTTAAAGGGAAAGGGCAAGTTGACCGCGAGATCGATTTGGATATTCGGACTTTGCAGCTCATAGAAGATAAATACCTCAATACCAAGAGGGAGAATTCAGACATCCCCCTTTATTCTGAGCGTAAACACCTATTTCTGACTAAATACCTCTCATCAAAACATGGAAAGAAAAATGTATTCTCTCATGACTCAGATGTGCTGTGGCTGAACAAAGAAGGCTACCCCGTTTCTAATGGTATGTATCAGGACGCCTTCAGAGAGGCTGCCAACAAATTAAAGAAACGAGGAGTAATCCCTCAGTTTGTTCATGTAAGGCCACATGCGATGAGACACACAGGAGCAACATTACGTCTCGTAAAATATAGAGAAGAAACTGGTGTGGATATTCACATAGACAACGATGGCGATATACACGCTTTTCTACAAGATCTCTTGGGTCACACCAAATTGGAAACTACACACCGTTACATACGAACTGTACGAGATAAAACATTTGGCAACCTTGCGTCAAAAACAATCATTCGAAATGAAGAATTATGGGAAGACGAATTGAGCAAAAATCCTGTCTTAGACAAAGGTATTAAAGCTATCAAAGATGGCATTGGAAAGCCCCCAAGTTAGCCCTTCCAAAATATGTTAAAATGGCTCAGCACAACAGCAAATATTCGAAATGCTGTTCCATTTTAAAGTATGGAGACCTTCGATAGGCTTTATGTGAATAAGTTCTAGCTTGACCTGACAGGTTACAAATAAAGAATTCTATTAAATCCGACATTTCAGCTATTGGTCAAAAGCGGAAAACTTGGCACTGGCTTCCCACGGGCTGCTTTGTACGCAGGCCGTATGAAAACTCTTCTGGTCAATATAATTAAGTGATCCTAAGTGAAAAGCAGAAAAAATTGGTACGAATGCACGATCAGATTTCAACGTAGCTCACATGTTTTCGTCTATTTGAATCGCCAGCAAAAAACTGTCCCTAAAATAGTTTTTACACAACCTGTAGGTGAAGCGGACATTTCATATTCTTTCCCATGAAAACACAGAATATGCTTTTTCAGAGGAAATGAGTGTTACTATGAAGTCTCAGCAATAAGCTGTTAGGTGCTTTGGAAAAGGAAACGGTGTAATGAATTATTCAACATCATGCTCTTGCGGAAAAATAGAAGTTGCTGCCAATTTTCCTTCACCGATAGAAGAGTATCAGGCTCGTGAATGTGACTGCGATTTTTGCACCTCGCGTGGCCTTGCCTACCTCTCTGACGTAAACGGCACTATCTCTTTCGCGCCTAAAGAAACCATGAACCAACTTAAACAAAGTTCAGGCCAAGCTACGTTTTGGGAGTGCGATAGTTGCCAAGATGTTGTTGCGGTTACCAACGAGAAAAACGGTGTAGTCAAAGGCGCAGTATCCAAACGGCTTTTCGCACAACATTTCAAACTCAAACCATCAATAACTGTCAGCCCTAAAAATCTGTCGGCTTCAGAAAAGTCCGACCGCTGGCCCACCGTTTGGTCAACAGTAATTTAAAGGTATGGTTTTGGCACCTATCAAGGCGCTTAACTTGCTCACTTCGTTCACTGGTACAAAAGGACTATTCCCAACAATGGTTATTTTAAAAGAAGAGCCGCCAAACGCGATTGATTTTGCTTCAATCAGAAACTCCGTTGGCTGGAAAAACCCAGAATTGTTATTCGTTCAACGTAGCATAGACTCATCCTTATTTTGGGTTTCATTGTACCTAGATAATAAACTCGTTGGTTGTGGCCGAGTTATTGGTGACAGGTCTATGTTTTTTTATATACAAGACATCATTGTTCACCCAAAGCATCAAAAACTTGGTCTAGGGTCAAAAATAATGCAGTCTATTAATAATTACCTATCTTTAAACTGCCCACCGGGTTCAACTATTGGACTTTTTTCAGCATATGGAAAAGAAAAGTTCTATGAAAAATTTGGGTTCCAATCACGCACTGGTGAAACGCTTGGCTTTGGTATGTGCAGGTTTATCTAGCCAAAGCCTTAACAGTTTATATTTTAAAAGCTTATTGCCGCTACGATTTGTCGCCCCTTATGTGGGTATTAGTTGCCTAAGGGGATTTTGGCAATGGTAGATATATTAAAAGCGGAACCAATTCATGCTCACGAGGTAAAAGACTTATTGAAGCAGTTAGGCTATGAAAGTATAGAATTGGAATTAATATCCGCCCTATCTCAACAGGAACATAATTCAGAGGTCTTTATTGCCAAGAAAGGAAACCAAGTAATTGCGCTCATGTCGCTCATTTACTTTTTTTATTTCCCTCTACAAAAATCTCTTTGTCGTATTACAGCCATTGTCGTAGATGAGAGTGTGAGAAATGTCGGGGTTGGCAAAAAGCTTATTAATTTTGCAGCAACTCAAGCACAAACTAAATCCTGTGCTCAATTAGAAGTCACAACATCTTTAGCTCGCAATGCGACACAAGCATACTACGAAAGTATTGGTTTTAAAAAAGCATCGTATCGGTATTATTTAGACATCGGCAACTAACAAGCCACCGTAGTCAGTCGCATGTGCTCGTTGGGACACAAGCACGTTGGCTCCCTTCTCTACGCTTTGTATTTTAGCCAATGTATTTGTGCCCCTAAGTGGGATGTTGACCGTCTGTTTGTTTTTAGCTGACCATGATAAACCGACTAATGAATTCGGCTTTTCGCTCTTTTCGGACATTAACTTGTTGCGGACTGTCAGATCGTGTATGAGTCAGTACACTTTATGTGTTCGGTAAACACTTAATGATTACTTTCAGTCATCATTTGTTGTTTTTTTAAAAAGATTACCATCAGTAAACACAAAATGATTACCAGATGTTAAGCCGACTTGGTCCAGACAAATAGGGATCATGATCAATACTTTTGTGGTTGATGATTCAGTAAGACCGGATTTTGCGGTCCTTCATAAGCATGGTAATTTGATGCGGTTACGCAGGGGTATGAACAGCGCATCTGGATGATGCGCGTCGCTCACAAGTATAAATCACCCTCATTCACCACCCTGCAAAACCTTTCTTACACCAATGCTTATTCGAATCGTTGGAACGATTCGCGTGACATTCTATTGGATTATGACTAACTGAAATTCAAGGATGAATGTATACCGCCGCAGGACGCGGCGATTATCTTTGTTATATACTATGTGTTGAGATGTTCTAGGTCATTTAGCTTATTTCTATCATCAGTTAAGTAATTTCCAGATGAAATTAAGTGTTATGAGGATTTCTGGCTATTAACACCATTCTATCTACGCTTTATTAAACCAACAGTTATATTTTCCAACATTGGTATCACGAAGTTGCCCACGGGTTAGGCATTAAGAACACATTGGATGGTGCAGGAACAGTTCGTGGCGCATTAAAAGAGCATGCGTCTGCATTAGAAGAGGGTAAAGCCGATATCTTGGGCTTGTACATGGTACAAAGCTTATTAGAAAAAGGCGAAATTACAGAGGGTACGCTGGAAGACTACTATGTTACTTTCATGGCAGGTATTTTCCGTTCCGTGCGTTTCGGTGCAAGTTCGGCCCACGGCAAAGCCAATATGATCCGCTTCAATTTCTTTGCTCAACAAGGCGCATTTGAGAAGACACAAGACGGTTTGTATCGCGTTAATATGGAAAAGATGGGCGCAGCAGTTGAAGCGTTATCTGAGCTTATCCTAACACTACAAGGTGACGGTGATTACGATGGCGTGGCCGACCTTGTAGCAACGATGGGCGTTATTAAGCCAGATTTAGCATCTGACCTAGCGCGTCTTGAAGCCGCGAGTATTCCGGTAGACATTCACTTTAACCAAGGCAAAAAAGTATTAGGGCTTGGTGACTAAGCACAACAGTTTAATACATTACAAAGCGCCACATGCTAAAGCATGAGGCGCTTTTTTATTGCTTGAATGTTTCCTTAGTAAGCCAATATCGCGAATTGTTTATCGACGAATCGATACTTCACTCTACATGTTGTTTCATATTTTCGGTATAGGGAGGCCAACCTAAAGGCTTTCCAGCTAAAACGTGCAAGTGTATGTGATACACCGTTTGCCCACCGAATTCATTGCAGTTCATCACTGTGCGATAACCCTGCTGTGCAAAACCATGCTCGGCTGCTACTTTTGCTGCTACATACGACAAATGCCCTACGACTTCGCGATCTTCTTTTGCAATATCATTAATGGTTGCTATCGCCTTTTTAGGTATCACCAAAAAATGGAGTGGTGCCTGAGGATTTATATCTTTAAAGGCAAGAGCTAATTCATCTTCATACAAGATTTCAGCAGGAATTTCTTTGTTGATAATTTTGGTAAATATTGTTTCCGACATTATTGATTTCCTTATGATTTTTCAGGGCGTATTTTATGCAAAAACAAACCATAGCAATACAGCACCTAGCGCAAGGCGATAGATAACAAAAGGCAACATGCCAATACGCGATATCCAACTCAAAAATAGATATATACACAAATAAGCACTCACGAAAGAAAACGCAGCACCGTACAATAAAGCAGACCAATCTACGGCTTCATTGGCATTTAATAAATCAAGTGTTGCAAGTAGCCCAGCCCCTAAGATGACGGGTATAGAAAGCAAAAAGGAGAAACGCGCACAGGCTTCCCGTTTTAGCCCAAGCATAAGCCCGGCTGTCATGGTAATACCTGATCGCGAGGTACCCGGAATGAGCGCAAGCACTTGTGCTAGACCTATAAATACCGCTTGCTTAAAAGTAAGACCTTCAAGTTCTTGCTCTCGCTTGGCGGTTGCGTCGGCGTACCACAGTAACAAACCGAAAAGAATAGTCGTTCCCGCGATAACCAGTGCCGTGCGCGCGTTATCCTCTATCCAGCCTTTCATTAAAAAGCCGATAATCACTGCTGGAATAGTCGCGATAATGACATACCATGCTAACTTACTATCTGTTGATTGCTGCTTAGTAAACCCCTGAGTTACCCATGCAACTGTCATTTGACCGATTTCTTGACGAAAATAAATCATGACCGCAAGTAAACTTCCCACGTGCACCGCAACATCAAACGCTAGCCCCTGACTCACCCAGCCAAATAGTTCAGCTGGTAACAATAGGTGGCCTGAGCTGCTTATGGGCAGAAACTCTGTAACGCCTTGAATAATTGCCAGAATTATAATTTCAAAAAGTGTCATTCCTTTGCTTAACTCCACGTAAAGTCAATAGGCCGAAGCTGTTGTTTTTGTTTATCGAATGCATCCCACATTTGGGCATAGGTTTTTTGTATTTCTGGGTGACGCTCGTTAGGCACAAGCTCAGCAAGTGGCCAGAGTACGAACGCGTTATAACAAATTTCTTCTCTGGGTAGCACTATAGGTTGCGTAGTGACTTTACTGTCATAAGTCAGCAAGTCTAAATCAAGCGTGCGCGCGCAGAATTTTTTGTCACTGTGCACGCGTCCATTGTCTTTCTCAATGGTTTTCAATGTTGAGCATACTGACTCAATATCCATCAATGTGGTTGCCCTCGCAACCAGATTGTAAAACGGACTACCATTGAACCCTACCGCTTCGCTCTCATACACTGACGATACGCTGACATCGTCAAAGTGCTGTTTTAGGGCCAATAATGACCGGCGGGTGTAATGCTCTCTATCAATGTTTGAGCCAATACTGATAAGAATAACGTGTTTGGACATTAAGACTGCTCTCGCCTCATCTCAACCGCAACCGTTTTTGCATTGGGCAGAATATCCGGCTTAACAATCTTCAAGGTAATAGCAGCAACTGAAAACTGTGTTAGTACGGCATCCATCACTTTACTGCCAAACGCTTCTAATAATTCAAACTGACTCTCTTTACCTACATTGACAATGCATTCAGCCACTTTTGCGTAATCGACTGTATCGTTGACATCGTCAGATTGCATGGCTGCGCGCAAATCGACATCCAAGATAACATCAAGCAACAACTCGGTATTGCGAACGCGTTCCCAGTCATATACTCCAATGAGAGTGTCGACGGACAACCCTGTTATATAAATTTTTCCCATGAATTCTATCAACTTATGTTATTGCTAGGCGCTAACGTGCATTAACTAGTCTGCATTAAGATACTGTGGACTTATGCTCATACGAACTATTGTACCTCCACGTAAACGCTATCCAATGTTTGTTTAGCTTCTTATTACACAATTTAACCAAGCAAATTAACTGCCAAAACAATTTAGAAGCTAAAAAAATAAGCGGTTAAAGGTGGTATATCACGTTTGGATGGAGTAGCTTTACATGCATTTACAGCCTGTCATCTATATCGCATTAGCGTCTTGCTCGGTATAGCGATAGGTATTTTGCTAACCGCAGCAAATTTGCCACAACTATAACGCTGTATGATAACAAGGGGCAACCAATGATTTCATTAACCATTTTAATGATAGCGGTCGCTTATCTTTTCGGCTCACTGTCCAGTGCAGTGGTGATCAGTCGCGCATTTGGTTTACCTGACCCCCGCACGGCAGGCTCTAAGAACCCAGGTGCTACAAATGTCTATCGATTAGGAGGGCGTATTCCGGCCCTGTTAGTGCTGGTAATGGATATTTTAAAAGGCACGATCCCTGTTTATGGCAGCTACTTTCTGGGCATTGAACCCGTGTTGCTCGGCGTTATCGCCATTGCTGCGTGTCTTGGTCATATCTTTCCACTGTATTTCGGATTTGAAGGTGGGAAAGCCGTGGCAACAGCATTTGGCGCTATGCTACCTATAGGTCTAGATTTGGCGGGCTTATTGATTCTATGTTGGATTGCTGTGGTATTTTTGACCGGTTATTCGTCGCTTGGGGCTATTTTAGCGGTATCGCTTGCCCCCCTATTTACCTACTGGATCAAACCTCTTTACACCATACCCGTGGCAATGCTGTCTCTGTTAATTGTCTTGCGCCACAAAGACAACATAGCCCGCCTATTGGCAGGCAATGAAAGTAAAGTGTGGGATAAAGGCAATATTAAAGAGTAAGACCACCACTGAGCACGTCTAACTTGCCATCAATGGCAGTAATAGGCGTAATACCCAGTATTTTAGCCAGTGCAGGATACAACTCTAAATTGCTAAAACGTGCAATCCGCTTATGTTTTTTAAAAGCGGGGCCTGAAGCAACGAACGTTGCTCCCATATCGGGCAGCGTATTTAAGTAACCATGGCCGCCTTTGCTGGAATAATTGTTTGCATCATTAACAAAGCGTGCCGGTGGCGCCACTTCAAGAA
The DNA here is from genome assembly GCF_020515205.1 of Alteromonas sp. McT4-15. Classification (NCBI taxonomy): domain Bacteria; kingdom Pseudomonadati; phylum Pseudomonadota; class Gammaproteobacteria; order Alteromonadales; family Alteromonadaceae; genus Alteromonas; species Alteromonas sp. McT4-15. The sequence continues at coordinate 43,626 of NZ_JAJALG010000026.1, forward strand.
GAATATCACCTGTTCTTCTGTCTACTTCCATGCTGCGAGCAGCGCGCATAGTGCTATCAAGCACCGTAAATCGCCCCTTTGCAACAGCAGTAAGTCGCGCTTTTTCATGTGCTATCTCATCTGCGCTAATCTCTTCTCGAGCGTAAATTAATAACTGAGCACCTTCGTTTTCCACAAGAAAATCATCGGGAATATTGAGTGTGTCCACTTCAATAAATTGCAATTCATCAAGTGGCGTCATGCCATGGTCTGATACGACGACCAAGTTAACTGCAATATCTAACGCTTGTATACGGTCATAAAGTTGCCCTATCAACGCATCGACTTTCTGCACCGCGTGTTTCGTTTTCTCTGATAGGGGTCCTTCATCATGCCCTACCGTATCAGTTAGCGAAAAGTAGCCAGCAATAAACCGAGGACGAGACACCTCTGGTAAATTTAGCCACTGCATTATCTGCTCTACACGCTGTTGATAATCGGCATATTTTGAGTAATGAAAATGATAGGTCGGCAGGGCACCGGAAATACGGGCATCAGACTCGGGCCAAAAAAAGGTAGCGGCTTTTAAGCCATGAAATTCAGCTAGGTTCCACAAAGGTACAGCCGTTATCCATGTACTATCCATTCTACCGTAGCCCATTTTATAGTGTGCATAGCCCCCATCAACGGGGCGAGACTTGTCATAAAACCGATTATTTACTATGCCATGGTGCTTGGGTAACAAACCAGTGACTAACGAAATATGATTTGGGAAGGTATTAGCCGGATAGACAGGCGTCATTGCATCAGCCCTTACCCCGTTTTTGGCTATTCGCTTGAGGTTTGTCGCGTCGTGAAGCTCTATGTAATCGTGCCTGAATCCATCAAGAGAAATGAGCACAACGTGTTGTTGGGCATCTTTATTTCGGTGAGTGCCAAGGGGTGAGGTATCACCCTCGCTGGCAGTCTGTGCAGACGCCGACAGACACCAAAAGATGCAACACCAACCCCAAATCCTACTGACTTTTATCGCTTTCATTACCAAACTGTCCTTTTCTTAGTTTACCGCTATCGGTAATTTAGCGTGTTCGAGTTTCGATTAAATGGCATTAAGTGTATCAAGGGGCCATCTTGGTTTAGCTTGCGAAGATAAGCCCAGCACTTTGCCTGCTTTTAATCGCTGCATGCCAGCGTAGGCTATCATAGCGCCATTGTCAGTGCAGTATGCCAAACTTGGATAGAACACCTCACCCTTTAGGTCGTTCATTAATGATTTCATTTGTGCGCGCAGCATAGTATTTGCACTAACACCGCCAGCAATAACTAAACGTTTCATGCCGGTTTGTTTAAGGGCGCGCTTGCATTTAATAATAAGGGTATCAACCACTGCTTCTTGAAAGGCATAGGCAATATTCGCTTTTATTTGCTCTGCATCATTGCCGCTTAAATCTGCGTCGCGAATGGTATTGGCAGCAAACGTTTTAAGGCCACTGAAACTGAAATCGAGCCCTGGTCTATCTGTCATCGGACGCGGAAACTTGTAGTGACCTGCTTCACCCTGTTCGGCTAACTTTGCTAATAAAGGACCACCAGGATAATCAAGGCCAAGTAGCTTCGCCGTCTTGTCGAAGGCCTCGCCAGCGGCATCATCTATTGATTCACCAAGCACCTCATATTGACCTATTCCCTCAACTTTAACCAACATAGAGTGGCCACCAGATACTAATAGGGCAACAAAAGGAAACGCGGGCGCCTCCTCTTCTAACATGGGCGCAAGCAAATGCCCTTCCATGTGGTGAACCCCTACAGCAGGTACATTCCAAGCGTACGCCAGTGAACGTCCAACCGATGAGCCAACCAAGAGTGCCCCTACAAGTCCAGGGCCTTGCGTAAACGCTACGCCATCAATTTGATCTGGCGTTGTATTCGCATCTTCCATTGCTTTTTCAATAAGAGGAATGATCTTGCGCACGTGGTCGCGCGATGCCAGCTCAGGCACAACACCACCGTAATCGGCATGCAGCTTAACCTGGCTATACAATTCGTGAGACAATAAGCCCTGCGCGTCGTCATAAACGGCAATGCCAGTTTCGTCACACGATGTTTCAATTCCTAATATACGCATTGGAAGTAACCCTATTTGCAACCTTTGAAATTAAAAAAATGATCTGCAAATTTTTCTGGCGATCTGTCACGATCATCATTATGATCTCGCCGCGATCATAACAATACCCATACAAACTCTAGTGGTTTTTACTAGACGTTATTATGGGTCGCCCACTTGCTAGGGCGCAGAGTTTACCTTTAATCCCGTGTTCATGGAATGCTAACAAAGGGGTAAATGCACAATATTGGCTAATTTTTAGCAATTCATCCTTTACTTTCTCTGTAGATATGATTAGAATTTCGCACCATTTTTAACCCGGGTGGCCTTTTTAGCGCACAATTTTACCCGGATTTACACAGTAAAAGTTTTGAGGTGAGTGTTTAATGCCTATCGTTAAAGTTAGAGAAAACGAGCCGTTTGATGTGGCGCTGCGTCGTTTTAAGCGTTCTTGTGAAAAAGCAGGTGTTCTTTCTGAAGTTCGTCGTCGTGAATTCTTCGAAAAACCAACTTGGGAACGCAAGCGCAAGAAAGCTGCCGCTAAAAAGCGTCATCTTAAGAAGCTAGCTCGTGAAAACGCACGTCGCGTAAAACTCTACTAATATAGGGTTAAGTAACGAGTCTGAAAGGTGTTGCAATTGCAGCACCTTTCGCGTTTCTGGGCCCCTATTTTTTCAGTCGAACCCGTTTGTTCCCACTCAAATGGTTGCATTTGATTTTTAACCTGAGGCTTAATAGGCCACCGATAAAAATAAAACAGGAAGCATCATGGCACTAATTGATGATTTAAAAGAAGCACAGAAAGACGCAATGCGCGCAAAAGATAAGGTGCGTCTAGGCACCATTCGCATGGCACTTGCTGCTATCAAGCAAAAAGAAATTGATGAGCAAATTACCTTAGATGATAGTGCTATCTTAGCGGTATTAACCAAAATGGTTAAGCAGCGCCAAGACGCCGCAGCACAATATGATGCGGCTAATCGCGATGATCTGGCTAGCATTGAGCGTGAAGAAATTACCCATATTGAAGGCTTTCTACCTCAGCCGTTAACCGACGATGAGCTAAATGCACTTATCGATGAAACGATGACCGCGACTGGCGCGTCTGGTATGCAGGATATGGGTAAAGTAATGGGAGCTCTTAAGCCGCAAGTACAAGGCCGTACGGATATGGGCGCACTAAGCGCTAAAATTAAGGCTCGCCTTAACGCTTAAATAGGCTTTTGTTCTACGCCTAGTTTTTGTCTAATGCAGAGCGATTGACGCCATGTTAGTCGTTCTCATTTTGTGACTTCCCTGATACAGTAACCGTTGTTTTACGTTTTTGACTCCCCCATGGCCGGAAAAATACCTCGCGATTTCATTGATGACTTACTCTCTCGTACCGATGTGGTAGAAGTAGTAGATAGTCGAGTTAAGCTCAAAAAAGCTGGCAAGAACTACCAAGCCTGTTGCCCTTTTCACAATGAAAAATCCCCTTCATTTACCGTTAGCCAAGACAAACAGTTCTACCACTGCTTTGGATGTGGCGCCCATGGAAATGCCATTTCGTTCATCATGGAATTTGACCGACTTGAGTTTGTTGAAGCCATAGAAGAGCTGGCGCGCTATCACGGCCTTGAAGTGCCGCGAGAAAAAGGTAGCCGTCCAGCGATGAGTGAGGAAAAAAAGCAACAACAGCAAGACGACTATGCCGTAATGGAGCAAGTTACTCGCTTTTTTCAGCATCAGCTACGACAAAATAGCAACAGCAAAAAAGCTATCGATTACCTTAAAAATCGTGGGCTTAGTGGCGATATTGTAAAGCAATGGGAAATTGGCTATGCGCCCGATAGTTGGGATGCTCTGTTAAAAACCTTTGGTACTGATCCACAACGTATCAAGCAACTCGTGGATTTAAAGCTAGTTAATCGCAACGACCAAGGTCGCACATACGACTTCTTTCGCGATCGTATTATGTTTCCGATACGCGATAAACGCGGTCGAGTCGTTGGCTTTGGTGGTCGCGTTCTTGATGATGGTGGTCCAAAATACTTGAACTCACCTGAAACGCGAATATTTCACAAAGGCAGTGAGCTGTTTGGATTCTATTCTGCGCGTCAGCAAAATCGAACCCTAGATACCGTAGTCATTGTTGAAGGCTATATGGATGTAGTGGCGTTAAGCCAATTTGACATCAATATTGCAACTGCGGCACTTGGCACGGCAACCACGCCTGAGCACATCCAAATGTTGGTTCGCGCCACTTCACATATTGTATGTTGCTATGATGGCGACCGAGCCGGACGCGAGGCTGCATGGCGCGCGCTTGAAAATGCATTACCAGCTTTAAAGGATGGTGTTCGCCTATCGTTTCTATTTCTACCCGACGGTGAAGACCCAGACACTATGGTTCGCCAAGTGGGTAAAGACGCCTTTATGGGTATGTTGGATAAGGCAATGCCGTTATCTCGTTTCTTCTTTGAAAATTTATTAAAAACCCACAACGTAGGTACCCCTGAAGGCAAAATTGCGCTCAAAAAAGCCGCCATGCCACTTATTGAAAGCGTTTTGGGTGACGATCAGAAACAAATGCTACTAGAAGAACTTGCCAAGCATACTGGTGAGTTTGATCGCTTTAAACTGCAACAAGACATCACGCGTGCCAATCAAGGTGCTAAACACGCATTTTCACCTAACCGTACGCAGGTGAATAAACCAAAGCTGTCGCCGCTACGCATGCTAATTCGACTACTATTGGACAAACCTGAACTGGCATCACGCTGCGAAGATGTGCAAATAGGTATTTTTGCCGGCAGCCAAGCAGCAGGTATGGATTTGCTGCGCGATATTCACGCTTATTGCGAGGCAAATCCAAGAGCGAATACTGCACAGCTTGTTGAAAATTTCCGCGGTCATCCCCACTCTACTACTATCGCGAAATTATTGTTACAAGAACACTTGGTAAAAGACGAGGATGCTGAACGGGTTTATAACGACAGCTTCGCTCGCTTACTTGACGGGCATTTCGATAGCCGAATTGAAACCTTAATTTCACGCTCGCGGGTTCAGCCGCTCACTAAAGCGGAAAAAGAGGAACTGACCCTGCTCATGAGGGAGAGGCAGAAAAGTTAACCCCATCTGCAAAGTGAATTTTGTATTGTCTTTTTGTATTTGGCTACTGGCTAAAAATTCAGCCACCAATCTGGTAAAACCACCGCAAACTCTGCTATACTGGCTAATTCGCTGCATGTGTAGGTAAAACCGTAAGGTTAACCTACAATTAAACAAAAATGCAGCAATGTAAGTAGCAAAGATATAGCCGAACATAACGGGCAGAACCAAACCCGAGCAGATGTGCATCGCAAAATAGTGGTTTACACCAGCGTGGCATCGAGCAGAAGCGGCCTTGATACAAAGCAGTACTACAGCAGATAGGGAACATACCTAAACGTATGTTGTCTTTTCTATTGCAAACTAATTGAATGTGAGAAGTGTAGGTTATATGGCGCAAAGCAAGCAGTCTCAGATTAAACTCCTGATTGCAAAAGGTAAAGAGCAAGGTTACTTAACCTTTGCAGAAGTAAACGACCACCTGCCGCAAGATATTGTCGATTCTGATCAAATCGAAGACATAATCCGCATGATTAACGACATGGGAATTCAAGTTTCTGAATCAGCTCCTGATGCAGATGAACTTCTCATGCAAGAAGCGAATGCCGATGAAGATGCAGCGGAAGCTGCTGCTCAAGCACTTGCTACCGTAGAGAGTGAAATAGGCCGCACCACAGACCCTGTTCGTATGTATATGCGTGAAATGGGTACGGTTGAGCTATTAACACGCGAGGGCGAGATTGAAATTGCCAAGCGTATTGAAGATGGTATTAACCAAGTTCAGTGTTCAGTTGCTGAATACCCTGAAGCCATCACTTATCTTCTTGACCAGTGGGACCTTTACGAAGCTGAAGAGATTCGCTTAAGCGATATAATCTCTGGTTTTGTTGATCCTAACGACGATCAAGATTTAGCACCAACAGCGACACACGTTGGCTCAGAGTTGTCTGAAGAAGAACTCGACGACGAAGATGATGACAGCGATGACGATGAAAGTGAAGAAGATGATAGCGGCGTAGATCCAGAATTGGCGCGCGAGCGCTTTGCTGAGCTACGTGAGCAATATCAAAAAACACGCACTGTTATCGAGAAGAAAGGTCGTGCTCACGCTGACGCTCGCGAGCAAATTAACGCGCTGAGCGACGTGTTTAAAGAATTCCGATTAGTACCTAAGCAGTTTGATCGCATGGTTAGAAACATGCGTGAAATGATGGACAAAGTGCGTATTCAAGAACGCCTTGTTATGAAGTTCTGCGTGGTAAATGCAAAAATGCCTAAGAAAGATTTTATTAAGGCATTTGCAGGCAACGAAACATCTTCTGCTTGGTTACATGAAGCAGTTAAATCAGGTGCGCCTTACGCGGCTGAACTTGCGGTCAACCAAGAAGAAATTGAACGTTGTATTAGCAAGATGAACCAAGTAGAACAGGAAACTGGCTTGGTTATCGCAGATATCAAAGATATCAACCGTCGCATGTCAATCGGCGAGGCAAAAGCACGCCGTGCGAAGAAAGAGATGGTTGAAGCGAACTTACGTCTAGTAATTTCGATTGCGAAAAAGTACACCAACCGCGGTCTTCAATTCCTTGACCTTATTCAAGAAGGTAACATTGGTCTAATGAAGGCGGTTGATAAGTTCGAATACCGTCGAGGTTATAAGTTCTCAACTTATGCAACATGGTGGATTCGTCAGGCGATCACACGTTCAATTGCGGACCAAGCACGTACTATTCGTATTCCGGTTCACATGATTGAAACGATCAACAAACTTAATCGAATTTCACGCCAAATGCTTCAGGAAATGGGTCGTGAGCCTACTCCTGAAGAGTTGTCTGAGCGTATGTTGATGCCAGAAGACAAGATTCGCAAAGTACTTAAAATCGCGAAAGAGCCAATCTCGATGGAAACTCCCATCGGTGATGATGAAGATTCACATCTTGGCGACTTTATCGAGGATAGCACGATTATTCAGCCGCTCGATTCTGCAACAGGCGGAAGCTTGAAAGACGCAACACAAGAAGTATTAGCGGGCCTTACTGCGCGTGAAGCGAAAGTGTTACGTATGCGTTTTGGTATCGATATGAACACCGACCACACGCTTGAAGAAGTAGGTAAGCAATTTGACGTAACCCGTGAGCGTATTCGTCAGATTGAAGCCAAAGCACTTCGCAAGCTTCGCCACCCAAGCCGCTCTGAGCAGCTACGAAGCTTCCTAGACGAGTAACGTGGTTAACGATGAATATGAGTTAAGGTTTACATAAACCTTCTCTGCTTTGATTAGCAAAATCCTCAGCAAATGCTGGGGATTTTTTTTACCCATAAAAAAACGCCTCTTTGAAAGAGGCGTTTTCAATTCATCTTACCTGTAGCGCTACATTACACTCTGAACTGCTTAGCAATTGACTCGAGATGTTGCGCTAGGTCAGCAAGTTCGTTACACATGCTACCAAGCTCTCCAGAACGACTCGCGGTTTGCTCAGTACGCTGATGAATTTCATCAACATGGCGCACAATATCAACGGCCACAGTACGCTGCTCTTCAGTGTTGTGAGCTATTTGCTCGTTCATCTGATTAATACGACCAATTGTGCTGGTAATAGTTTCTAAGCTACTGCCTGCTTTATTCGCTGTTTCTACACTGCTTGTAGCTTGCTCGGTACCGCGAGACATAACTTCCACCGCAGAATGTGCAGCGTTTTGAAGTTGCTCAATAGTGCTTTGAATCTCTTCTGTCGATTGCTGTGTTCTTGACGCCAACGTACGCACTTCATCGGCAACTACCGCAAATCCGCGGCCTTGTTCACCCGCACGAGCAGCCTCGATTGCAGCATTAAGCGCAAGTAAGTTGGTTTGCTCTGCAATACCTTTGATAACATCAAGCACAGAGCCAACTTTATTTGAATCAGCTTCAAGGCGCGCAATAACATCTGCCGTTTCGCGTACATTTTCTGCTAACTGCTGAATGCTGGTCACCGTCTGTTGTACGATTTTGCGCCCCTCGCCTGCAGCGGTTGTGGCTTCATTCGCATCGTTTGCCGCTTGCGCTGCGCTGTGAGCAACGCCATCTACAGAGCCACTCATGGTATCAACTGCGCGTTTAGCGTTGGTTGCAGACTGCTGCTGTACATCAATGGTGCGCTGTGTCTCTTCGGTAACGCCTCGCAGATTTTGGGCAAGGTTTGAAAGCGGTAAACTTGCTTCAACTACATCGCGAACAACGCCCTGTAGTTTGTCCATGAATTGATTAAACCAATAAACAAGTTCACCAATTTCATCCTCGCTTTTGGTATCGATACGCACGGTGAGGTCACCATTTTCTTGCGCTATATCTTTAAGCGAGCGAACCACATCATCAATGCTCTGCTTGATACCGCGCACAATGGGAATTGCGGTCGCAAACAATAAAATAGTAACAACGATTGCCAAAATGACACCCGTGCTGATAAGTGAAGTGTTGGCGGTATCGGTGTTTTCAAACGCTTCTTCGAAAGCGGCTTCTTGCTCGTCTCTAAAACGCGTCATCGAAGCAATAACACCGTCATAAGAATTGTTCATCTGCGATGACAACTCGCCTAAACGGCTAAAGTCGGCGGTACCATCGATCATCGACTGAGAAACGTCAAAAGCGACTTTAAAATAGTCATCGAACCCTGAAGAGATTCGTGAAATATCAGAGCGAAAATCAGAGCTGATGTTGGCAATTTGATTAAGACCTGATTTAGCTTCTTGCGCAAGGTCTTGTGCTACCGATAACGTGTCTTGGTCACCTGTGGTTACCGCGCTCGCTAGGGTATCTCGCACTTTTTGCATTTCAACCAGCGTTGACGCTGACAACTGGAGCGCCGGGTACTGAACTTTCTGCACCTTTTCCAAGGTAGCGCCGTTATTTAGCGCAGTAAATACAGTAATAAGTAAATAAACAATAAAACTTAGCGCTGCGATCCCTGGAATCAGGAATATCTTCGTCGCAATTGGCATTTTCTTCAGAAAGTTCATCAGCTATCTCACGATTTTGGTTATTTTTCGCTTCCCTATTATCAGGCTAACCTAAAAAATAGTTCTTGCCATTATTTATCTACAGAAACACTAAAAACTTTAGCAAAAAAGGCCTTACACCAAGTGTAAGGCCTTATTTATATTAAAAAACGTAATTAGCACCAATCTTCAGCAACGTCGCATCGTTAAGGTCGTTAAGATCATCTGAGTACCACGTTACATCAACTTTCAACGCAAAACCTGGCTCTACATCGTAACGAAGACCTGCAGTCACCGCAGACACCTCTAAATCTTGCTGTGTCGCTATGCCAGCAGCAGTTTGATATAGCACATTGTAGGTTGCATCAGTAACTGCATCACCAGTTGCGATATTGCTTGGCATAGCCGCAACAAGACCTAGTTGACGTGCATTGTCAGCTTCTTCTACTTCATAGGTAATGTGTGGAGTGAACTTCCCTAGGCGTAGACCGGCAGTGACATACCACGCTTTGTTATCAGCAATAATTGAATTATCAACTTCTTGTTGAGTAAACTCAGCACCCACAAACCAATCGTATTTATCTACTGCTGCTGCCACTTCAAAAAAGCTACCCGTGTCTTCATTTACACTGAAGCCTTCAGCGGCCGCTTGCGCTGGTGCTACAACCGCACCAAACTGATTAAGTGCACTTACAAAACCATCGAAGTCAGCGTTAGCGGCACTAACCTTGGCACGGCCAAGAAGCGTACGCGCACTGAACCAATCGCGAGTAACCTCAAAAGATAGCGCTACAACGTTTTGAAGCTCTAGTTCAGCAGGTGTACCAGAAATTGTTGTGTCAGTTTCAGTACGTCCCGCAGTAAGCTGCACGCCATATTCCCAATCACCAGAAAAGTTAGTGTAGTCAACGCGTACACCATCAATATTATTGAAATCTAGACCGTAAACAGCATCTGGCGGCGTTAACCAGTGGTATGAGTAACCGATATCAAGCGATGATGAATACTTAAATAAAGGCACGCGCATACGGCCCGCACTAATGTTGGTAGTGTTGCTAAGCGCGTAGGTCATATAGGCCCACTCGAACTCGGCGTCGTAATCTTCGCTACCGCGGCCCACAACCTGTGCGGTAGCAGACAACTTGTCGCTTACATCGCCTCTTACTTGAAGTCCAAATACACTGGCAGGATCGAAATTGAAATCGTCGTCGTAGCCATAAACAGCTTCATCACTGTCTAAAGTCATACCGCCGATAAGGTTTGCAAAACCATTAATTTGAACGTCTGCGAAAGCAGGAGCCGCCATAAGGCCGGCCATTGAAAGAATAGCAATTTTGGTTTTCATGCGTGTTCCTTGAAATTTGAATATGACGGTAAATTAAAACGTGGCAACTACGCGAACGCTGTCGTTCACGGCACTTGCGTCAACATAACCGATAGCACCTGGATTGGCTGCTACTGCTGAGATTACTGCTGCATCGTTTGCCAATGCTTTTGGCGGCTGCCCTTTACCGGTGAAAACTAACTTAGACCAAAATGCAGTTAGTTGAGCCGCTGATTTGTTAAGTACTTTACCGTTGAATTCTTCCGTTGCCGCTTGACCTTCTTCAAGTGCAATAGGCTCAGCTTGTGTACCGCTAGGAAATGCTTTTGCTTTGTTTAAAAATAAACGGCTGATGCTGTCTTTATCTAGTGCGTCGCCATTACCAGGGTGAACAATAACTGCTACTTCAGCAAAAGCTACGTTACAGCATAAGCTTGCTGCAAGTATCCATTTCTTCATGGTGTGTCCTCTCAATTTTGTTGGAATGCTAGCTCTTAGCTCCATATCTACAACACCCTTTTTTATTATTATCGGGTGTGTCGCTTTCTTTAACCTTTCGGCCTAGCTTTGCTTCAAGCAAAGTAAGTATTAGTCACAAATGCCATATTTGCCACTGCGGACTAAAAATATGTATTCGATTTTAATGTCTAAAAATTAGCGACTTATACGAGCGTTTGAATATGGGGCGAAGTTTAGAGGAAGAATGGCGTTAATCAACTATACAATTGTCTAATCGATTTATTTTATATTTATTGAGAACTATAAGCCTAATGAATGGCTGTTAAAAATAGAAAATTAAGTATTATTTTTCAATACGTTAAATGAATACCCATAAGCAAATCAGAAATCTAAGCGCACTCTGACCGTATAATATTAAATACGTGAGTGATCAATATTTATACCTTTACACAACTAAAGCATGAATAAAAAGCGAGCAAAAAAGAAAATTTCGCTCGCTTAAGTAGAGTATGTTTTCCTTTATTCCCCCTTTTTATAGGGAATTTCTTTCTCAAGTGTATTTATTTTGAGCGTGCGTTGAAGCGGTGACCCCGTGTTTCGAGCAAGCCAACTGTATGCGGTAGGCACTACATACAACGTCATAAAAGCAGAGACTAGGACGCCGGAGAATATAACCATACCAATAACCATTCGACTCTCGGCCCCCGGACCTGAAGCCAGCACTAACGGTAATGAACTAAATACAGTCGTGAATCCAGTCATTACAATTGGGCGTAGTCGTTGTGCTGAAGCACGTTTAAGTGCCAGCTCAAACTCCATTCCGGCATCGCGAAGCTGATTGGAAAATTCGACAATCAGAATACCGTTTTTCGCCGCAAGGCCTATTAACATTACCAGTCCGATTTGACTGTAGATATTAATCGTCATATCTGAGAAGAACAGCCCTATATACGCCCCAACTAACGCTAGCGGTACCGTTAGCATGATAACGAGCGGATGTACCCAGCTCTCAAACTGCGCCGCCAATATCAGGTATGTAACCGCCAGCGCGAGCATAAATACATACACAAATGAGTTGCCTGCTTCGTGATAGAGCTGAGACTCACCCTTATAGTCAATTGAAACATTGTCTGGCAACTCAGTGCGCACAATATCTTCAAGATAGGTAAGTGCCTGCCCCAAGGTATACCCATCAGCCAAATTTGCCGATATGGTTACTGCACGCATTCTATTGTAACGATTTAATTGCGCTGAAGTGGCTTGCTCTTCAAAGGTAAGTAAGTTGTCCATTGGAATAAGCTCGCCAGTACGTGATGAACGCACGTACAAGTTTTCAATGCTATTGGGGCTTCTAAAATCTGCTTCAATCCCTTCAAGAATGACGTCGTACTCTTCCCCTCTGTCGAGGAAAGTCGACACGCGGCGTTGACCTAGCATCACTTCTAAGGTGCGCCCTATGTCGCTTATTGATACACCAAGATCGGCGGCTCGATCGCGATTAATGTTCACCAATAGCTGTGGAGATGTTTCTTTATAATCCGAATCTAAGCGAATTAACCCGTTATTCTCACTTGCTTTTTCCAGTACCGTATCTCGCCATGCCACAAGATTTTCATAAGTATCTCCTTGCAACACAAACTGTACTGGACGTCCAAAGCCACCACCGGACACCCCACTGCGCATGATCGCAAATGCGCGTACATCAGGCACAGCATTTAGCTTGGCACTAATTTCATCCATAAGTTCAAAGGTACTAAAATCACGCTCGTCCCAGTCCGCTGAGCCCACAATCGCGATACCTGCATTACCACCAAAACCCGGCGTTCTCACCAACAAGCGATTTATCTTTCCGCTTTCTCGATAAGGCATGAGTACATCTTCTATTTGCTTAAGGTTTGCCGCATTGCTTTCAAAACTCGCGCCTTCCTGAGCATTCATCAAGATGAAAAAATTTCCTCTATCTTCTTTTGGTACAAATTCGCTTGGCACTTTTTCTGACAACTGGAAAACCGCCACTATTGCGATTGCCAACATGATCAGCATAAGAAGGGGTTGGTGCAGCGTTTTGCCTAAACTGTTGAAATAGCCATTTTCCAGCGCACTAAAACGCTTATCCATCCAGCTTCCAAAACCTGATGAACGCTCGCGTTTTTTAAGAATTTTCGACGCCATCATGGGCGATAACGTCAATGCGGTAAAACTTGAAAATGCAACGGCCGCAGCGATAGCTAGGGCAAACTCAGTAAACAAACGGCCGATATTACCCTCTAAGAAAACTAACGGCACAAATACGGAAATAAGGACAAGGGTAGTGGCAATGACGGCGAAACCCACTTCTCTTGCACCGCGATAGGCTGCAAGAATAGGCGGCTCCCCCATTTCAATACGACGATAAATATTCTCAAGTACTACAATCGCGTCATCGACCACTAAGCCAATAGCCAACACCATCGCCAAGAGCGTTAATAAATTAATAGAGAAGCCCAATGCGTACATAACGATGAAGGCCGCTATAATTGACACTGGTACCGTAACAGCAGGTATTAAAGTAGCGCGCACATTACCTAAGAAAAGATAAATAACGATGACGACCATCATCATGGCAATGGCGAGCGTTTGATATACTTCATCAATCGACGCTTCAATAAATACGGAAGAATCGTAGCTTGGGACAATGAAAATATTGTCAGGCAAGCTCGCTTCAATTTTCTCTATTTGCGCTTTAGCTGCCCGAGCAACATCAAGGGTATTGGCCTTAGATTGCTTTACAATACCCAGACCAATCATATTAACGCCATCACCGCGAAACTCGGTTTCATCGTCTTCGGCCGTTAGCTCTACGTTAGCAATTTCGCCCAAACGCACGAGATAACCATTGTCGCCAACAGCAACCGTTAACGCTGCAAAATCGTCAGGCGTCAAAAAGGTTCTCGCTACGCGTACTTCAAAGTTTCTATCTGTCGACTCGACTTCACCAGCCGGAAGTTCTACATTTTCTGCGCGAATAACCTGCTCTACGTCGCTTACGGTGATACCGCGTGCGGCCATGGCATTTCTATCCAAGAACACTTTCATTGCATAGCGACGTCCACCACCTATTTGAACGCGGGCGACACCGTCAACAATCGATAGCCTGTCAACCAAAAAACGTTCGGCGTAATCGGTTAACTCCATGGTGTTAAGGTTGGTACTTCTCAAGTTGTACCACACCACTGCGCTCTCATCTGAATTGGCTTTAGACACTTCAGGAGGATCGGCCTGGTCTGGTAAATTATTGAGGGCTCGGCTTACGCGCTCTCTTACATCATTTGCGGCAGCGTCGATATCTCGTGATAATTTGAACTCAATCGTAATATCTGAGCGACCATTACGCGATGTAGACGTTACGTTTTTAATCCCTTCAATACCAGAAATCCTATCTTCTAGTAACTGGGTAATACGGGTTTCAACAATGTTCGCTGACGCACCAGTATAAGTTGTTGATACTGAAACAATAGGCGGGTCGATATCAGGGTATTCGCGAAGAGACAGCATCGACACCGCGACAATACCAAAAATGATAAGTAGTAAGTTTATTACCGTGGCAAAAACTGGACGTTTTACCGAAACATCTGACAGTAACATACGCGTCGCCCCTTATCGGTTAAGCACATTAACAGGCGACTGGTCGCGCACGCGAAGTGTCCCTTCCGTTATCACTTCATCACCGCTTACAAGACCGTTAACAATTTGCACCAGCCCAGGACGTCGCTCTCCAATGGAGACTTCTACCTGATGTGCTACATCGTCTTTAACCACGTAAACAAATTGTTTATCTTCAACCGGTACAAGTGCTTTTTCAGGAACAACCAGCGTATCAAGCACGCGTTTTTCTACCGTTACGGTTAATAACATTCCTGGACGAAGGCGACCGTCTTTGTTCTGTATAATGGCTCTAGCTCGAATGGCACGACTGACAGGGTCAAGGCGCGTATCGATGTTGCTAATAACGCCTTCAAAATCGACCCCAGGATAAGCCACTGACGATGCAGTGATACGCTGACCTTTGGCAACGCTCGCCAAGTGATTTTCAGCAATACTGAAGTCCACCTTAACCACGCTAATATCGTCTAGTGTTGTTATTGTGCTACCTGGCTGCACAAGCGAACCGATACTGATAACGCGGTTACCTAGTAACCCACTAAAAGGGGCACGAATTTGCAAATCGTTTAATTGTGCTCGGGCGATGTCCAGTTGCGCTTCTAGCGCTTTTACGCGAGCTTGCTGCTCATCAAGTAGCTGCTCAGACGTAGCGTTAGACTGCCGCAAATCAGCAATACGTGAGAACTGGCGTTTAGCTTCTTCAATATTGGCTTTAAGCTCCTCGACTCGCGCACGCTCTTGAGAGTTATTAAGCTGAACGAGCAGCTCGCCCTGTTCTACTTTGTCGCCATCATCAAAATTAATGGCTTGAACCGTGTCAGTAACTTGCGACGTGATATTCACAGACTCATTGGCAATCGTTGTACCAAGCGATTCAATTGTGATGGGAAAGGTTTTAGCACTCACTATTGCCGTTTTAACTGGCGTGGCGCGCGGGCCACTACGTTGTGCGGCTTCATTCTCGGGTAGGTTTAAGTACACTACAACGCCTGCCAATAGAACGACACCAATTAATAGTGGCGACAATGAAAATCGTGAAGACATAACCTTTCCTATGGTAAATGGACGGTAACCTGAACGCTTGTCAGAAAACCGCAAGCACGCAATGCCTAATAGAGACAATAGACTCAAATCAATAAATTACGTACTGTGTTATTATTCTAGAGCGTGTTGACCTTTGCGGTACACTTTTTGTTCACTCCAAGCGAGTATCAGGCAATGAACGAGTTGCGTGGTTTGGTTATTCCAAATTAGCGACGAGTAAAGCCGCATGAGGCTCGCTTGGATGAACCTTTCAG
>NZ_JAJALG010000027.1:0-57225 GCF_020515205.1 Alteromonas sp. McT4-15
CGATGGAAGAAGGTCTTCGTTTCGCAATCCGTGAAGGTGGTCGTACAGTAGGTGCTGGTGTTGTATCTAAGATCCTAGACTAATCTAGACTTAGCAACACAAGCCCAAAAAAGCGCACTTAGGTGCGCTTTTTTTATGCCTTTTTGAAAGTGCGTGAGTGTATGCCCTCTGAAACACGCCGTAAACCCATCCATGGGGGCTCCGACACCGCATCCTTGCGGTGTAGGGTTTCAGAGGGCATACACTCACTCCCTTCTTGCGGCATAGCATAAGAGTATTGGGAGAAGAGGGAACAAGCAGTGGGTTATGCCTGTACGGCCTTGGGGTTTATCAGCGCCTGCCTTGCTATTTCCTATGCTTTGTTCAGCGGATTTGTTGAATTGGATAATGCCGCAATGTGGTATGGAGGTATTGCTTCATTCACCGGCGTTTGCCTTGGTGTTATGGGCGTAATCAAAAGGCAAGAGAGTGCGAATTTAGGTTCTTCTTTAGCAAGGTAAAATGTAACGCCAAGCCCATTCAAAGTTGCAGGGGTGGCGTCACATTAAGAGGTGCTCGGTGGCCGTTAAAGTTGTACGACTTTGTATCCTTTCGCTTCTAACAGCTTCAGAACATTATCTTGGCCTACTAGGTGTCCTGCGCCAACGAGAACAAATTCAAGATCATCGTCACCAAACATGGCTTCGATAAGCGGTACCCAGTTTTGATTGCGATTTGTAAAAAGCTCATCAAACGATGCCGGTGATTCTTGCTTGAAGGTTTCTATTACCAGTTCGTTTAACTGCGTTGTATTCCCAACGCGCCAAGCGTTAATGGTATCTTGCAGCGTTGAATTAAGCTCAGGTAGGGTCTCTAAGGTCTGAGCAATGAAGCGGTCTTCTTCGCCTTCTCCCATGTTGGCAAGCATTTGAACTTGAAATTCTACTGACTCTAAGTATTCACTTGGCTTTCCGTCGCGCTTTGCGAGTCGGGTAAAATAGGCATCCACTCCTTCACCAGCCAGTTGATTGCGCTGAGCTTCCATTGCAACTAACATTGTCGCCACCATGCCCGGCTTAAAGCCCGCTATCTGGTCAGCTGTTGCGCCAAACGTGCTTAAGTACTTGTCCAATGCTGCGTAGGTTTCTGCTGACAGCTGATCCTTAAGTGTTTGCCCATTGCGGTATGCCACAGCAGCCATCATCTTTTGTTGTGCTACAAGGTCAGTCGGGTCTGGTAATTGTGCTTCAAACACCACAGTGTCAGCGTTTTCGTATATTGCCGTAAATACGTCAGGTAAAGGGAATTCTGACGCAGGTAGTAAGTGTATTGTGCCACCGACATACACAATGTCCTCGCCCTTCGACACCTGCCATACAGACGTAGTTGCGCTATTAACGTCGTTGGCCATTAGTGATGACGATGTTAACGCAACACTCAAAGCGAGTACCATGTTGCGCAAAGAAAAGCGTTTCATTGTTAATTTCCCTATTAGCGTGTGTAGACCTTTATGCAGGCATAAGGTTTGTAGTAGATTGAACAATCACATATTTGCAGGGATTCGGCAATCATGAAATACCTAATGCACGTAGCATTTCTTTCTGTCGTTATTTCACTCTCATCAGTTGCTAACGAGATTACAATGCCCCAAACAGCACTTCCCCCTCCAAGTGATACCAGTAGTCAGTTTAAACATGCGATCACGCAATTTCCTGTACCAACGGTTGAAGAGTCAATTGCAGCGACACCGCAAACTGTCGAGCAATGGCGAGACTACATACAACAGCGAAACGCCGACCAGAAAAAAAAGATTAAGAAAATGCGCAAGCAGTTCAACGTACACGTTGAGTTACTCGATATTGCGGGAGTGACAGTACGTAAAATTACACCTGAATCCTTATCCGAAGAATTTAAAGATAAGGTCTACATTGACGTACATGGCGGTGCCTATGTACTTTTTGGCGGATTGCCGAGTATAGAAGAAGGCATTCTAATTGCTCATAGGCTGGGTATTGTGGTATTAAGTGTAGATTATCGTATGCCTCCTTCGTCACCGGCTCCCGCTGCATTACACGATGTCGTTGCGGTGTATAAAGACGTGCTTACTTCATATAGTGCCGACAATATTTTTGTCGGTGGTACTTCAGCAGGTGGAGGTTTGATTTTAGCTGTAACTCAGCAACTCATTAAAGATGACATAGCACCACCACGTGCACTTTATGCCGGCACACCATGGGCTGACCTAACGAAAACGGGCGATACGTTATTTACTAATGAAGGTGTCGATCGCATTTTAGTGACCTATGACGGGCAGTTGGCCTCTGCTGCAAAACTTTATGCATCAGGTAAACCGCTTGATGACACAAGCATATCGCCGCTTTATGGCAGCTTTGAAGGATTTCCTCCTACCTTTCTTCTCAGTGGAACCCGGGATATGTTCTTAAGCGATACGGTAAGAGTTAATCGCAAAATTCGTGATTCAGGTGGTGATACCGTGCTGGAGGTCTTTGAGGGCATGTCACATGCTGACTATCTTATTGCTTATGAAACACCTGAATCCATAGCGGCCTATCGCGCCATCAAGCAGTTTTTTAGTCAGCACACAGCATCAAACAAATAACACAATATTGCAAATGATAACGATTATCGTTAAGATTGCCTTGAGTCGCGTTATCATTTGCGTTTTTAGCAACGCGATAGACACGGCCAAAAACCCTTTCCTTGTTTCGTAAAGAAGGTTTTCTTGATGTTGAATCGTTGCTACCTGTTTGCAATGTTTGTTTTTGCTTCTGTGTCGAGTTTTTGCCTAAGTGCAAGTAGCTTGCCCGAGCAAGTTGATAGCCTAACCGAGCAGTGGCTGCGCATAGAAAGACAAACGCGTGAGTTAGAAAATGATTGGCGACAAAAAGAGCCAACACTTAAGCAGCGCATTGCACTCTTACAAGCTGAAAAAGCGCAGCTTTCCGAGATACTGTCACAAAGTAAGCAAACTGGCACTGATGTAGAAGAGAAACGCGAGGCATTGCTTGCACAACAGAATACGCTAGAAGCTGAACAATACGCATTAGAACAAACACTCGCGCCTTTGTATTCTGTGTTAAATAGCATTTATCCTACTTTGCCAGAACTTATTCAACAGCGCTGGGACAGTGAAAGGGAAGTGCTGACAAGCGACGCCACTTCTTCACAACAACTTCAAGTCGCGTTGGCGCAGCTTTTTTCTCTTCAAACATTCAATTCGGCCATTACCGTTCATGAAAGCATCATGAAAACTCCTGATAACAAAATGGTAATGATGAAGCAGCTTTACTTGGGCAGCCAATATGCTTGGTTTTCAAATAGCGATGGTCAATATCAGGGGTGGGGAAGTAGTCTCTCTGGGCAATGGCAGTGGACATTCAGCGCCTCAAAAGACGGTCAGTTGGATGATATTTTGACCGCCATTTCGATTTATGAAAAGCAGCAACAGCCCGATTATGTCACGCTTCCATTAGATTTAAATAGGGCCGAATTATGAGATGCCTCAACCTATTAGTCATGCTGTGTTTGGCAACCTATACGTTATCAGGTCATGCAACAACTGCGCAGTCGCCCAATGGTGAAATGCTCAAAAAAATCGAGCAAGCCAAGGCTAGGTTGGCGCAGACAGAATCGAGTATTAGTAAGGCGCGTGTATCATTGTCGAATACGCTTAACGCACTAGAGCAAGAGGTTATAGCGCTGAGAGAGGCAACATCTGTAGCCCGTCGTAAGGCAGACGAAAAAACGCTGGGGCTTGTGCAATTGGAAGAGCGCCTTGCCCGATGGCAGGAGCAGCACGTATTTCAAGAAGATGTTATCAATCGCTTTCTACGGCAGGTAAAAAGTGAGAAAGCGGAACTGAAATCTATGACGCTTTCTGAAAAAGTACAGTCCGTTTTGCCGATAGCAAAAAGCTATTATGATGCACAGTTTCCGCAGTTCCAAGCTAAGCCCTTGGTACTATCAAATGGAGAGTTGGTCGATGCACAGTTGCTCACTTTAGGGCCTGTCACTTGGTATCTCACTCATGCGCCGCAAGTGTCTGGCCTGGCGACATTTCAAAATTCACACTGGCATGCTGACACACAGTTTAGTCGTGCACGCACACAACAGTTATTTGATTTACTGAATGTTGATTCAGGGGCAGTTGTTTTTGACCCTACACTAGGACGAGCCGTCACACAATCAGACAGCAGTGAAAGCTTGCACGAACACGTTATTAAAGGCGGGCTTTGGGTTATCCCCATTGTATTGTTCGGCATTCTTGCGCTGAGTATTGCACTATTTAAAGTCGCCCAATTATGGCGATTACCTACTGTTAAGCCCGTCACATCAGCAAAAGCGCTGTCATCGTTGCTACATCAATCTTCTATCAATCACTTTTCTGGAATGCAGCGCGAACTTATCGATATCGCACAAGGCGCACGCACGCCTTTTGAACGTGACGATGAACTCTTTGCTAAGTTACAGGCATTTAAGTACAAACTAGAGAAATACAATGGCGCCATTTCAATTACTGCGGCTGTCGCACCGTTACTTGGATTGTTAGGTACAGTGAGCGGCATGATAGAAACGTTTAGAATGATGACCGCATTTGGTTCTAGTGATCCCGAAATTATTTCAGGAGGAATCGCAAAAGCGCTAGTCACCACTGAGCTTGGATTAGTCGTTGCTATCCCCGCACTTATCCTCAATGCCATTTTATCTCGCAAAGCGAAAACGTATTACGATTCACTCGAGTCGTTCGCACTGGTGATTAGCAGCGACAGCGAAGAGGCGAGGGTAGCGTCTTGATATCACAACTCATTGAAACCCCGTTGTGCTGGGTGATGGTGGTTACGGCCTGGTTTACCTATCAATCTATCTTTATTTCGTTGGGAAAGCAGAGACGAGACAGAATGGATACCCAAGACAGCGCGTCGAATGAAATGATACCCAATGTTCTTATTGGAGCGCTGCCTTTGATGGGGCTACTCGGCACCATCTCGGGGTTACAGTTAAGCTTTACAGGCATGATGTCACAGGGCATAGACAGTCAGGTGGTAACAAAAGGCATTGCGGATGCTTTGTTTACCACTCAGCTAGGTTTAGTGTTAGCCATTCCCGGCTGGTTACTTATGGCCCTTGTAAAACGTAAGCGGTCGCCTTCTCTTTTGCAAAATAGACAAGGAGCCTAGCCCTTGAGTCTTCGCCTTCAACGCCGAATTGAATTGCAGAATACGCAAGGCATTGATATGTCACCGCTCCTTGATGTGGTGTTTATCTTGCTGATTTTCTTTATTGTCTCAACCGTGTTTGTAAAAGAAACAGGGGTGGAAGTAGACAAACCGCAGGCCATTTCGGCAAAACAGCTAGAGCAAAATACCATTATGCTTGCCATAACCCACGACAACCGTGTGGTGTACGACGGCGCTAATATCGGGCTTACTGGTGTGCGTACTGTAATTGAGCAGACTCTAAGTAGTGAACCGCGCCCTGTGGTAATTCAAGTTGATAAATCGGTGCGCTCAGAATTACTGGTAAGTGTTATCGACGAAGCCAAACTGGCGGGTGCACAGTCGGTCAATATTGCCACGTTAAAGCAGTAAAATAAGGTTAGCTATCAATGGTAACTCGTACATCTTCGTTGTTATTGTCAGGGCTGGTACTTGCCTTTGCGCTAGGAACTATGTGGCTTGGTCAGTTACTGGCAGAAAGTAGTGATACTACAGTCATTGTGCGTAATGTGGATATGCTTGTTACAACGCCGCCGCCTCCACCCCCTGTTAGTCAATCATCGCATACAGACCCTACCCTTGATATTCAAATAAAGGGGGCGGGTGCGCAATTGATGGTGTCTGAAATAGTCGTATCGCCCACACTTGATATTGATATGCCGACCATGCCGGAAATCGACACCACTTTTTTACAATGGTCACTTTCCGATATCGATACCAGTGCATTTGCCCTTAATGAACTTGATAGCACGCCTACCTTGTTAACGCCGATAAAAGTCCACTTTCCCAAAAGACTTAAAAAGCAAGGTGTGAGTAAAGTGCTGGTTAAGCTTGATGTGCTGATAGATGAACAGGGTAATGTCGAGTTGATGGATATTGTTGAAAACCCTCACCATGAATTAAACAAAGAAATTGTACGCTTTGTCAAAAATAGCCGGTTCACTTCTCCATCTAAAGAAGATGCCGCAGTGAAAGCGCGCTTTATATGGCCGGTGCTAATAGAAGCCTAATAGGAGTTTGTTGCCATAATGAAGAACGGTATAGGTATACGGGGTCAATTATTCAAGGTCATCATTTCGATCGTCGTGTTTTTCGCATCATCATGTTTTGGTTATGCAGCTTCAGCGATAGACGTAGAACTTGATGTCCCAAGTTGGCAATTCGTAGTGGGTCACCTTCCAGCAAGCCCCTCTACAGTGTCGATTACCGCAGATGAGCGCACATTTGCGAAGCAAGTAATGTCATTAGTTGAGCAAAAGGCGCTTGATAAAGCGCTGCATTTATTCGATAAGCAAGATATATCGGCAATGAGTGCAAAGTTGAGAGAGCTTTATGGGCAAATCTTATTGAGTAACAAACGCTATGACAAAGCACGTGATGTACTAAGCAGCGTAATTGAAGAAGAGCCTGATTTAGGTTCTGCCCATCGTGCGTTGAGTCTTGCCTACTTGATGCAAGACGCGTTATCTCAGGCCCGTCATCACCTTACGCGCTGTATTGAGCTGGGTATTAATGACCCACAGGTGTTTGGTCAACTTGCTTACACAAACCTGCAAATGGGCAAAGCGGTTACCGCCATAAGCGGCTATCAACAAGCGCTTTTGTTAGAGCCAGACAACGAGCAGTGGTATCAGGGGCTACTCTACGCGCTTATTCAAAGTAACAGCTTAGCGCAAGCAGAAAGCTTGCTAACACAAATGCTGGTGCAGTCGCCAGAAGATAAGCAACTTTGGCTTCAACGCTCGCAATTAGCGCTAAAACAGGGGAATAAGACTAAAGCTATTGGTAGCTTAGAAACCGCCTTGTCGTTGGGGAATAACACAATAGCTAATGTAGTGACATTAGCCAAGCTTCATATTAAAGCTGGCAGTACAACAAGAGCCAGCCATTTACTCGCCGAGCACAGTGATATTCTGCTTCAAGATACAACCGGTGAAGGAGTGAGTGCTTATGTGGATATTGCTACGCATCTGGTCAACACTCAGCAGTGGCAGCTTTTAGCCACATCACTTGAGCACCTGAGTCATAAAACGCAGAGATTAAGCACAGAACACAAATCGCAATTTGATGTGCTTCATGCGCAGTTAGCGATCTCGAAGGGGCAAAATAAACAAGCATTGACGCGATTACGCAGTGCACTGGATGCCGTTCCTGACAACGGCGAGGCTTTGTTGTTGTTAGCCCAAATTTATCGCAAGCAACATCGGCTAGATCACGCAAAAATGCTATACATACGCGCACAGGCGCTTGAGGAAACCAAACAGCGCGCTATGTTAGCGCAAGCGCAAATGGCCATAGAGCAGCAAGAATACGTTGAGGCGCTTTCATTATTACGTGATGTATATAGTCACTATCCATCGCGTACTGACTTACTACACAATATTGCGGCTTTAGAAAAAATCATCAAACACGCCGCGTAGCCATACTTTTTAATCAACATGACTACCCGTTTACACCATTACTTAAAGAGCTTTTTCTATTAGGTTAAAGATGATAATAAATCTCATTTGCATTGATTGTTGTCATAAAATCTGTATCATCTAGCCCGATAAAACGCAGAAGTAAATAAGAGTCAAACAAGTCAGTGAAGAGTTTTTCGATAGGCACAGTGCGACAGTGGCACTGGATAAGCGGCGCAGTGTGCTTAGTGGGCATGTGCTTATTCGCGCTCACTGGGATCACGCTTAATCATGCAGCCGACATACCTGCAAACAGAGTTGTTAACGCGGTAGAGACTGAAGCCTCACAAGAGGTCGTTGATGCTTTTCGTGCCCTTGCACCTGATGAGATAACCATACCTCAACAATTGGTGGCTCATATGGCAAGTATGCACGATGTTGCTATTCCTCGTTCACTTCAGGGTGAATGGGATGGGATCGAATTTTATGCTGCGTGGCCTGGCCCTGGTGCTGATAGTTGGGTAGCGCTTGATGTTGAGCTTGGCATCATTACTTATGAGAACGTGGATAGAGGCTGGATTGCCTACTTTAATGATCTGCATAAAGGTCGCAATACCGCGACGGCATGGCGTTGGTTTATCGATGCATTCGCTCTAGCGTGTGTTGTATTTAGCGTAACCGGCCTTTTGTTACTCATGCGCCATTCTGCTCATAGAGCCTCAACCTGGCCCATTACCGCGCTAGGCGTGCTCATCCCATTTGTTATTTTGCTGCTTTTTGTCCACTAGAGAAACAGTAAAGCACCGTTGTAAATGATGTTTTTCGCCACGTAACTTAATAACCATCGAGGCTTTAGCCTAGGGCGACAATTTCTAGAGTTAGGAGTGTATTAATGAAAGTTCTGCATAGTTTGGTCATAGTAGCTGGCGCCTTGGCGTTGACAGTGTCTTCTAATGCCGTGAATGCACAAGATGAAGCCACATTAAATGTTGGTTTGCCACAGCTCGATGTAGCCGAGTATCACAAACCTTATGTGGCAGTGTGGATTGAAGATGCAAAGCGCAAAGCAACGCACGTAGCGGTGTGGTATGACGTAGATAAACGTGAACACAAGGGTAAAGAGTGGTTGAAAGATTTACGCCAATGGTGGCGTCGTGGCGGAAGAAGCTTAGATTTGCCCTATGATGGGCTTACCAGCGCAACTAAAGGGCCAGGTCAGTACTCCATTGATGAACAGTTAAATGAGGCTATTGATGACTTGACGGCAGGTGACTATACCTTGCGTGTTGAGGTATCGCGCGAGGTTGGTGGTCGCGAAGTTGTATCTATACCTTTCTCACTTCCCCTGTCTAAAAATACGCTACCCATTGAAGCGTCTGGCTCATCTGAAGTGGGTACTGTGGTACTTAGCGTAAAAAGCAACTAAGCGAAATACAAAATAAGGAAACAACATGAAAGCGACGTTTAACCGTGCCATAGTCCTCGCTACCGCAACCCTTGCGTTATCTTTCTCGGCCAGTGCTCACCGTGCATGGCTACTGCCAAGCTCCACAGTATTATCTTCAGAAGAAGCGTATGTAACCGTAGATGGTGCTATCTCTAATACGTTGTTTCACCCAGACCACGTTGCCATGAGCATGAATAACCTGACGATAATGTCCCCGCAAGGCAATAATGTTGAAGCGCTCAATATGGCGAAAGGCAAATACCGAACAACGTTTGATGTGAAACTAGACCAAGAAGGCACTTACAAACTCGCATCGGCAAGCACAGGACTACGTGCATTTTGGCGAGACGAAGACGGCAACAGAAAAATGTGGCCAGGTCGAGGGCAGCCTTTTGACGCGACTAAATTTGACGCCGAAGTGCCAAAAGAGGCAAGTGAACTTCGCGTAATTCAAAGTGCTCGTCGTGTTGAAACGTTCGTCACACTTGGTGCACCGTCAAATAAAGTATTTGCACCAACAAATGTGGGGTTAGAGCTTGTTCCTGTTACTCACCCCAACGATTTGTTCGCTCAAGAAGCCGCAACATTCACATTGTTAATTGATGGCGAGCCTGCCGCTGGCGCACAAATAGAAGTTGTTAGAGGTGGCATGCGTTATCGCAACGACCAACAACTTATCGCAGTTAAGTCGGACAGCAGCGGGAAATTCACTGTTACATGGCCAGAAGCCGGGATGTACTTCGTCGAAATTAGCTACGAAGATGATAAGGCTTCAGCGCCAGCTACAGTAAGAAGCGCAAGCTATTCGGCCACACTAGAAGTACTGCCGCTGTAACAATTAACGCGCTTTAGCAATCAAAATATAAGAAGCACCATGACAGAAACGCACCGCTACCTGTTGGCCTTCCTAGCGACCATGCTGTACGTACTTTGGGTAGCAGTGCTTTATTACAAGCATAAGAAAGTGCATGACCGCACACTCGCACATTCACTCACCAGCGACAGTACGCTGGTGGTGTATGCTAGCCAAACAGGCACAGCAGAGAAAATAGCAAGGGTGAAAGCGGCGCAACTACCACTCCCAGAACCCGCACCCGTGATATCTATGTCGTCGTTGTCGTTGCAATCGCTTCAGCGAGTATCGAAGGTGATTTTTGTGGTTAGCACCTACGGCGAAGGCGAGCCTCCTGACATGGGACGTAAATTCAATCGCGCTATTGCGCAGGCTGCTACCACGGGCTCTACCACACTATCTCATCTTCATTTTGAAGTTGTGGGGGTAGGCGATCGTCAATATGCGCGATTTTGTCAGTTTGCAGATACGCTTTTTGACGGCATAAAGCAATTAGGCGGTAATGCTATACAGCCAGTGCAAAAGTTAGATGCAGGAAGTGGTGAACACCTTGCTTTACTCAATACATCGGGAGACGTTCACTATCAACAACCTTCGATAACGCTAACCCTAACCAAACGAAAGCAATTAAACAGCGACTCACCGCAATCGCAAAAGCTATGCGCGCTGTCGTTTGACCACAACAGTCACTTGTCTACTGTCCACTGGCAGGCGGGCGATGTGTTGGATGTTCTTATCGAGCAAAACAATGAAGACGCTGGGCTTAACCTGCCAGCACCAAACGTGTCTCAACATCAATCTTCTCATCAGATACCACAAATCATTCGCACCTATACCATTGCCTCTGTGCCGGAAGAAAAAAATATCAAGTTGGTCGTTAGGCAGTTAGTGAAAGACGAAGGTGAGCTTGGTATTGGCTCGGGCTTTTTAACTGACACTTTGCAAAACGAGCAGCCCATCAAGGGCTATATTAGACAGCATGCCAATGCTTGCATCACAGATACCCAATCTCCCTTATTACTGATTGGAGCTGGAAGCGGTGTGGCTGGGATAAGGGCACAGCTCGCTAAGCGCGCTCTACTCAAAGATGCGGGCCCCGTGTGGATTTTATTTGGCGAGCGCCATCCTACATTCGACGATGTGCTTGATAAAACATTGTCACCTTTTCATTTATCGTCATGCTTAATACGTAAACACATTATTTTTTCTCAGGCAACTCATGGCAGTGGATACGTTCAACAGCTGCTACTTCAGCAAAGCAGTGATATACGCAGCTTCTTAGGACAGACAGGGCAAGTGTATGTATGTGGACGCTACGAGGGTATGGGCAAGGGTGTAGACGACGCACTTCGTTCAATTTTAGGTGACAGCGGGCATAAGAAATTGGCTGAGCAAAAGCGTTATCATCGCGACCTCTACTAACAGGGTTAGACTTTAGTCTAATGTCTGCCGGCTAAGCTATTTACATGTTTAAATACGCGACCGAAGTAACCTGCGTCGATGCCAAGTACATGGCATGAGTCGCTATCATTACCATCTACTGTGGTTTCTCTTTTTTGAATCAATCTGATTCCCGTGTAAGTTACTGAGGTATTTGCAGTTTGCAGGTAAGACCTTTAGGCACTATAAAGTGGTGTAGTGTTTAGAAAAACAACAAATAGGACGACAGTATGCAGTCTATTGCCATTGTAATACTGGGCATTATTGGAATGATGTTCGGTTGGTTTGTGTATTCGAAATTTATCGCAAATCGCATTTTCAAATTGGATGATAGCTTTGTAACGCCAGCGCACACCGAGCGCGATGGCGTTGATTATGTACCTACCAACAAGGTGGTATTGTGGGGACACCATTTTACCTCTGTAGCCGGAGCTGCACCTATTGTGGGTCCCGCTATTGCAGTGTATTGGGGGTGGGTGCCCGCAGTATTATGGGTAGTGTTTGGCACCATATTATTTGCTGGTGTGCATGATATGGGGGCTCTCTGGGCCAGCGCCCGTCATAAAGGAAAGTCAATGGGTGCACTATCTGAGAGTGTCATTGGCAAACGTTCTCGCGCCCTATTTATGATTGTTGTATTTCTTGTACTGCTAATGGTAAATGCGGTGTTTGGTGTGGTTATTGCCAATTCTTTTGTGTCTCAACCTAACGCGGTATTCCCAGCATGGACCGCCATTCTTGTGGCGTTGGTAATTGGCCAGTTGTTAAAGCGCAACTTCAGTTTAATTCCTTTGTGTATTGTAGGAATTGTGGTGCTCTACGCATCGGTATACGCAGGCAGCTATATTCCATTAAGCCTGCCAGAAACCCTATTTGGTTTAGGCGATAAGGCAAACTGGATCATCATTTTGTTTGTCTATGCAGCTATTGCGTCATTGCTGCCAGTATGGATGCTTCTACAACCACGCGACTTTATTAACGGCATGCAACTGTTAGTTGGGCTCTTCTTGCTATATGGGGCGGTTTTCTTCTCGTTACCTGATATCACTGCGCCGGCATTTAACATGCAAACGGCGGTGGATACGCCCAGTATTATACCGTTACTCTTTGTAACCATTGCATGTGGTGCAGTATCAGGCTTCCACGGCATTGTTTCCTCGGGGACAAGCTCTAAGCAGTTAGATAAAGAAACCGATGCACGTTTTGTTGGCTATTTAGGCGCTATAGGTGAAGGTTCTTTGGCACTTATTACCATAGTCGCAGTGAGCGGCGTAGCCTTTGCTGCGTCACCTGAAGAATGGCATGAAGTCTACAGCCATTTAGGTGCCGGTAGTGTAGGGGCGTTTATTACCGGTGGTGCTAACTTAATTCAACAAGGGTGGGGCTTACCGGTTGATTTTTCTTCAACCATACTGGCTGTAATGGTCGTGCTTTTTGCTGGTACGACGATGGATTCTGGCGTGCGTCTTCAGCGTTACATCATTCAGGAGTGGGGTGATATCTACTCAATAAGCGCGTTGAAAAATGGCGTCGTTGCCACGTTAGTTGCAGTGGGATGTTGTTTGCTGCTTGCGTTTGGCGCTGGTGGCTCATCTGGTAGCGGCGGCATGATCATCTGGCCATTGTTTGGTTCGACTAATCAAATACTGGCAAGTCTAACCTTACTTGTTATCTCGGTAATGCTGATCAAGCTTGGACGCCCTGCGCGTTACACCCTTATTCCAATGGTGTTTGTGTTAGTCATGGCGTTCTTCGCTGGGCTTATAAAGTTAAAAGAGTATTACCTTGCTGAAAACTATCTATTGGTCTTTTTAGATGCAGTGGTATTAATTGTGTCTGTATTAGTCATGCTAGAAGCGTTTTCAGTTGTATCAAAGCTCAAGAAAGAGAAAGACGCTTAAACCGCTTTAGTGTTTTCATGGTTGGCCTCGTTATTTGAACATCATTTCGAGTAAGTCAACATTCGGCCAGCGCATCTGCGCTGGCTTTTTTATCTGAAGGTTATGTCGTTCAGTCAGTAGAAGAGACTTCACGCTAGCAATTTAAGTATGCGGGTTTTTCGCATGGAGTATAATCTGGTAGTATCAAATCAACACTGGCAAGTGAACAAGCAATGTCACTTAATTTAGCCGCTACGAGGTAATATGTCGGAGATTTTTTTGTTAGGTCAAAACTTCTTGGCGCTTTTCGTTGAATCGGCGCCCTGGCTGCTTTTGGGGTTGCTTGTGGCTGGCGTTATGCACGAACTTGTTCCAGTGTCATTCCTTGAAAAGCATATGGGCAACGAGTCATTATCCTCTATCAGTAAAGCGGCAATAATAGGGGCTCCTCTTCCGCTTTGCTCTTGTGGTGTTATTCCCGCAGCGCTTGGATTGCGCCGAAGTGGCGCATCAAAGCCATCAACCATCTCTTTTTTAGTATCTACACCAGAAACCGGTGTTGATAGCGTGTTGCGGGTAACGTGCTGCAAGTTCTTGTAACACTTTATTGCTAACTCCCCTTGTATATTATGTACTGTCACTCATAATAGATTTTTGCATTTTTTAACAAAACACGCTTTTTAGTGGGTTCGGAAACCATTCATGTTTTTACTTGTTGTGTACGTTTTTATTGCATTGGGCTTTTCATTTCTTTGCTCAATTGCTGAAGCGGTTATTCTTAGTGTTTCATCGGCTTACATCTCGGTGTTAGAAAAAGAAGGGAAACCAAGTGGTTCGCTGTTACGCGCACAAACTGACAACATCAATACCCCACTTTCAGCCATTTTAACGTTAAACACCATTGCCCACACCATGGGGGCAGCAGGCGCTGGTGCACAAGCGGCGGCGGTGTTCGGAGAAGCCTATTTAGGGGTTATTTCAGCCGTACTTACCTTACTGATATTAGTATTTTCTGAGATCATCCCGAAAACGCTGGGGGCGACATACTGGCGTTCGCTAGCGCCTGCAACGGCATACTTCTTAAAGTACCTGTCGATGGTACTTAAACCATTTGTGAAAATGTCAGAGCTTTTAACCCGAAGCTTTAAAGAAGATAGTCCACTTCGTGGCCTAAGCCGAAGCGAACTACACGCAATGGCAGAGTTATCGGGTCAAGAAGGCCAATTGGCTAATCACGAAGCAGCATTTTTACAGAGTTTACTAAGTTTGCATGAGCTGAAAGTGAAAGACGCAATTACCCACAGAACAGCGCTTTTTTCAGTGTCAGAATCAACAACCGTGGAAGCCTTTTTCCACAAGCACGCTAATATTGAGTTTTCACGTATTCCTGTTTATGAAGATAACGATTCAGAAAATATAACGGGTTTCGTCATGCGATCCGATTTACTGGTCGCCCAGGCGCGAGGCAATACTGACAAGCCGCTATCTGAATATGCGAAAGACATGGTAACGGTACTTAATACCATGCCGCTAAGTGTGACTTTCGATCATTTCATCAACAAGCATGTTCATATGTTATTGGTGGTGGATGAGTACGGCGGTCTAGAAGGGGTATTAACCTTAGAAGATTTGCTAGAAAGGTTACTGGGTGTAGACATTGTAGATGAGAAAGACACCACAGTGAGTATGCGACGTTTAGCGAAAATGATGACTAAACGCAAAGAGCAAATGATGATTAAAAACGTACCCGATGCATCTTTTGAACAACAGAGTAAAAAGCGTTAAATTAACACCATAATTTCACGATGGGTAAGTGACTACCCTGTCGGTATTTATTAAGGACAATACGCCATGAAAAAAAATACACCTCACTCGTTACACAAACACAACACGCCTCGTCGTCGGTTGTTTGCCCCTTCACTGCTATTCACAAGCCTGCTGCTTTCGGGTTTAGCTAGCGCACAAGAATTAAGCGTGCCGTGCGATGAGTTAGAAGAAAAAGTTAAAGCGAACACATCGGATGATGAAGTGAAGCGTATAACGGCATTTCAGCCTGCAAAAACGCTTAAGCGCATAAACCCTGAATACCCAGTAGAGGCTGCAAGGCGTGGCCAAGAAGGTTGGGTAAAAATGAGCTATGTGATTGACGAAGATGGGCATGTACAAGACCCTGTCGTCGATGACTTTAGTGGTAACCGTGCCTTTAAACGCAAAGCGCTGAACGCTATTAAACGTTGGACTTTTGAGCCTGCGATGAAAAATGGCAAACCAACTCAGCAATGCCATCAAGCGGTACAATTTGATTTTTTGATGGGTGGAAAACCCGGTGCAACGCGCGATTTTATTAGAGCGTATAAAGACGTTGATGCTATATACCAGCAAGGAAAATACGCAGAAGCTAACGCAGCTCTTAAAGACTTACACAATCAAGATAATCTAAATCGCTATGAGAATGCATGGTTATGGAATATGGATGCGCTTATAGCCAGTGGTTTAGAAGATTGGCAGCGAGAGCTAAATAGTTTCGCGCGTATGCTGCCTAGTAATAGAAGCGTTGACGGCAAACACAGTGTGTTTAGTGACAATCATATTGCTTTTGTGCATCAACGAATGGTGATATTAGCCAGCAAGTTAGGGCTGTATGCTGATGCGCAAACATACTACGAGCGCCTTCAAGAGATGGACAATCAACAAGAGCGTTTAAGTGAAATTACGCCGCTTATTGCTAAAGTGCGTGAACATATTGATTCAGACAGCGCTATTCAAGTTGAAGTCACCATCGACGAACGCGGAAATTGGTTTCACACCCTTGTTAGAAATCAATTTGCGTTTGACGGTATTGAAGGTAAGTTAGACACAGTTGAAGTGCGATGTGAATCGCACCGCGAAAGATTCACCGTAGCAGAAAATCACATTTGGAACATTCCGGAAAGTTGGGGACAGTGTAGGGTACTTGTTGAAGGGCAAGAGAATGCTGCGTTTAACCTTATTGAAGTCGCGCAGTCGACGTCTTCCTAGAATTTTAATGTTAAGGCAACCTGAAGCAAATTTTCGGTGTAAGTTGTTTGACTTTGAAAGAATGCCAGGTTGTCCTGCTTACCTTTGTTGGTTTGCCATTCCCCAGTGACAGCCATGTGTTCGCTCAGGTCGTAGCGGGCACTTAGTGTCAATGCATAACCACTACTGTTGTTCGGGTCGTACATTGTGTCGTCGCGATCAATCACTTGATACCAGTCTGCGCGTCCGGCAAAGGTAAATTGTTCAAAGGCATAAGTGACAGCGGCATAAGCACTAACAAAGTCGTTGTTAACAATATTGCTCCCCATCAATGTGTTGCCATACAAAAATTGTGAGAACAGCGTTAGGTCTCGATTGGCCATATAACGAAGCGTGAGTGAGTGAAAGCGGGTGTGCCACGCATAAATTCTATCTGGATCTAATAGCGTTGGATCAGCATTATTATCGTAGTAGTAGTATTTCAGCTCGGCATTGCGCTTATGCGCAATATGCGCCCCTACATAGTACCCAAAGCGAGTATCAATCTCGCGAAAAGGATCTGTCCAAGCGGGGGCATTAAGTCCACTGTCATTGACCACCCAAGGGATTGGGGCAAAGTTAACACGGTCATTTAGCAACGATTGTCGATCATGCAATGCGAATCCGCGCCATGACAGTAAAGTACCCGTAGTATCATTGCCCTTAAAGATACTGCCAAGTACTTTCCACGACCAGTTACTGCGCACCTGTCTGCCATTTTGTCTAAGACTTACTTCAAGGCCGCCAGTGCGAAGCTCTTCGCCAATCCAGCTATTAATCGCAGAATTAGTCAAAAAATGAGGAGAAAGCCATCCAGCATCCGTGTTCTCAGCGGATAATGACGGATAGAACATACCTATTTTCACTTCTGGTTTAATACTGGATGCACTTAAGGGGCGATATTTTGCATACAATTGTGAAATGCCTGCACGTCGCTCACCATCGCTGTAAGCGTTCAGAACACCGGCAATAAACCAGTCATTCGTTAATTGATGTTCAGTTGATAGCATTGCTTGAGAAAGATGTATGCCATCACCGTCAAAGCGCTGGTGGCTTACACCATGCTGCTGAAAGCTTGCGGTATTATCTTGCGCGCTTAAGGTAGTGCGCAGCAGCACGTCTGTTTTGGCAAACGCTGTCACCGAATGCGCTGTGAACACAATGCCCGCAACCAGCTTAATCACGTTTAATCTCGCCTTAAAACGCATTAATAGTCGCCAAAACCTGAGTCAAATCCGTCGTCAACGGGAATAGATTGGTTCAGTTGCCATGTCACTGTGGTAGTTTCGGTTATTGAAAGACGTTGAGCCGGAAGTGCCTTTTCGCCATCAATTAACGGATGCCAAAAACGCACACGGTATTCACCTTTAGGAAGTTGTACCGATACCATCCCCGACGCATCTGTTTTACCGAAAAACGGGGAATCTGAAACCACAATATAGCCCAACATCCAATCGTGGATGTTACAGCCAATATCGACAACACCCGCGGAGTCAAACCTAAGCGGCTCGGCATTAAACTCTTTGTACAGTTTTAGTTCGAACTGCTTGGCAGGAGAAAACGAGTAAACGTGATGAAATAGGTTATCCGCATTGGGAAAAGATATATCGGTACCCGCTTTTACCACTAGCACGTGGGGCACAAACTGCTTGTTAATTTGATTCATAACAGCCGGTGGCTGTTTCGGAATATATTTCGCGTCTACTTGAAACAGAGGTTCAAAAATGAACACGCCATCATTAACGTCTAACGATGCACTGTCAGTGAGTTTGATTGTTAACGCTGCACTGTCGTTGGCTATTGTAATCTTACTAAAACAAGCAAGTACGCTAAAAATAATTATTGTTAAACGCTTATTCATTTCATCGCCATATTAGAATAGTGAATTAGGTGCATGTACAGACACACCCTAAGACTAACCTACATTCTATAAAAAGACCTTAACTGGCGACGAATAATTTCATGTAATGTGAACGGGCGCTTATTTCAGTGCCTTGGCTACACCACAGAAAACTTTCGGATAAGGTTATGATAAACGTGATGAAGGTTATCTAGTTGCTCGCGATTCGCATTGCTGTCGTTGATGAGCGACTGAATACTTTGGTCAAGTTGAAATAGCGTTTCCCGTATCTGCTGGTCGCTGACCATACTTTGCATCCAAGTGATTGCTGCAATGCGCTCACCTTTCGTAACAGGAGTGACTTTGTGTAGGCTAGAAGAGGGATATAAAATGGCGCTGCCTGCCTCGCAACGAATACGCTGTTCGCCAAATCCGGTTTGGATAACAAGTTCACCGCCTTCGTATTCATCAAGGTGCGACAAAAACACCGTCATTGACATATCACTGCGCAAAACATCGGCTGAGTTAGGTAGGCGCATAATGGCTGCATCGACATGATAGCCATAGGTTTGCGCTTCGCTATAGCGATTAAAGCAAGGTGGGAAGATGCGTTGAGGCAGCGCGCCAGCAACCACTTTGGGGTGGTTGCCGAGCTTGCCCAATAGCACATTAGCAAGTTGCATAACGCGCGGGTGTTGGGCGTCTGCCTGACCGTTATTTTTGACACTTGCCGCCATACCCATCGCGGTTTCTTTACCGTCGTTAAATGGCACTTCAGCTAAGTTTGCACGAAACTGTGCGACCTCATCAACTGACAATAGGTTTTCAATAACAATCATTTTTCAACGCTTCTTGTTGCTGTGTTAATTAAAACTCGTAGCTCAATGTACCAGTGATATTTCTACCATCACCGATATACATGAACGAGCCCGAGCGATACGCTGCAGTCCAATACTCTTTATCAAACAGGTTGCCAACGTTTACGCGGAAAGTCAGCGATTCAGAGTAATAGTAATTTGCAAACAGGTTCACTACTTCATAGTCAGGAACCACAATTGAGTACTCGCCTGTCTCAGCATTAAAGCCTGCCGCCGTATCAGGTTGACCACCAAACATTTCTGACTGATAACTGTAGTCACCACCAAACGCGAATTTCTCGCTTGGCTGGTAGCGCATTTGAATATAGAAGCTTTCGTCAGCAAAGTTACTCAGTGCTAGACCAATGTTGTCTTCGTTGTAAGACTTAAGGATTTCAGAGTCCATAAATGCCGCTGATGCTTGAATGCTTAGCTTGTCAGTAATATCGCCACTTAATCCAAATTCAATACCTTCAACGCGGTTTTCACCTGTATTAAGCGTCCCAAGCGTTGAGTACGAATCGCCCACACTTTCATGTACGTCACTTTTAGTAATTCTAAATAGCGCAGCATTCGCGACTAACTTTTCATCGAATAAAGACCACTTGGTACCTAGTTCAAGGTTTTCTACCTGCTCTGGGTCGGCTTGTGCTGCTTGCTCAGGCGTTCCACAAAGACCGCCGTAGCCACAGTTTGCACCAAGATCTGATTCACCACCGTTGATATTGGTTGCTGTGCTGTATGAGGCGTAAAGGTTACCGTGTTCAGTAAGTTCATATACCAAACCGATATGACCGTTGTATAGATCATCTTCAAATGCATAAAGCTGATCGCCGCCACGACCTGAAGTTGCATTGGTATAGTCGTAGCTATCTGCGCGAAGACCAAAGAATACGTCAAACTTATCGGTAAGCTCAAACATATCCATTACGTAAAAGGAGTAGGTTTCAATATCGTAAAGCGCGTCGGCATCGCCACGGGTATAACTTCTTCCCATTAGACCGCCAATATTGTCAACGGCATCGCCATTACCATCAAGAATACAGTAGCTTTCAGAAACACCGCGACGCCCGCCTACAAGGCAATTTGTGGGGTTGTTGTTTTGTACGCTGAAGACGCCGTTATCTACCGACTCGTCGGTGTACTCAAAGCCAAATACCAAGCGGTGGTCAACACCTAAGAACGGCGTATCCCAGAACAAATTGAATTGGGTGGTAACATAGTCTACATCCTGCCAGCCTTGGTGGGTGCTAAGAGATAACGTGTAAGCACCAGGCGCATCAGGATCGGTTGCGTCACGATTAGTACCACGCATTCCCGTTGTAATATATTCGTTTTCTGTTTTGCCAAAGCGCGTCGCATTATAAAAACGCAAATTATCATTGATATCGTATTCGGTGCGCAGCGTAAACGTGGTGACTTCTGAATTCAGGAAGTCTTCGTCTTGTGCATATACTGGAATATCTTCAAGTGGGTGGCCTGCATCACGGTCGTAGTAGCTGCCTAAATCTGGCCTATCTTCAGCGTTTAGGTAGTAAATGTCGCCCGTAAATGACAAGCGGTCAGTAGGTTGATTCACATATGAAAACTGAATACCGTCACGGTCACGCTCAATGCCCTCGCGACCCGGTTTGTCTTCTGAAGACGTCAGCGCATTTAAACGTACTGCACTGGTTTCTGTGAGGGTTTTATTCAGGTCAACGGTTAGGCGCGTGTGCTCGTCTGTACCGACTGCGGCATCGACACGCCCAAAATTGTACGCTGTTGAAGCTT
Organism: Alteromonas sp. McT4-15; assembly: GCF_020515205.1. Taxonomy (NCBI): domain Bacteria; kingdom Pseudomonadati; phylum Pseudomonadota; class Gammaproteobacteria; order Alteromonadales; family Alteromonadaceae; genus Alteromonas; species Alteromonas sp. McT4-15. The sequence continues at coordinate 20,742 of NZ_JAJALG010000027.1, forward strand.
TCTTTGTTATTGAGTTTACCGCGCCACCTGATGAGCCGCGCCCTGCAAAGGTTGAGCTTGGGCCTTTAGTAATTTCAACGCGCTCTGTTGCAAAGCTCTCTCGGGTAGTCATACCTGGGTCGCGAAGTCCATCTACAAACACGTCACTACGCGCCTCGTGGCCACGAATAATGTAGCGGTCACCAAAAGCATTACCATTCTCACCTGTACCTAGGGTTACACCCGCTTGTGCTTGTAATATATCTTTTAAGTCGGTTCTTCCACTTTCTTGGATTTGGTCTTGGGTAAGAACGCTAATGGTTTGTGGTGTATCTACAAGATCGGCCAATCGACGAGGATCGCCAGACTTGTTGTAACGGTAAATAGACTGCTGAACACCGTGAATACGAATTAGCTCAATGGCCTCATCGGTTGTTGCTTCGCATTGTGCCGCAGTAGACTCGGTGCACTTGTCTGTGGTTTCTTGCGCAAATACTGCCGTATTGCCAAACGCCAAAGCAGCAGCAATAGTTTGTGCTCCCATGGTGAGTTTTCTGTTTTTCATTGTGTCTTCCTGAGTGTGTGTAAGGACGACGAAGTGTAGGGAAAGAATAAATTAATGTAAATATAAATGATAACTGTTCTCATTTATATTAAATAAAAGGACCTTTCATAATTGCTTAAGGCTGATGAAATTTTGCTAAATAGCTGGAAAGGACGCAGTAACCACGACACCCGATTTGTCACTTTTATCATCGAGCGATAACGTGCCCTTGTGGAATACCATGATGATATTGGCTATATAAAGACCAAGGCCTAAATGTGGAGATTGCGCTGCATTTTGTACATCATTTTCTTTCCTCACAGAGACCATCGACTGCAATAATTGCGTCTTCATGCCCTGTGGAAGAAGAAGGCCGGGATTACTCACACGTAACACAACACGCTTGTCTTTTTTCTCAACACAGACATCAATAGTGTCGCTATCTCGGCTAAAGTCCACGGCGTTTGAAATGATTTTATCGAATAGCTGGGCAACAAGTTCAGGTGACCCGTTTATATTCAGTGCAGATTCTGGCGCCTGAAAAGTCCATTGTCTGTGCGCATAAGTATGACGGTAACCTTCAATGCAACCACCAATGACCTTTACCAAATTAAATGGCTCAAGGTCTTCCTGTGCAATAGCGTGTTCCAATCGTGTGGCTTCACTCATGCTATTTAAAATGGTACTTAGCCGATTTACGCCTGACTGCGCACGCTCCACAAAAATAGCTTGTTGCTGTGAATCATCAACGTGAGAGAGCATATCAAGTGATGACTTCACTACTGCAATGGGAGTGCGAAGTTCGTGAGACAACCGCGAGGCCATATTTTCTAGATATGAATTGTATTGTTGTAGACGTGAGAGCACATCCGAGAATGAGCGTGACAGATCACCAATTTCATCACGCTGGGTAGAAGTGGGTAGCGTTCCGACTATCTTGCCATTGTCATCGATAACGGCTTCGGTATTGTCGCGAAGTGCACGGATACGACTTGAAATACGGCTAGCAAAAAGAAGTAGGCCCAGTGTGCCAAGTAGCATCACTGCCAATATAACGTGGAATAGCTGTTCGAGGGCGCGATTACGCAGGGTGCGAATACCATTGGTTGTCTGCTCTACAATGACGGCGCCCATCACATTACCGTCAATAAATATGGGGTAAGCCGCTGACAAAATGATGGCTTTATTGTCAGGAGATAAACGCCACAATGAATCCGGCTGGCCGTTAAGTGCGGTGCCTAAATCTTGCCCCACTAGGGCATAAGCGTCGTCAAGTTCGTCAATGAAATCAGCTGGGGGACGGGTTAATATCTGGTAATAAATAGGAAGTAACCACTCACTTTCAAACCACTCCCATGCAGCAATGGTCGATGTTTCCTGTGGGGTTACTTCAATGCCCGTTGCAGATTGGATATCACCAGCACGGGCGAGCACACGCTTGTGCTTATCAACTACCCATACCCGTGAGTCTGCGTATTTTAACCCAGCAAGAATACGCTCAATTTCTGGTGAAGGGGTAATGACTGTGCCTAACTCTTTCAGTGCCTTTGTATTGGCTGTACCAATGGCATATTGAGTTTGGCGTGAAACAGGGTCATCCACATCGACAATCGAAAATGCTAAGCCACCTGTGGTCATCGACAGTGGAAATCGCAGTTCAATATTGTAGCCGTTTGCCGTTTCTTGCCAGCGTCCTTGAATAGATAATGCATTCTCCACTGCCCGCGTTGCGTTTGTTGAGCTTGCAAGTTTGTAAGCATTCACCCATCCGCTTTCGTAGGGGGCCACAACATAGCGAGCAAGTGTACCTTGCGCTGTCTCCATGCCAATAAGAAGGTGATCGCCCGTTTCAACGCTTAAGCTGTTGGGTTCACGCCATAACAGAGTATCGTCAGAGACTTCAAACATGGCATAGAGAAATTGACCGTATCGCCCAACCATGTGCTGAAAAGAAAGACTAACGGGTTCGCCTTGGTTACCTTGATAGTATTCAATCACTTCTTGGCTGCCGTAAGTGCCGATGAGTTCGTTCACTTGCTGCCAATCGTTTAATTCTCCGTCCAAACGAATAGGAGAGGGAATAGGCGGCGCGTATAAATCGGTTCCTGGCCTTACGTCTTGCAAATAGGCCGATTGACTGTCAAAAAGAGCAGGGCGTTCATGAAGTGCTGTGGCAACGGCACGCGCCGTGCCAATCATGGTTTGCTCTTGACCGTTCCTTAAGTACTGTTCCAGCTCCCACACATACTTGTAGCCCAAATACGGAATGGTAAATAAAAATAACGACAGCACTAACAGCTGCAAGCGTATGGAAAAGCGAAACCGCATTACAGAGTCCTAATCACTGAACACCCATTCTATTGTATTTAAACGCTATAGCTGCCAACGATAACCCATGCCATAAACAGTATCGATGTGGTCAAAACGCGGGTCCAGTTGAACAAACTTCTTGCGCATACGCTTAATGTGCGACGTAATGGTGGTATCGTCCACCACCATCCGAGACTCGTCCATTAATTGTTGTCGGCTTTTTACGTGCCCCGGTCGTTTGATAAGCGCATGTAGCATCCAAAACTCAGTTACCGTCAGTAAGACTGGTTGATTTTGCCAGCTCACCGTCATTCTCGATACATCCACTTTTAGATCACCCACTTTCAATTCATCTTTTTGATCTGTAGGAGCTGACAATAAATCAGTGCGACGAAACAGCGCGGCAATACGCGCTAAAAGATGTGCCATGCTAATGTCTTTGGTGAGGTAGTCATCTGCCCCCATGCGCAAACCACTAATGGTATCGACATCATTGTCTCGTGCAGTAAAGAAAATAATTGGCAGGGTTTGCGACAATCCACGAAGCTGTTGGCACAGCATAAAGCCGCCTTCAATTTCGTCTTTCAGGCCAATATCGATAATCGCTAAATCGGGTAGCGTGTGGCTAAATGCCTGTGCCGCAGATGGTCTATCTTCATATGCGTTTACGCTATAACCCTGTGCTTTGAGCGCCATAATGTAGTTTTCTCTTATAGCCGCGTCATCTTCTACAAGTGCGATGGTCTTAGGCATACCTGTATCCGTCTTTCATTTTCTGTCTTGATGCACACTATACCTATGAACCGTCTACTTTGCTTAAGTTCGACATAAAATCCTCAAGAGTGCCTCATTTACGCCATATTTGGCGTTTTGCATCACGACATTTCCCCGATTGCACGCTTTTTTTGCCACTTGTAATTGGTTTACTAACGCTACTGAACACAAACAACGACTTACCCTTTGCGCTGTGCGTTACCCCAACGACGCACAGCGCCTTTTTAAAAAGAGGAATCACGATGAGAAACAATAAAGCACTAGCCTCAGCAGTACTAATTGCGATGACCACCTTATCAATAAACGCAGCGGCTGCCTCACGTATGGCATCGAGTGATAGCACGCCTGTCAACATGCAAGCCCAGAAAGAAAAAGAGTCAAAGGCCGCGGCAGTTGGCCTTGGCAGTGGCGTTGTCGTAGGGGCTATTATTGCAGGGCCCGCAGGTGCCGCAGTAGCAGGAATTTTAGGGGCGCTTATTGGGGAAAATACGGCTCAGGAGACAGCCCTTAACGAATCGCATGCTGAGCTCGCCGAGCTTGCATACGTTCAACAGGAAAACTCAACATTGCGTGAAGAGAATCACGCTATGCAACAGCAATTAATGCTTACTAAGGTTGCCTACGAGGAAGAGTTAAGCCATGCGCCTGCGCCAACATTGAAAAGTAGTATTCAGTTTAAATCCGGCTCTGTTATTGTTGAACCTGTTTATGGTGACCAGCTCGCCCTCGTAGCCAGTGCGTTAAAAGGCAACGAGAAACTCACTGTTCGTCTTACGGGTCAAGCCGACAAACGCGGTGACTCGCAATTTAATCAAGCGTTGTCGATGCAAAGAGCCCTTAGTGTGAAAAAATACCTAACGGAGCTTGGCGTGGCCAGTGAGCAAATTATGACGGTCGCAGTAGGGGAGTCGCAAAGCATGCAAACTGAACATGAAGGGATATTCTTTGACCGCAAAGTAGAAATGGAAATTGCAGAGCGAGCCCCTGTTTTGATGAGTCAAAACGCTCAATAGCGCTGCAACGTCCAAGTCTTATCAAGGCGGTCTATTTAACGTGTTTACCGCCCGTCCAGCCCCCTTTCGCTAGCACATCGTCACCTAAGGTTTTGGGTGACGATTCTATTTCTGTCGCCATGGAATCATTCCAACGGTTTAGGAAGCCATAGAGGCTGACGGCACCTAAAATTTCGACAATCTCTTGCTCACCCCAGTGTTCACGCATTGCCGCCATTAATGGTGCATCAACAGCGTTAGGTACACTACCTGCAGCCAGCGCAAAATCAAGCGCTACACGTTCTGCTTCACTATATAGCGGACTCGTTTTATATTCCCACACTGCTGCCACTTTTTCGTCGCTGATACCGTGAATACCTGCCGCTATAAGTGAGTGTGCTTCACAGTACTGACATCCTGCGGCACGGCTGGCGAAGTGGGCGATAAGGCGTTTAAAGCCGCCATCCACAACACTGCCCTCACCCATAACGCCCTTGGTTAATGCAGCAAAACCCTTTACCATTTCGGGTTTGCGTTGCATGGTCAAAAGACTGTTTGGGATAAACCCCAAAATATCGATAAACACAGCAAAGTCATCGGCTAGTTCAGGTGTAGTCTCAGGTGGAAGTGGAGATAAAAGTGGGTCCAGTGACATTGGCAATTCCTTCGTTGTTATTCTACTAGGGGGCTTGAAAAGCACACTTTTTGTACCCACATACCTTGCTGTATTTAATCGTTAAAAACAATCGCTAGATCGCGCGCGTATTCTATAAGCAGTAAGTTTTACGTTACACTTAAACGCTTAAAACACGAACCGTAAAGATCAACACAGTCCTACCTCATCGCTAGGGTAAAGGCTGTCGACGTCGCGATAGTATCTCACCACAGCTAACAGGCTGTGACCAATAACACAGGCAAATCATGAAAGCGTTGGATATTAAAGGGTTAACGAAAACCTATAAGGGTGGCGTTCAGGCACTTAAAGGTGTCGACTTGTCGGTAGAACAAGGCGATTTCTTCGCATTACTGGGTCCCAATGGGGCGGGGAAGTCGACCACTATAGGCATTATCAGCTCGTTGGTGAATCAGTCACAAGGGAGCGTCTCTGTTTTTGGTTACGATCTAACTTCACAAAAAGAACTCGCCAAAGCCTGTATTGGCCTTGTCCCTCAAGAATTTAATTTCAACCAGTTCGAAACGGTTCTGCAAATTGTGCTTAATCAAGCGGGTTATTATGGTGTGCCTCGAAATATCGCGAAAGAGCGTGCGAAAAAATATCTGGCACAATTAGATTTGTGGGAAAAACGCGATGCACGAGCGCGAGAATTGTCAGGGGGTATGAAACGCCGCTTAATGATTGCACGTGCGCTTATGCATGAGCCGAAACTGCTGATTCTTGATGAGCCAACAGCAGGTGTTGATATTGAAATTCGCCGCTCGATGTGGGGATTTTTAGAAGAGATAAACCGTCAAGGTATTACTATTATTCTTACCACGCATTATCTTGAAGAAGCTGAAATGCTGTGCCGCAACATTGCGATTATCAACAAGGGTACTATTGTGGAAAATACCAGTATGAAGGCGTTGCTTGCCAAACTGAGCTTAGAAACCTTTGTGCTCGATATCAAAGTACCTGAAGGCACGAGAGCCCCTGAACTTTCAGGCTTTGAGTATCGCTTATTAGACGACCACACGCTGGAAGTCGATGTGGAAAAAACGGAAGGGCTCAACCCTGTCTTTACCCAATTAAGTGAGCAAGGCGTACAAGTAATGAGTATGCGAAACAAATCCAACCGATTAGAAGAGCTGTTTGTACGTCTCGTAGAGTCTGCTAAACAAGCGGGCTAGGCCTGATGTGAATAACAAATACGGTAAATGACAGTGAAAACAGAAACCACAGACATGAATACACAAGACAATACAAGCTGGATAAAGCAAAACTATGTCGCTTTAACCACTATTTGGATAAAAGAATGCACGCGCTTTTTGCGCATTTGGGTGCAAACTCTGGTTCCGCCGGCTATTACAATGAGCCTTTATTTCGTCATCTTCGGCAGCCTTATCGGAAATCGAATTGGCGAGATGGGGGGCTTTACATATATGGAGTTTATCGTGCCTGGTCTCATTATGATGTCAGTGATCACAAACTCGTATGCCAATGTGTCATCTTCATTTTTCAGTGCTAAATTTCAACGCAACATTGAAGAGTTACTTGTATCGCCAGTACCTACCTCGGTTATCATCCTTGGTTACGTGGGCGGAGGCGTAGCACGCGCTATCTTGATAGGAATCATTGTGACGCTGGTGTCGCTATTCTTTGTTGATGTCACCATCCATAATCTTGGGATTATTGCGTTAACACTGCTTCTTACTTCTACACTTTTTGCTACCGCAGGTTTAATTAATGCGGTGTTTGCGAAAACCTTTGATGATATTAGCGTGGTGCCTACCTTTGTATTAACCCCACTTACTTACCTTGGCGGAGTGTTCTACTCGCTGTCTTTGTTGCCTGAATTTTGGCAATGGGTAAGTAAAGCTAATCCGGTAGTTTACATGGTTAACGGCTTCCGTTACGGTTTTTTGGGCGTCTCTGATGTTAATGTAACCCTGTCTTTAGGTTTGCTAGTTGGCTTTAACGCATTACTTTTCAGCGTGGCGTATTACCTCCTGAAAACGGGTAAAGGTATACGCAGTTAATGGCTAGTGGAAATTCACGAGAAATCACCACCTCTCAGGTAGGTGTGCACGATAAACTTGATGAGCTTGTTACAAAATACCGTACCAGCGAAAACAAACGTCCAGTAAGTGAGCATACACAACGGGCATTTGACGAGGTGAACGACTGGCTTGAAGGCTACGATGGCGAGATTATTCTTGATTCCTGCTGTGGTGTAGGAGAAAGCACGGCTAACCTAGCGCAAGCCAACCCTCACGCTCGTATTATCGGTATTGATAAATCAGCATTACGCGTTGATAAGCACGAGCACTACCGCGCGCAACAAAACAACTATCGTGTTATTCGCGCTGATGTGAATGATTTTTGGCGTTTGGTTCAACAGTCAAGTTGGAAGGTTACTCAGCACTTCTTGCTGTATCCCAATCCCTATCCTAAGAAAACTCAAGTGCAAAAGCGCTGGCATGGCAGTGCCGCTATGGTCGATTTAATGGCAATTACGCCTAATATTGAAGTACGTAGTAACTGGCTCATTTACCTTATGGAGTTCGCGCAGGCCGCAAAGCATTATGGTTTGATATCTGACCTTAAAGAGGTAACAGGCGAGTTTCATATGACGCCTTTTGAGCGAAAATACCGCGCCAGCGGACAAGCGTGCTGGCAACTTAATTGCCGAAGCGAAGAAGACTGATAAGTTTAGCGCGAGTCAGTTTGGCGGTAGATAGCGCAACAATGTAACTCAATGCATTTAGTGTCGTTGTTGTGCTTGTCTCACATTCGCCATCGGAGGACTAAATACGTAGCCTTGCGCGTAACGAATAGGCAAGCGTTTTACTCGCTCCAGCAATAATTCATCTTCTACATGCTCCGCAATAACGTTGATACTGTGTTGCTCACACATACCAAGCAAATAGTCGACATACTCTCTCACAGCATCTTGCTCATCGTAGTGACGAACCAATCCGCCCGCCAGTTTTATGCCCCTTACTGGTACACTCATTAATGCGCGAATATTGCCAGGGCATGACCCGACATTATCGATAAATACGCCAAGTCCAGCATGCATACTCTTATCTATAAAGGTCATAAGTTGCTTGGGGTTAGATAAGGCTGTTGATGCGGTAACTTCGATACTCACACGCTCAGGGTTTGGGTAGCTAGCTAAGTGCGTTATCAGCGTGTGGATGAGTTCATCGTTGTGTAAGTCATTGGCGGTTATGTTGATATTCCACGGAATATTTACGTCGCGAAAGTAACTGGCACATTGCACAAACATATTGGCTGCGAGGGTATTTACGTGATGCTCGCGCTCGAGTAAATACAAAAATTCGCTGGGCAAAAAGGTTTTATCGCCCTGAGTGATCAGGCGGGCCAAACACTCATATCGCCACACCCCTTGGCTGTGTAAATCGACAATGGGTTGGAAGTAAGGCACGATGTCATCTATTGTGAATGCTTCAGATATTTCACGTATGGGCATAAACTACCACCCTCGCTTTTTCGTATTTATTCATAAATAAAATATAGCAGCAATGCACGGCGATGCCTGTATAAACGTGAAATAGAATTAAATAGCCTGTCTAGATAGACAAATGCGGGTGCCAAGCACTTGGCGAGAATTGCATTCTGATGTAAAGTGCGTCACCCTGAAAGTATTGTGATAAGTTTTCAGGTTTGGCAACGAATGGACCATGTCAATGCTAAGCTGTCTAGTCTGATTGAACAAAGGTTAACTCGCAGATAAGACAACACTAGCGCAAAAGGAAAGTAAGTGTCAGGCCGGTCTCCGACTAAACCGCCTGTCAATTCTGCTGATTAAGCAGAATATGTGTATGTTTGATGAGTGAGGTGTGTAGTGGGTGAAGCGCAAGTTAGTTTAGAGCACTTGTTTAGGGTCTTTACCAAGCCTGAACACAAAGACTCAAAGCTGGCTCAAATTGAGCAGCATTTATCTGACAACATTCTAGACTTTTTGTCGCAGCATGTTGTTACGAAAAAAACATCGCTTGAAGAAATTGAAAAAGACTTCTCAGACTCGAAAGTGCCTGAGTCGCCTGAGTTTGTTTCTACGCATGCAGAAAGTCTTTTGGATAAACTGGTCGCTCACTCGGTAAATACATACTCGCCAACCTTTATTGGTCACATGACCTCTGCACTACCATATTTTCACCTACCACTGTCTAAGTTGATGGTAGGGCTAAACCAAAACCTTGTTAAAATTGAAACATCGAAGGCCTTTACGCCGCTAGAACGCCAAGTTCTGGGGATGATGCATAACTTGGTGTACGACCAATCTCACGCTTTTTATGAAAAGCACCTTCATAGCGCAGCTCACTCATTAGGTGCGTTTTGTTCTGGTGGTACTATTGCTAACATTACTGCGCTTTGGGTTGCGCGTAATAAGTTGCTAGGCCCTCAAAAAGGGTTTGCAGGTGTCGCTAAAGCAGGACTTGCGGCAGCTTATCGTTTTCACGATATTAATAATTTAGGAGTAATGTGCAGTAAGCGTGGACATTACTCATTGTCAAAAGCGGTCGATGTACTGGGCTTAGGACGTGAGCAGCTCATTACGCTACCCGCCCCGCAACAAACACTCGACCCAGCCAAAGCGCTGCGCGCAGGCAAGCGCTATCAAGAAGAAGGCAATAAGCTACTAGCCATAGTGGGCGTTGGCGGTACGACCGAAACAGGTCATGTGGACCCCCTTGATGAACTTGCCGATGTTGCTAAAGAACTTGGTTGTTGGTTCCATGTCGATGCCGCATGGGGTGGTGCAACGTTGTTTTCGTCGCGCTACCGTGACAGGCTCAAGGGAATTGAACGGGCAGACTCTGTCACCATAGATGCACATAAACAAATGTATGTGCCGATGGGGGCTGGTATGGCGCTGTTCAAAGATCCGCAAAACGCCAATGCCGTAAGACATCACGCTCAGTACATATTGCGTGCTGGCTCTAAAGACCTAGGCGCTACTACACTGGAAGGTTCGCGCAATGGTATGGCGATGATGGTGTATTCAGCGCTGCATATCTTTGGTCGCAAAGGTTACGAACTACTGATTGATAGAAGCATCGATAAAGCCAAAGACTTTGCGCATATGATTGATAAAGCGCAAGACTTTGAGCTTACTACGTCTCCTACATTGTCACTGCTTACTTACCGTGTTTGTCCTATCGAAGTGCAACAAAAACTTAAGCATGTGAATGCAAAAACGCGCAACGCCATTAATGAAAAAATTGATGCATTGGTTGTAGCGGTGCAAAAGCAACAGCGTGAAGCGGGTAAGTCGTTTGTTTCGCGTACACGTTTAGAAGCGCCAGACTACCCGTCGCAATGTATCACTGTATTTCGTGTTGTTCTTGCCAATCCACTGACCAGTCATAACGACCTAGCCGCTATTTTGGCAGAACAGCACCTTATCGCTAAAGAGACGAAAGCGTGGCAAGAGCTTATCGATTTTGTCTCAGACGAGCACATACTGGCGTCTGCCTGAACGTCATAAAGCAAAAAATAAAAAAAAGCCCGCTACGCTAATTGTCGTGCGGGCTTTTTTGTATACATAGCGTTATTACACGCGATGTATCTGTAGGTTATCAATAAGACGTGTTTTACCCATGAAGAGGGCTACAACAATGACGATATGTGCGTCGTTAGGCATGGCAGGCATAAAGGTTTGCGCATTGACTACTTTAACGTAATCGTTTTTAAAGCCGTGCTGCTCAAGCTCAGAAACTGCAGCGTTTTCAATCGCCAAAAAGTCGGTGTTACCTTCATCAATCGCCGTTTTCATTTGCTGCATCGCTTTATATATTAAGCTTGCAGTGGCCTTTTCTTCAGCGGTTAAATAACCATTGCGCGAACTCATAGCAAGCCCTGATTCTTCTCGCTCAGTGGGGACGCCATGAACCGTTACCGCCATCGAAAGATCGCGCACCATAGTGCGGATAACTTGCAACTGCTGATAGTCTTTTTCACCAAAAAACGCATCATCTGGCTGTACCATGTTAAATAGCTTACTGACTACGGTTGCAACGCCTCTAAAGTGGCCGGGGCGACTTGCACCGCATAGCACATCTGAAATGCCAGGGACTTCTACATAGGTTTGTACGTCAAGGCCTGCGGGGTACATGTCACTCACGCTTGGAAGAAATACCGCGTCAGCACCATCTGCTATCAACTTAGCCTTATCTTCTTCAATTGTACGCGGGTAGGCATCAAGATCTTCGTTTGCACCAAATTGCATTGGATTAACAAAAATACTCACAATGACTTTGTCGTTGTGTGCTTTTGCGCGCTTTACCAACTTCAAATGGCCATCATGTAAGTTGCCCATTGTGGGTACAAAACCTACGGTTTGCCCACTGCGCTTCCACTGGGTAATTAATTCGCGCAATGATGCAATGCTATCGACAACCTGCATAGTAAAAACCTCGTTACTCAAAGCTGTGTTCTGGTGACGGAAACACGCCGCTTTCGACTTCTTCAATGTACTGGGCAACCGCTTTGCGCATGTCCCCGGTTTCAAGCAAATAATTTTTTGAAAACTTCGGCATATAGTTCGCGCTAATACCAAACATATCGTGCATCACGAGAATTTGGCCGTCAGTATCTTTGCCTGCACCAATACCAATAACCGGAATGGTGAGAGCTTCGCTTACGGCTTTACCTAGCGATGATGGCACGCACTCAAGAACAAGAAGCTGAATACCCGCTGCTTCAAGGGCCTTTGCTTCCTGTAGGAGCTTTTCTGCTTGGCTGGCTTCGCGTCCTTGTACTTTAAAGCCGCCGAATACATGGACTGATTGCGGTGTTAATCCCAAATGACCACATACTGGCACGCCGCGTAAGTTAAGACCCTTGATGGTGTCACATAGCCAACTACCACCTTCCATTTTGACCATACTTGCGCCTGCTGCCATTAGTTTAGCCGCATTTTCATAAGACTGTGCTTCAGTGGCATATGACATAAATGGCATATCGGCGAGTACAAACGCGCGCTGAGTGCCTTTGCGCACACTGCGCGTATGATAGGCAATATCGTCAATCGTTACCGGCAGCGTATCGTCTTCACCTTGCAGTACCATGCCAAGCGAGTCACCAATAAGAAGGGCGTCAATACCTTGCTCATCGAACATCTTGGCAAAGCTAGCGTCGTAAGCTGTTAGCGAGGTAATTTTCTCACCTGCTTGCTTTTTCTTTAGCAAGCCTGAAACCGTAACTTTCTTCATGACATGATCCCGATAATGTAAGGAAATAGAGATAATATGTGGCGAACTATACGGATTTTGTCGCTAATTGGAAGAGCGCAGGCGACGAAGACCGTCTAGAGAACAATTGGCGACCCATTGTGAAATTGGTTTCCCATCAGGCATTACCATTGTGGGGGCTATTTCAAACAATGGCACCATTACAAACTCACGTTCTGCCATGCCATAGTGAGGCACAACAAGGTCAGCGGTATCAATAGTTTCACTACCATAGAGTAAAATATCTAAATCAAGCGTACGTGGACCCCAGCGTTCGCCCTTGCGCTCGCGACCCTCTTCAAGTTCAATACGTTGTAGCTGCTTGAGTAAACCATGGGGTTTCAATGCTGTTTCAATCAAACATACTGCATTGATATAGTCCGGTTGGTCTTGAGGTCCCATTGGTTTACTTGAATAAAGTGAAGATGTCTTAAGTAACCGAGTATCTTCAATCTTGGCAATCGCATCAAAGGCATTGCGCGCTTTACCTTGGCTGTCACCAAGGTTGCTACCTACACCAATATAAACATGTTCTTTATGCATCTGAGTCTCTTTTGGCTGGACGGCGCTTACGCTTTCTAGGCGTACTCTTCGAGCCTTCCGTTTTTCTAAGCGCGTTTAACATGCCTTTTTGCTTGCCATTTTCGGCATGCTGGAAGTGAGTCCACCACTGTGCAAGTTCAAGTAAGTCGCCACCCTCTGTTTGCCCTCGGGCAAGCAAGAAGTCGTAGCCCGCTCTGAATTTAGGATGACTTAATAACTGAAAAGCACGACGACCAAATCGTTTGGGTAAACGCTGTTGTAATATCCAAATATCGCGCACCACAGTTGAAAAGCGCTTGGGTATCATGATGCGCTGCGTTTGGCGTGCGATAACCTCGCCTGAAGCAATGTTAAAGGCATCATGTGCATTTAGGCCAGATTCTGCTTGTAAGCGCTGAGATTGTTCTTCTACTGGGTACCATAAAAGTGCAGCATACAAAAACGCTGGTGTAACGCGCTGATTACTGTTAATTCGCTCATCGGTATTGGCTAACACACGGCGAACAAACTGCATTTCCCGGCTGTTTTCATCTTTTAAAAATGGTGCAAGCTGAGGAAACAATGGTTCTATCAGACCGTATTCATGCAACATCAAAAACGTTGCTTCGCCTTTGCCAGATAAAAAGAGCTTCAACGTCTCTTCAAATAAACGGGCAGGGGGAATGTTTTGTAGCAAGTTTGCCAGTGACTTGATGGGCGCAGCGGTGTGTTTTTCAATTTGCATCGAAAGTTTCACAGCAAATCGAACAGCACGAAGCATTCGCACAGGGTCTTCGCGATAGCGAGTTTCTGGGTCACCTATCAGTGCAACCTCGCGCTTTTCAATGGCTTCAAGTCCATTAGCAAAGTCTTTGACTGTGAAATCTGCCACGCTGTAGTACATGGCGTTAAAGGTGAAGTCGCGGCGTTCAGCATCTTCTTCTATCGAGCCAAACACATTATCGCGAACGAGCTGGCCGTGGGCGTCGCGTTTAGCAATTGCTTTGCCTTTAGGTATGGTGTCATCGTCATCGGATTCTTGGTGGTGCCCACGAAACGTGGCAACCTCAATGATTTCTCGACCAAAAACAATATGTGCAAGCCTGAAACGGCGACCAATCAAACGACAATTTTTAAATAGCCCTTTAATTTGCTCTGGTGTGGCATTGGTTACTACATCGAAGTCTTTCGGTTCATGTCCCATCAAAATATCGCGTACACAGCCGCCAACTAGATACGACTCAAAACCGGCTCCGTTAAGGCGATACATCACCTTTAACGCATTCGCACTGATATCTTCACGAGATATACCGTGCTCACCACGTGTCATAGTTCTAGGCTTTAATTTGTTATCTGACGAGCTCTCTTTTGAAAAAGCGCGTTTAACAGATTTAAAAACACGATGAATGATGATGGTATCTCCGCAGACTATAAAGGTTCGCTATAATAAGTGGATTCATGTTGTGGAACAATAATTTCGGGCGTTTTAACGACTTTTTTCCTGTCCCACACTGAAATAGCATAGTTTAACAATACTGACACATTTTCAAACGCTGTAGCATCAGGGAATGAAAAACCGAAAAAGCGCATTGCTCTTACAAGGTTTTCAAGCGGTGTTAGATTGTTGATGGGAGTAGCTCGATTTTGCTTGCTAAGTTTTCTACCGGGGGCGACAGAGGCAACAGGTACATGACCGTACGTTGGCATGCTAAATCCGAGTTCACCGTAAACTGCGCGTTGTAAAGCAGTAACGTCAATAAGATCACAGCCACGAATAATGTGAGTTACATGTTGAAAAACATCATCAAGCACAACAACTAAATTGTAAGAAAATAACCCATCTCGACGTTTAAGCACTGCATCTTCCGCGCGACTGGTTTGAAGTGGAACTGCAACGTTGCCCATAATGACATCGTTAAAGCCTTCAAGTGATGTATCGAGTTTCAACCTTATGGCAGTGCCTTCTGTGGAAACTGTATAGCCCTTATCGCGGCAATGGCCATTGTATTGCCCCCCCATAGCTTTGATTTGCTTGCGGGTACACGTACAAAAGTAAGCTCGCTGCTGTGAGATAAGCTCATCGAGTTTGTCTTGGTATCGAGCATGCTGCTGACTTTGATAAATAACCTCGTCATCCCAACACAATCCATGCTTTTCTAAGGTGGTAAGAATATCCTTGTCGACACCTGAGATACAGCGTGGCTCGTCAATATCTTCCATGCGCACAAGCCATTTGCCGTTGTGATGCCTAGCGTCTAGATAGCTGGCTACAGCGGTAACGAGTGAACCAAAATGAAGTTGGCCTGAAGGAGAGGGAGCAAAACGCCCTACATAGTTTTCATGCATAATAACAAAAAGCCCCATCGTTTCGGGATGAGGCTTTCACAATGACTCTAGCTAGGTGCGTTGCGCTTAGCCTTGAAGTTGTTTTTCTTTGATTTCAGCCATTGTCTTACAGTCGATACAAAGGTCAGCTGTAGGACGAGCTTCTAGACGACGAATACCAATTTCAATTCCACAAGAATCGCAGAAACCGAAATCGTCTTCTTCGATGCGCTTAAGCGTTTTTTCAATTTTCTTTATTAGCTTACGCTCACGGTCACGTGTACGTAACTCTAGGCTGAACTCTTCTTCTTGCGCGGCGCGGTCCACTGGATCAGGGAAGTTTGCTGCTTCGTCCTTCATGTGGGTTACCGTGCGATCAACTTCTTCGCGAAGCTGGTTACGCCATGCTTTTAGCAATAGACGGAAGTGCTCCATTTGGGGCTCGCCCATGTACTCTTCGTCTGGTTTTGCTTCGTATGGCTGCAAACCTGCCAGCGCTAATAGTCCTAGGGATTTTGTTTCTTTTCCTGTTGGCATATGCCACATCTCCTACACTACGACATCCATCTTGTCCTGATTGGACCGATATCTATATCAGACTCGACAGCTTCAGGCAATCAATCGTGTCTATGTAATTATTATGCTGGTAATTAGCGTCTGTTGAACTTTGCTCTAAAACGTCAAGAAAAGGCCAACAGACACTAACTCTTTTTACACAAGCCTTGCGGCTTCCAGCTAACGCAATTAATGCGTTCTCCCATTAAAACAAGGCGCAAATATGGCGTCGAAATGAAAAAAATCAACCTATTTTTTACAAAATAACTGGGAGTGATTGATTTAAAATAAGTTTTTGTTCATCAATTGTACAGCCGGCTGCCACTATCTTTACGCCTGCATTCGCCGCAGCTTTTACGCTTTTTGCATAGGTTGGATCAATATGTGACGCAATGCGTACACTTTCTATTGCCGTATGTTGCACACAAAAAAGTAAATATGTTGGTATACCAGACTCGGCCAGCCGCGCAAGCTCTAAACAGTGCTTTGCTCCTCGCTGTGTAACTGCATCAGGGAAGTAACCTTTATTAGTTTCAGCCAGTGTCACCGACTTTACTTCCATGTAGGCAATATCTTTGTGGCGGGTTAATGCGAAATCGAATCGACTATTTGCATTAGGTGGTGTTACTTCCGCTTTAAATGATGTTACGTCAGAAAAAATGCTAAGCACCTTGTTATTCAATGCTTGTGCCACCAACTTATTAGCATTGTGGGTATTAATACCAATAAAATGGCCGCTAAACGTTTGTGCCAGTTCCCAAGTGTATTTGAGTTTTCGCTTAGGGTTGGTAGATTCACTTAAATATACGGTGTATCCGGGTTCAGCGCAGCCTGTCATCGCACCAGTGTTAGGGCAATGCGCGGTTACTATAGTACCGTTAGCAAGTTCAACGTCGGCCAAAAATCGTTTGTATCTTTTTATAAGCGTGCCGCGTATGAGTGAAGATGAAAATTCCATGATTCTCCTTAATTGTGAGAACAAGCGCGCAGAATAACAGACATTTATGCAAGCCAGAATGTGCTTGCGAATTATTAGGACATAAAGGAGCCACATCTAATGGCAATATTTACCGTTAGCCTATCGACAGAAACCGCTCAAAGTACATGGGGCGAAGGCGCTAAACTTTCGTTTACCGAGTCTGGCGCGGTCATTCATTTACCCGATGAGTCACACAACGAGCGCATAATTCAACAAGCAGCAAGAAAGCTCGACGGTCTGAACTTGCCTGAAGTCTCTTTAGCGGGTGAGTGGCACAAAGAGCAGCAATGGGCGTTCGCCATGAGCTTTACGCGTGCGCGCAAGCCTGGCGCCATTACTTGGGTCGACAATGCTGATAAATCGGCATTAGAGCAAGAGTACGCAGCATTACTGTTTACTCGACAACTGGTTAACGATACACCCGAAGACTTAAGCCCAGAGACATTAGCAGAACGTGCGGCAACGTGGCTTGCGTCACTTGGCGGTGACAAGGTTTCTTATACGATGACCGTTGGAGAAGACCTGAAAGAGCAGGGGTGGATTGGCATTTACAACGTAGGTCGCGGTAGTGAGCGCCCGCCTGCCATGCTAGTACTAGATTACAATCCTACTGGAAACGACAGCGCTCCAGTAGATGCAGTGCTAGTGGGTAAAGGTATCACTTTCGACAGTGGTGGTTATAGCATTAAATCAAGTGAAGGCATGCTTGATATGAAATGCGATATGGGTGGTGCCGCAACGGTAACAGGGGCACTCGGCTTAGCGATTACGCAAGGTATTGAAAAGCGTATTCAGTTGATTTTGTGTTGTGCTGAAAACTTAATTAGTGGACATGCTTACAAACTGGGCGATGTACTCACATACAAAAACGGGGTAACCGTTGAAGTGGTGAATACCGACGCTGAAGGTCGCTTGGTACTTGCAGATGGTTTGATGGCCGCAACTGACACCGGCGCTCCGCTTATTATCGATGCTGCGACGCTCACAGGCGCAGCGGTAGTGGCACTAGGCTCTGATTACCATGGAATTTTTTCACTAGATGAAAATGCACAGGCACAAATGTTAGCGGCGGCAAAAGCAGAAAACGAGCGCTTCTGGCCACTACCGTTAGAAGCATTTCATGCAGAGCGCTGCCCATCAGCCTTCGCTGATACTGCCAATAGCCGTCCGATGAAAGGTGGCGGTGGCGGCGGTGCCTCAAATGCAGCGGGCTTTTTGTCTAGATTCGTAAAACATGAAGGCTGGGTTCACTTAGACTTGGCGGCTGCTTATCACGGTGGTGCAACAGCTGAAATGCCGGTTGGCGCAACAGCTAAGGGTATTCGTTCGATTGCACGCATGCTAAAAGATTATAAGCCCTCTTAACCTTTTTAAGCGGCGCATAGCAATGAAAAAGGCACAATCGCAGGATTGTGCCTTTTTTCAATTTTATAGGGCATGAATCAGGCTAGATGCCGCCTAAGCGCTCTGCTAATTGCTTATAACGCTCAACATCGCCACTATCAAAAAGTGGGTTGCCGTCGGTATCTTTGTCCTTCGACACTAAAAGGCTCTCACGCTCCAAACGCTCAACGCGAACTTCTTGTACACCTAAAAACGCGGCTACCTCTTTGACTGTCATTAAACTCATTGTATTTATCCACTTGTTGTATTTTGGTTATTCTTATTCTTGAAGTTAAAAGTCACGAACAAAAACGTCGGAACCTGTCATTACATCAAAAGCCATGCAGTTAAGACATTATCCAAAAGGTGTAGATAGTCAATACCCTTTGCCTTAAAACGTTTAAGCATCTATACCATGACTAAGAAAATTAGGTAATGTTCCGTCGTTACCTTATTATTTAAGCGTATATTTATTATTTTTCGAGTAATTTTCGCTTTCAATGCGAGATTGGTGTTTTTAACTTGCGTAGCTTGGTTTACCATTGCGCGCCAATACCGCCTTGCCCTTTATCACATTCTGGAGAGTACTATTAATGGATACTTGGTCTGCTGCAATCATGCTTTTTTTGATCATGGATCCACTCGGTAATCTGCCTGTGTTTATGTCGGTGCTAAAGTCAATCGAGCCTAAACGACGTCAATTTATTATGATTCGCGAGTTGCTCTTTGCGTTGGGCATTTTGTTTTTGTTTCTGTTCAGTGGGCAGTCGGTGCTTAACTTTTTGAATGTCGAACAAGAAACGGTGAGCATTGCTGGTGGTATCATTT
This sequence comes from Alteromonas sp. McT4-15, assembly GCF_020515205.1. Taxonomy (NCBI): domain Bacteria; kingdom Pseudomonadati; phylum Pseudomonadota; class Gammaproteobacteria; order Alteromonadales; family Alteromonadaceae; genus Alteromonas; species Alteromonas sp. McT4-15. The sequence goes on from NZ_JAJALG010000027.1 coordinate 39,853, forward strand.
TATTTTTAATCGCACTAAAAATGATTTTTCCTTCTTCGGGTAACCCTAGTGGACTCGCCGTGGGTGAAGAGCCGTTTTTAGTTCCTCTTGCTATTCCCATGATTGCAGGCCCATCAACGCTGGCGGCACTTATTCTCTTGGCCAACCAAGCGCCTGATAGAATGACAGATTGGTCTATCGCGCTTGCTGCATCGTGGTCAATTAGCGCCGTAATATTGATGTTCTCAAACGTATTTCACAAAATTCTCGGTGAGCGAGGCCTAGTGGCAATGGAGCGCTTAATGGGGATGATCTTAGTTATGATAGCTATTCAAATGTTATTGGATGGTGTGTCTCAATACTTTATGCATGCCACTGGAGCACTATAAATGGCGAAGCAAAAACTCAATACATTTGGTCGTGTTCGCGCACTTGAAGGTTGGAAAGCGGTTGCGTTTGGCGCAGCATTGCTTGAACGCATGTTGCCGAACTACGCGCTTTTCTGTGAAGTCACAGAAACAGGCGATGCTACTGGTCTTCGCAACTGCCTTAACTTGGTGTGGGAGTCGCTGAAGTCGCCTAAAAGCAAATTCAATGTTGCTGTTCAGTTGGAAAAGGTCGAAGTTGCCACACCTGATACGAGTGAATTTGATAATTACGGCGTTTACCCTGCAATTGATGCCGCTATTGGTTTGGCCGGATTGCTCAATTTAGTCGCGGGTGATGATCCTCAAGGTGCGGTGGTTATTAGCAAATTGTCGCAAGGCAGCGTTGAAGCATACCTTCTAGCGACAGATGAAGCGGACGATGAAAGTGTAAAATCGCACCCGCTTATGGAGTTTGAAGTGGAAGTGCAAAACGAGCTTTTAGACTATGTTGAACAAGCCAAGTATCCGGCTAAAGCTGTTGATGAAATGAAACAGCTTGCGTTAGAGGCTGGTATCTCGAATATAGGGCTTGAAATGTAGCCTAGTGTGTCAACTAACAACTTCTATCAGCATGTAGACTAGTGCATTTGTGCGCTTTTCTTTAGTAATTTGCCAGTTATCCGGTAACGGCGGCGTTGATAAGCTGCTTTCGTGCTCTAGATAAATAACACTCCCCACTTGTACATTGCTTACCAGAGCATTGAGCGCTGGCTCAACCAAGTTTTGATTAAAGGGTGGGTCGACAAAAACAATGTCATAAGGCGTTTGTGCAAGAGACTTCACTATGTTCAGCGCATCGCCATTATGGACACGGGCAGTAACGGCTGGCTCGACTTTCAGCGTTGCTAAATTCGCTTTCAATTGCGCACTGGCTTGCTTATCTAATTCAATAAAGTCACAGTGCGTGGCATAACGAGAAAGCGCTTCTAGTCCCAAACCTCCTGAGCCTGCAAAAAGATCTAGGCAACGGGCGCCGTTAACACGCTGCATAAGCCAGTTAAATAGCGTTTCTTTATTTCTATCTGTGGTAGGTCGTAACCCTTGTGCATCCAGCACGGGGAGCTTGCGTCCTCGCCATTGGCCCCCAATTATACGTATTTGGCCCGGTTGTCCGCGTTGCGGTGCATGCACATTTTTTGCGGTCTGACGTTTTTTTGCGGAAGATGGTGCCCGAGATGGGCGAGAAACTCGCTTCATAGTGGCTGACAATGGTATCATGCGTTCATACAATAGGCGGCAAGTGTAGCCGAATTTGCTCAGAATTTATAAGGATTTGTCCTAACAATGTCGAAACTTTTTGGCTGGTTCAGCAAGAATAAAAAAGCAGAGAAAGAAAAAGCGCAACAGGCGCAAGAGGTAGCGCAGCAACAAGCGCAAGAAAATGCCGCAGCAGAAAAACGAGCGCAAGCTGAGGCGGAAGCACAAGCGAAGGCGCAAGCTGAGGCAGAAGCGCAGGCGAAGGCGCAAGCTGAGGCAGAAGCACAGGCAAGAGCGCAAGCTGAGGCGGAAGCACAGGCCAAGGCGCAAGCTGAGGCGGAAGCACAGGCAATGGCGCAAGCTGAAGCAGAAGCACAAGCGAAGGCGCAAGCTGAGGCAGAAGCACAGGCGAAGGCGCAAGCTGAAGCAGAGGCACAAGCACAAGCAAAGGCGCAAGCTGAGGCGAAGGCACAAGCTGAAGCAGAGGCACAGGCAAAGGCGCAAGCCGAGGCGAAGGCGCAAGCTGAGGCGGAAGCACAGGCAAAAGCGCAAGCTGAGGCGGAAGCACAGGCGAAGGCGCAAGCTGAAGCAGAAGCACAGGCGAAGGCGCAAGCTGAAGCAGAAGCACAGGCAAAGGCGCAAGCTGAAGCAGAAGCACAGGCGAAGGCGCAAGCTGAGGCAGAAGCACAGGCTAAAGCGCAAGCTGAGGCTGAACCAAAAGAGAAAAAGTCTCTTTTTGCTCGATTAAAAGACAGTTTGTCACGTACGAAAGAAAATTTAGGTAGTGGTATCGTTAGCTTGTTTAAAGGCAAGGCTATAGACGATGAGCTATATGAAGATCTTGAAACTCAGTTACTTGTCGCCGACGTGGGCATGGACACCACGCAAAAGATAATCAATCACCTTACCGACAGTGCCTCGCGCAAACAGCTTAAAGATGCTGAAGCCTTATTAGACATTCTTAAGCAACAAATGGCAGGTATGCTGTCAAAAGTGAACCAACCGTTACCTGAAGTTATGCAAGCGCACGACGCAGCTGAAGGGCCTTTCGTTATCCTTATGGTGGGCGTAAACGGCGTAGGTAAAACCACAACTATCGGCAAACTAGCTAAGCAGTTCCAGCAACAGGGCAAAAAAGTCATGCTAGCTGCGGGCGATACTTTTAGAGCGGCAGCGGTGGAGCAGCTGCAGGTGTGGGGTGAGCGCAATGATATTCCGGTTATTGCTCAGCATACAGGTGCTGACAGTGCATCGGTACTGTACGATGCACTTGAAGCGGCAAAATCACGTGGTACTGATGTGCTGATTGCCGATACTGCAGGCCGTTTGCAAAACAAAAACAATTTAATGGAAGAACTCAAAAAAGTGGTTAGGGTAATGAAAAAGCTTAACCCCAATGCGCCTCATGAAGTCATGTTGACATTAGATGCTGGAACAGGACAGAACGCTGTTAGTCAGGCTAAATTGTTTAATGAAGCAGTTGGTTTAACGGGGATCACATTGACCAAGTTAGATGGCACAGCAAAAGGTGGCGTTATATTCTCTATTGCTGATCAGTTTAACATTCCGATAAGGTATATAGGTGTCGGCGAGAGCATTGACGATTTACGTCAATTCGATGGCCAAGAATTTATAGATGCCTTGTTTAGCGAAATGGAAACACCACAAAGCTAATCTAACGCGGCAGTAGGGAACAATAATGATAAAGTTTGAGCAGGTAAGCAAAACCTACCCTGGCGGCCAGCGCGCCTTAAGTAAGGTGAATTTCCATATCGCCCCAGGGGAAATGGCCTTTCTAACGGGCCACTCTGGTGCGGGTAAAAGCACATTGCTCAAACTTATCAGTATTATGGAGCGACCTACTGTAGGTAGAGTGCTTATTAATGGGCATGATCTAAATAGTATTACTCGCCGTGACATTGCTTATATCCGTCGTGATATCGGCATGATTTTTCAAAGTCATCAGCTGCTTATGGATAAAACAGTTTTTGACAATGTTGCATTGCCGTTAGTTATTGAAGGGTATACTCACAAAGAAATACGCAAGCGTGTTGAAGCTGCACTTGAAATGGTGGGTCTACGAGACAAGGTCAGATGCTTGCCTATTACGCTTTCTGGTGGTGAGCAACAGCGCGTTGGCATAGCACGAGCCGTTGTGAATAAACCTCCTTTGTTATTGGCCGACGAACCAACTGGTAACCTTGACCCTAAACTGTCGATGGAAATCATTCGCCTTTTTGAAGATTTCAATCAAGCTGGTGTGTCAGTGCTTATTGCCACCCACGATTTAGGACTCATTGCTCGCATGCGCTACCGCACGCTAACGCTTAAGAATGGACAAATGATTACCGATGGGTTGACCGAAGAGTTAGACACCACCGTCGATGGAGACTGGTCATGAGTATTTTGTTCAAAGGCCGAGCCCAAGGTGCTTCATCGTCAAAGGTTGGATTACTGCAAACCATTGTGATGTTTTTTGTGAGCCATGTCAGACAAGCGCTTTCAAGCCTAGGTGAATTATGGCGACAGCCCATGGCATCGCTCATGACCATAGGTGTTTTGGGACTAAGTATCACATTGCCAAGCACCTTGTATATTATGGTCAAAAACACCGAAAAAATTACCGCAGGGTGGGACCAGGCATCGGAGATATCCTTGTTTCTAAAGCCCAATGTGTCGGCGACTAGTTCACAACAACTGGTAGCTCGGCTCAACACATGGTCGGAAATCGACAGTGTGGTATACATTCCAGCTGATGACGCATTAAAAGAGTTTCAGCATTTATCAGGACTCGGTGATGCCATTGCCTACCTAGAAAAAAATCCGCTGCCCGATGTTGTATTAGTTACGCCAAATGAAAAACACGCGTCGCCTACCGCAGCGCAAGCACTGTTAGATAAACTAAGGCAACAGCGAGAAGTCGATGTAGGTAAGCTAGATATTGAGTGGCTTGAGCGCCTCTATGCGGTCATTGATATCGCCAGAGACTTGGTCACGTTAATTGGCCTATTGTTATTTATTGCAGTGGTGCTAATTATCGGTAACACCATTCGCCTTAATATCCTCAATAAGTATGATGAAATCGTCGTAATGAAATTGGTAGGCGCGACAGATGCATTTATCCATCGTCCGTTTTTGTACACGGGCTTTTGGTATGGGCTGCTTGGTGGCTTAATGGCCTGGTTTGCGGTGATCATTATTTTATGGTGGATGGATAGCAGTATTACAACATTTGCTTCTATGTATCAAAAAGAGTTCAACATCACAGGGTTAACCGGAAGTGCGTTACTGACTATGTTGGGGTTATCTATATTACTCGGATTGTTAGGCTCTCTGATTTCAGTGCAGCGTCACGTGCGACAAATTGAGCCCAAATAATTTTTGAACACAGAATTTTAGGAAATATAATTTAAGTAGATATAGCTTAAAAAACAGCGTAATTAAAAAAGGCCCTTGTAGGGCCTTTTTGCTTTTTATAACAAATGCTAAGCAATCGCGCGGGGGTAATGTGATGAAATGGCACTTCTTACGCCGTTACCCCATACAATGGCCTGATTGTACAAAACGTGAAGCTGCTTTTGGTCAATATCCAATAGCTTTGCTTGCTTGATAACATTCATCCAAAGGGCACTTTCAAAAGCCCTTACTAATGTCATGTAACTATTTAATTCAACATTCTTACCCAGCAAGGCATCGTTTACCTCTTCTGATAGTGGAAGCTGCTTTAATATGTCTGTCATTGATTGGTCAAGCAGACCTTCTAGCAGTGAAAACAAACCAACCAAAAATGAAATAGGCGGGTTGTTTTTGAGTCCCCGGCGTTCAGCAAGCAAGTCGAAGAACTTGGCGCGAACCAAAGACATATGGATAATTTCAAGCGGCTTTTCGTCACCTAAATTCGTTAGGCTTAGTAGCGCGATAAACTTCTTAATCTCTACTTCTCCCATGTAATTCAATGCATGGCGAAGTGAAGTGATTTTGTATCGCTTATTGATAGTTGGGTTATTGATAAACTTCAGCAGTAAAAAGCTTAATGTTGCATCGCGCTCAATAATTTGACTGATGCGCGCAATGTCAAAGTCAGCATTAGCGCTTTCGCCCATCAAGTCCACGACATTCATTTTCGATGCTGGCAATTGTCTAAGAATACGCGCTTCTGGCTGAGAGAAAAAATACCCTTGGAAGAAGTCAAAGCCTAAGTCAACGCACGTTGAAAAATTGTCCTGAGTGTTAACTTGCTCAGCGACTAATTGCACATTGGCATCGTGATAACGGGGGATTTGTTTCTCAATGGTCTCAAAGCGACCCTTTGTAACGTCAACTTTAACGATATCAATAAGTGGAAAAATGTCGTGTTTTGAGCCCACCATCATAGGATCGTCAATGGCCAGCTGAAAACCTAATTGCTTTATGTGCTGACACGCTTCAAACAAACCGCTACTTGTGTCGGTAGGGTCAGCAAGCTCTACCACGACAGAGTCGGGATTCAAATTTGTAGGGAAGCGAGAAATAAGTGTGTCAGAAGAAAATGTGATGAATGACTTCTTCTCACCACAGATGTCGTCTAAACCCAGAGGGTGAAATTGCTCGGTAATAAACTTTGATTTTTCTTCGCTATGCTCTGGATAAGATCCACTCTTACCGTCGCGAAAAAGCAGTTCGTATGCAAAAACACTTTTGCTTTTATCTAATATGGGCTGACGGGCAATAAACGCGAACATAATTCTTTCCTGATTCAACATGGTAGCGCGTGCCTAATAAGATTTGATTGCCTATCCTTTGGCGCCAAACCGGCTCAAACGCATTACTTAACTCTATGAGCCTGCTTAAAAAATAGCAGCTCTTTTTGTAGTCTAAGATATGTAAACGCAAACTAACAACTATTGTTGTTATTAATTCTACTCATTATTGTCGTTAAGCGCTGCGTTGTGCATATGTTTCGCCCATTTTATTGCTTCATTGTAGTAGCTATGCAGTAGGCTTTGTTTAATCTCATACTTGTTTGCAAACTGCTGAATACCCGCCCATTTTGCGCGTTCGAAGTACTGCGACAGTGTGAGGCAGTTGCGAAGCAAACCCGGTTTTCCACACAAGGCATCTTTTACCTCATCGCTTATTGGCACTTTACTCACCAGATCTTCAATACTTTGTTCCATCATGGCATCAAGTAGCGATAGTAAGCCCGTCAAAAAGCCTGTCATTGGGTCGTCATTGCTATGAATTTTGGTGTACACCAATTCACAAAATTTAGCGCGAACCAGTGCCATTTGCATGAGTTCGGTTGGTTGACCATCATTCAAATTCGCAAGCGCAAGCAACGAAATAAACTTCTTCACTTCTAACTCGCCCATAAAGGTCAAAGCGTGTTTAAGTGAAGTGATCTTGTGACGTTTGTTGACTAAGGGGTTATTGATAAAGCGCAGTAGCAAATAGGTTAATGATGGATCGCGCTCAATAATTTTGTTCACTTCGTCAAAGTTGAGTTTGCTTTGACTACTCAATGTCATCAGCTGCATCATTGTTAAGCTGCTTGGGCCTAGCTTGCGATGTCGAACAATTTCTGGTCGGGCTAAAAAATAACCCTGAAAATAGTCGAAACCCATTTCCTTGAACTTTCGAAACTCTTCGTAGGTTTCGATTCGCTCAGCGACAAGTTTTATTTTTTTCGATTTAAAGCGTTCTACAAGGGCGGGAATTTTGTCGTGAGGGATTTCTGTAATATCGATTTTGACGACACTAGTGAAAGGGATGAAGTCCTCCCATTTCCCTTTCATATCATAGTCGTCTAGTGCAATCGGGTAACCTAACCCTCTGATGTGCTTGCATGCCGCGACAAGTGCATCATCCACCTCAACTGTCTCAACCACTTCTATGACGACTTTGCTTGCATCAAGCGATGTGGGAAAGCGAAACATGAGGGTGTCACGGTGAAAATTAATAAACGCCTTCTTATCACCTGTGATTTCTTCTATACCCAAACTCAGGTGAGTGGAGGTAAGAATTTTCGACGTTGCCTCATCAGGAGGAATATCAGGGAAGCAGTTTTCTTCGCCAATTCTAAAAAGTAATTCGTAGGCGTAAACTTCGCGATTTACATCGAATATAGGTTGTCTAGCGACATAAGCAAACATCAAATCCCTCTTTGCTGCATGAATGGCATCCCTTATACATCGACTTATTTTTTATAGTTTGTGTCTAAAGAAAAGCGCTGCAGCGGTAGTAGTGCAAAAAATCGATTACATCAATCTATTATTTTCAGTTTCCATTGCGAAAAGCAAGACATATCATGTGTTGCAACAAATCAAATAGCCTAATTGATACTAATTGATAAGTTAAGCGAGCGAATACGGTAGTTTTCATCACGCTGAGATTAGCGGTAAACAAAAATTTATTCGCGTCCGTATAATACTATTGTAATAAAAAGTCGTATTATTAAGTTCCACTCTTGCAATTTATAAGCGTTCTTGTGACCAAGTTAGTTTATAGGTGGGAGTATCTACAGAAATTTGAACTTTTTTTCTACATGTAGGTCTTGATATTGTGTGAAAAGTCACTATACCTACATATCGGTTAGACTTCATATCTTAATTAGGTCTCGCGCGGCTTCAGTTACTTTGCTAATATGAAGCGGCAATAAATGAGGTGAACAATGAGCAATAATTTGCAATCTATGGCCCTGTCAGTGCCACACAGCGGTAGCATCGAAGGCTACATTCAAGCTGTAAGCAGCATTGATATGCTTAGCGCTGAGGAAGAGCGCGAGTTGGCAGTGCGCCTTCGCGAAGACGAAGACTTACAAGCCGCTCGAAAGCTAGTAATGTCACATCTTCGTTTTGTTGTGCACATTGCAAAGTCTTATTCAGGTTACGGCTTGCCACAAGCTGATCTAATTCAAGAAGGTAATATCGGTCTGATGAAAGCCGTTAAGCGTTTTGACCCTACAGTGGGCGTTCGCTTGGTTTCTTTTGCGGTACATTGGATCAAAGCCGAAATTCATGAGTTTGTACTTAAAAACTGGCGCATCGTTAAAGTTGCGACCACGAAGGCACAGCGTAAGTTGTTCTTTAATTTACGTAAAGCGAAGAAACGCCTTGGCTGGTTTACGCATGATGAAGTACAGACGGTTGCTGACGAATTGGGTGTGAGTACAAAAGAAGTGCTTCAGATGGAAGCGCGTATGAGCAGCCAAGACCAAGCGTTTGATTTAACGGCAGATGAAGACGAAACGGGCAATTTTGCACCTGTTCAATACTTGGAAGATAAATCTTCTGACGTAGAAACTGATGTTATTAATAACGACTGGGACAAAGCTGCAAGTAAGCGCCTATATTCAGCCATCAAGACGCTTGATGAGCGCAGTCAAGATATCATCGAGACGCGTTGGTTGGCAGATAACAAAATTACGCTGCAAGATTTAGCTGACAAGTACCAAGTGTCTGCAGAGCGCGTTCGTCAAATCGAAAAGAACGCGATGAAGAAGCTGCAAGCAGCAATGGTAGCGTAAAGCTATTTTAGAGATACAAAAAAGCGCCTGAATGGCGCTTTTTTATTATCTGTTGACCTGTCTTACCTTGCGTTAAGCCGACTATTATTGTTAATAAGCTGAGCTTTAACGCTTATTCTTCTTCGTTCTTAGACGGGGGAAGTACCCAAAATACACCTTCAAACTCCGCAACAGGGTTATCTCCATCAAGGATCGCCACACTTAACTCAAAGCGTGCTTTATGGTTCTTCTCTAAAGGCTTAAACTTCCCTGACAGCGTTTCGATATTGCAGATTGCACGTGGCTTCATGGTAATGGGTTTGTGATAGTGAATGTCACCGTCGCCAAGCACGATGTCTCCGTCTAACCCACGCTCTTTTAACTGCAGATAAATCATTCCCCATCCCGTAAGGGTGGCCAATGAAAAAATACTACCAGCAAACATAGTACCGTGAATATTGATGTTTTTATTCAGTGAAGCGCGGGTCTCTAAGGTTCTTCCCGTATACTGATAAAGCTTAATACCCATGTGCTCAGTGATAGGAATAGTTTCTGTCCACGTATCTTGTAGCGTCTTACACCATTTAGGGTGCAGCACAAGGGTGTTGTTTTCAGAAAACTTCTTCACCATCTGCTGGCGTTTAAGCATGCCCAATTCGTTAGGGGCTTCACGCTCAATCTCAAAACCACAGGCACTGAAAAAATCGATAGAGATTTCTCGACTATTGGTTACTGCGCGAATTGCCCCTAAGTCTTTAGCGACGTTCTCAAGTGCTGCCATCATCATTTGCCCCAACCCTTTTCTAAGATGTTCGGGGTGTACGGCAATATGGCGAATTTGCGCTTCTTCAGCCGTGTTTAAATGCACGCGACCGCAGGCAACAATGTCACCGTTACGGTTAGTAATAATGCGGTGTTCGGCAACTTGTTCATATTCATCTTTTTCCGACCCAGGAGGGAAGTTCCAAGGCTGGCGTAAATGCTCCCAGCGAAAATGAAAGTAAGCGTCAAACTCGGCATCGCTCTTTGGCGTTACAACCTTGTACACAATAAACCGACCTTTTTGTAAGAGTGAATTGCTATTTAAACGTAACCGTTACCTTGGCACAAGTTTAAATATGTAAGCAGAAATACGTTGAAGCATTGGTGCAACACTATCGTGGGTTACACCTGAAAATGAAATGTCACGGGTCCATCGTTAATGAGGCCCACTTGCATATCAGCACCAAATTGCCCTGTAGCAACGCGCATTCCTTTTTTATTGAGTGCTTCAATGAATTTATGATAAATCGCCTCGCCATGCTGTGGAGTGGCGCCCCTGGAAAAGCCGGGACGGTTGCCTTTTTGAGTATCTGCAACTAACGTAAACTGCGACACAACTAAAATTTCACCATCAATTTGCTCGACGTTTAAATTCATCTTACCGTCTTCATCACTAAACATGCGATAACGGCATAATTTGTTAGCGAGCTTTTCAATTTGCGCATCGCCATCGTCTTTTTCAACACCAAGCAACACGAGCATGCCTTTACCAATTTCGCCCACAACTTCGCCGGCTACTGTGACATTCGCTTGTGAAACGCGTTGGATTAGTCCTATCACTTCTTTGACTCCCGAAGAAAACGCGACATATCACGGGTTGCTCTGCACAAAGCGTACCCAATACTGGGTTCTGATGTGCTGTGCCCCGCATCTGGAATAATCTGCAATTGACTTTGAGGCCATGCTTTGTGAAGCATTTCTGCGGCTTCTGTCTTGCAGATCATGTCGTATCGACCGTGAATTATAGTGGCGGGAATATGGCGTATTTTGTCTATATTATCAAGAATATAGTTCTCGGGGATAAAGCATTTATTTGAAAGGAAATGGCATTCTAGCGTGGCTAGGCAGGTGACTAACTGCATGGGATAGTGAGAAGTACAATCACCAACGCCAGGCGGTAGCGTAATACGCGATAGACGTTCTTCCCATTGATACCACCGTTTTAGTGCGGCATGACGCAACACTTCATTGTTTGAATGCAGGGCTTCGCTGTAAAAATCGCAAACCGCGGCGGTAGTGATAGGCTCAGGAATATCTTTAGTGAATTTCCTGTAGTACTCAGGAAACAGTTGTGCTGCGCAACCTTGAGGAGAAAGAAACCAGTCTCTATCTTGCTGTCTTGCCAGAAATACACCGCGTAATATTAACCCTGTCACCCTTTGAGGATATTCAATTGCATAAAGCAACGCTAAGGTAGAGCCCCACGACCCACCAAACAGCAATAACTGAGAAATGCCTAAGTGCTCGCGCAATACATTAATATCGTTGACGTTGTTTGCCGTGTCGTTATTTGATGTTGAGGCTATAGGAGTAGAGCGACCACAGCCACGCTGCTCATAGCCTATAATGCGATACTTGTTGCTGTCGAAAAAGCACTTATAGTTGGGTGGCAGACCTGCACCGGGTCCACCGTGAACAAACAATACAGGTATCCCGTTAGGGTTACCACTTTGCTCGAAGTAGAGCGAGTGCCCGCTTCCTACGTCTATAAATCCATTTTGATAGCAGGTGACATCGGGGTAAAGTCGTTTCATTTTGTTTCTGCGCGTTGTGCGAGTGCCTGTTTTAGTTTAATTTATCATTATAAGACTTACGCGAGCTTACCGCTTTCACCTTCCTAACGCCGAATCTTGTTGGTTGTTTCACAAAAAGATAAACGCTAGAAAAAGTGTTATGCGTACTAGCTAATCACATTATAGTCATAAATGCGAGGATGTTTATATGGCAGGTCAAGGATCAGGTGGTAACGTTATTGCCGCTATTTGTAACTTTTTTATCCCTGGTTTAGGGCATTTAGTACAAGGCCGCATTTTAGGAGCGCTGTTTTACTTCGTAGCGGTAGGTGTGTCTTATGCACTTGCGGCCACTGTGGTGTTAGCCGTTGTATTTTGGCCCCTAGGTGTCATTTTACATTTAATTTGTATTATCAGCGCAGCGCGCTACAAGGGTGGAGATTAGCCTAATGAAACTCATAGCATCAGTCTTTGTGGCAATGGTAGCCCTTAGCGGTTGTCAGTCTGCTTACTATGCGGCATGGGAAAAGGTTGGCGTAGAAAAGCGCGATATCTTAGTAGACCGTGTTGAAAATGCCAAAGAGTCACAAGAAGACGCGCAAGAGCAGTTTAGTTCTGCACTTGAAGCATTTAGTGCTGCGGTTGCCTTTGATGGCGGTGAACTTGAAGATGTATATGACCGTTTAAACGGGCAGTACGAAGATAGCGTAGCGGCTGCCGAAGAGGTGAGTGCTCGTATCGATAAGGTGGAAAGTGTTGCCGAAGCGCTCTTCGATGAATGGCAGGAAGAGCTAGAAAAGTACCAAAATGCATCGCTTAAGCGTGATAGTGCTGCAAAGTTGCGTGAAACGCAGCGTCGTTATAAGTCGCTTATGAGCGCTATGCGAAATGCTGAAAGCAAAATGCCGCCAGTATTAACGGCCTTACAAGACAATGTGTTGTATTTAAAACACAACCTAAATGCGAGTGCCATTGGTGCACTGCAAGGTGAATTATCGACTATTGAGAACAATGTTGCTCAGCTTATTCGCCAAATGAACTCAGCCATTGCTGAGTCTGATGCGTTTATTGCGTCAATGAAAAACTAATAGCAGAGCTATTTAGAAAGGGAGCTGCAGCTCCCTTTTTTTGTGCGTAATTCACGCGCTAGATAGCTTCTATCCTCACACCTATTCTTGAGGGACCTTTCTGGGCTCGTGTTCCGCTTTTCTATTCTCAAATGCTTCACCCAAACTACATGTGAATTCGGCACCAAATAACACGATGATCCACGACAAATAAACCCAGAAAAACAAGATGGGTATAACCGCAAGTGCACCGTAAATTAACTCATAAGAGGGAAAGTTGGTGACGTAAAGTGCAAAACCTGACTTTGTCATTTCAAATGCGATAGTGGCAACTAACGCACCCGCGAAGGCGTGGCGCGCAAATACCCGTCTGTTTGGCACTACCATATACAAAATAGCGAACGCGAGCATGGCAGCGCCGCTTGGCACTAAACTGAGCAAGAAAGTGCCAAGGCCTGGTGTATATTCTTCGGTAAACGCAGCAAGGCCTGTTAGATATGAACTTACAATAACACTTGAGCCAATAAGCATGGGGCCAAGCGTTATAACCATCCAATAAATCGCAAAGGTATAGATGATGGGTCTGTCACTTTGCGTACGCCATATTCGATTAAGGGTTTTATCGACATTTGAAATAAGCAAAAGTGCAACGACGAGCAGTGACAAAATACCAATGGCACTCATTTGTGACGCATTTCCCACAAAGTCAGTCATGTATTTGTGAACAACATCACTGGCGGTTGGCACAAAGTTACTAAAAATAAAGTGCTCGAGCTTGCTGCGTACCGATGCGAATGCGGGAAACGCTGACATTATGGTAAACGTCACCATTATAAAAGGGACAAGCGAGAGTAAAGTGACATAAGCTAAATGCCCAGCGGACACCGCAATATTGTCTTCTTTGCAGCGCTTAATAAAGATATCAAAGAGATCTTTGACCTGCGGGGCAACGTCCCTATATATGGCTTTTACCCTGTCTAAATCCACGCTAGCTCTCCCGATAACACTCAATGACTTAAGATAAGAATAAGGTGCACCTTAGCGCACCTTATGAAATGTTAACTGTGAGAAGACGTTGTAGCAAAACTTTTGTGTAAAAAGCTATTTATCCGTTTCCGCGCACTCCAAGCATGTGACAAATGGCATAGCTCAACTCACTGCGATTAAGCGTGTAGAAGTGAAAATGTTTAACGCCTTCTTTTGCCAACACTTTAACTTGGTCCATGGCAATGTTGGCACCAATAAGGTTACGTGTTGCTTGGTCGTCCTCATCTAATCCGTCGAACATTTTATGTAGCCAACCCGGTACGTGCACATTGGTAAACCCGGCAAACTTCACCAAAGTTTGGTAATTGGTAACGGGTAATATTCCGGGCACCAGGTCTAGGTCTACCCCTGCGGCGGCGGCACGGTCTCTAAAGCGTAAGAATACGCTGGTATCAAAAAAGAACTGTGAAATGGCTTCTGTGGCGCCCGCTTCAGCTTTGCGCTTTAAATTCAGTAGATCGAATTGAGCGTTAGGTGCTTCAGGGTGTTTTTCAGGATACGCTGCAACTGAAATGTCAAAATCAGCCACGTCTTTTAGCAATGCGACTAAGTCTGACGCGTACATTTCTGTTTTATCGACACCCGGTGGTAAGTCACCACGCAGGGCAACGATACGGCGAATGCCGGAGTCCCAGTAATCTTGTGCAATTTGCTTTAACTCTTCACGGCTTGCATCAACACAGGTTAAATGCGGCACAGCTGCTACGCCTGTTTGTTGTTGAATGCGCTTTACCACATCGTGTGTTCTATCGCGCTCGCCACTGTTTGCACCATAGGTTACTGACATATAACTTGGTTTTAGCGGCGCAAGACGCTCAACTGATTTCCAGAGTGTTTTTTCCATGGCTTCGGTTTTCGGTGGGAAAAACTCAAAAGACACATCAATATCACGCAGCTCTGATAGTGACTGATTTAATGCATCGATACCCTGTGCGTAAGAAACCATGGCTTATTCTCTCAAAATAGTAATCATATAGACGTTTAGACGTCTAAATTAAAGAATATATGTCTAGACGTCAAGAGGTTTACACTGCTCAATTGACCTTTTCGTGAACTTGTTTAGAATTTCTATTCATAACATAAATAAGAGTAGACCGAGTTAGTACAATGGCAGAATGGAACGGTAAATATATTCACCCCTACGCAGAGCATGGTAAAAAGAGCGAACAGGTTAAGAAAGTCACTGTTTCTATACCCATTAATGTGCTTAAAGCGTTGACAGACGAACGCACTCGTCGGCAGATAAATAATTTACGACACGCAACCAATTCAGAGTTGCTGTGCGAAGCATTTCTACATGCATTTACAGGGCAACCCCTGCCCAATGATGATGATTTGAGAAAAGACAATCCTAATCGCGTGCCGGCAGAAGCTAGACGTATTATGGAAGAGATGGGCATAGACCCTAGTTTCGAGAATGACGTGACAGAAGACGCGTAAGCAAATACTCAACAATTGTTGGCTATAGATAATGAAAAACGGCGCTTAAGATAAGCGCCGTTTTTATTAGTTGTTATTCAGCATTTGGTGTTTGCACGATGCGCGCTACACCAGACTCAATAGCGGCTTTTGATACCGCAGACGCGATACGTTCACACAAGCGAGGGTCCATAGGCTTCGGGATAATATAGTCCTTACCAAACGTCAAACTCTCACTTTTACTTGCCGCAAGTACCTCTGCTGGCACCTCTTCTTTAGTGATAGCGCGCAGCGCTTCAACCGCGGCCACTTTCATCTCATCGTTAATGGCTTTAGCACGTACATCCAGAGCACCACGGAAGATGAACGGGAAGCACAGTACGTTGTTTACTTGGTTCGGGTAGTCCGAACGGCCAGTGGCCATAATTAAGTCTTTGCGTACTTCGTGAGCAAGTTCAGGCTTTATTTCTGGGTCTGGGTTTGAACAAGCAAACACAATTGGGTTTTCAGCCATTAATGCTAACGTTTCTGGAGGCAGTACATCTGGACCAGAAACGCCTACAAATATATCAGCGCCTTCCATCACGTCTTCAAGAGTGCGCTTGTCAGTATTATTTGCAAAGAGCTTTTTATGTTCGGTTAAATCCTCGCGACGAGTGTGAATAACCCCTTTTCTATCGAGCATGTAAATACGCTCGCGCTGCGCGCCGCACTTAATCAGTAGCTCCATGCATGCAACAGCCGCTGCGCCTGCGCCCATGCATACAATCTTGGCGCTCTCTATCGACTTACCTTGAATTTCAAGGGCATTAAGCATACCCGCAGCGGTAACGATAGCTGTTCCGTGTTGATCGTCATGGAACACAGGGATATTACAGCGCTTGATAAGTTCTTGTTCTATTTCAAAACATTCTGGCGCTTTGATATCTTCTAAGTTAATACCGCCAAACGTGTCTGCAATGTTGGCTACCGTGTTAATAAACTCTTCGGTAGTTCTGTGCTTAACTTCAATATCAATGGCATCGAGTCCAGCGAAGCGTTTAAACAAAAGCGCTTTACCTTCCATTACAGGTTTAGATGCTAAAGGTCCAAGATTACCCAGTCCTAAAATAGCAGTACCGTTACTAATAACAGCAACCATATTGCCTTTCGCAGTATACTTATAGGCGTTATCAGGATCTTCAGCTATTTCTCTGACAGGCTCGGCAACGCCGGGACTATAGGCGAGTGCAAGATCGTCAACGCTATCAGCCGGGGTAGAAAGCTCCACGCGAATTTTTCCCGGCGTGGGTTTAGCATGGTAATCAAGTGCGCGTTGTCTAAAATCTGACATGTAAAATGGTATCCTTAGATGTAGGGTTCATCGGTGTCTTCGCTCACGCCTTGTACGCATTTTTATCGTTGTTATTGTTAATGTTACAGCAAGGGTTACACGACGTTTTTGTTAGAATTAATCCAGCCTTAGCTGATGCACAGGCAATAGTAAGGTATTATTCACAAAATTAATACTCACTATATCGCTTGTTGATCGCAACTCTAACACAGCCTTTCACTGTGTACATATCTGATCAGAATTCTCATGTACCAATGTAGGTGACGCGTACTTATTAGACCAGTAATATAGCGCTATAATTGCCATTCATATGATTTATTAATGACATCAACCTCATACGCATACTGTATTTTTAAATGTGGGGATGTGGGTAACAAAAACAGTCTTACGCAGTTGGCTGTAATCGTTCAGGAGAAGTATTTGTGACGGATAGAAAGCTTGTTAACGTGCTTACCGATGTGTGCGAAGCGGCTAAAAAAGACGGTGTTGGCTTTGTGTGGCTTACCCACACCGGACACTGGCATGCGCCTCATGTCGTTGCGGTGTTTCAAACTGAGTCGCAGCGCAACGCGGCAGTTACCTCGCAGTGGAATATGGACTTTATAAACAGTGTGAATATTGCCTTAGATAGTATTAAGTCTCAGGCTGCTTCAATACGTTTTGATAGCGAGGAAAAATGTAAACGGTTGAGTGGTGGCAATTGGGACAGACATTTGCAAACTCATCACTTGCATTAATGCCTAGGCAATAAAAAAGCGCCATATAGGTAATGCCGTTCACTTAAGGTGAGCGGCATTTTTCTTTCTGCTGTATCGCTGTGGTCTCTTCTTAACTGTTCGGGGGAAGCTGCGTTCTCGCCGTGGAG